>NZ_PJKB01000003.1:0-300000 GCF_002884975.1 Akkermansia muciniphila | reverse complement strand
CCAGCAGGAAGGGCCGCGCCCCAGCTTTTTTAAATTTCTCAAAACTGGATTCGGCGCCCAGAGCCGTCATGGCCATGGTCAGCAGAAAGGTGTCCAGGGTGTTGATGGCGTCCACCAGCCCGGAGGGGAGCAGATCCAGGGAATTGAAACCGATGACGACCAGGAACAGGAAGGCGAACCAGGGAATGGTGATTTTCCGTTTTCCCTCGTTTGTTCCGTTGGCGGAATCCCGGCGTGCCAGGATGATGCTCAGAATGACCAGCACGGGAGCCAGCATCATGACCCGGATCATCTTGACGATGATGGCGGAATCGGAAATGGACTGCCCCATGGCATTGCCCGCGCCTACCACATGGGCCACCTCATGCAGCGTGGCTCCGGTAAAAAGACCCATCTGTTCCGTAGTCAGCTCCAGCATCCCGGCACGGAAGAGGGCCGGATACAGGAACATGGAAATAGTCCCGAAGATGACGACGGTGGAAACGGCTACCGCCGCCTTGTACGGCTTGCTTTTTACCACAGGCTCCGCGCCCAGTACGGCTGCGGCGCCGCAAATGGAACTGCCGATGGAAGTCAGCAGGGCCGTATCCCGGTCCATTTTCAGCAGCCGCCCCAGACCCACTCCAAGGAGGATGGTAAGGGTAACGACAACCGCGTCAATGAGCAGCGCCGCGCCGCCGATGTCAATCACGCTCTGGAACGTCAGCTTGAACCCGTAAAGCACAATGCCGGTTCTCAGAACCTGCTTGGTGCAGAACTGGATGCCGGGGACCCAGGGTTCCGGAAGATGGTTGCGCAGGCTGTTGGCGTAAAGCATGCCCAGCACGATGCCGACGATCAGCGGGCTGAAGGAAAGGTGTTTCACCCATTCAAAATCCGCAATGTAAAAGGCGGAGAAGGAAAACAGGACGATAAGCAGAATGCCGTGGAGCGGATTGGCGAGGTGTTTGGGAGACATGGGCTTTAGAATGATCATCACTGCCGTGGGAAACACCCGGATGAAGGCGTTCTGAAGCAGATGCGAAGGAGGTATACTCCACTATCATGATAAAATCTAATCAGAAATTGTTATAGGCGATTAGATTTTGTTATAATAATTCCGGCAGAATTTAATGAATAACTCATTAATTCTGCTGTGGTCCCCATGCCCGGTGGCAAAATGGAAGGAGCGGCGGATTTCCAATTGGCGGACGTGGATTTTTTTCAGGTCCCCGCGCTTGAGCTCTTCCCGGACCGCGAGGGAGGAAAGAAAGGAACAGGCGGGTGAATGCGCCAGATACAGCTTGATGCTTTCCGTATTCCCCAGAGTCATCAGGATATGAAGCCCGTAAGTGGTTATTCCGTGCGCCTTCAGGGCTTCCTCCACCACCCGGCGTGTTCCGGACCCCGGCTCCCTCATGATGAGGGGAATGCCGGAAAGCTGCGGAAGGGAAAGACCTTCCCGCGGCACGGCGGTGTGGGCGCCTCCGGCCAGAATGATTTCATCCTCCATGAAGGGCAGGTAATGCAGGTCCGTCCGCGTTGCTGTGCCTTCCACGATGCCCAGCTGCACGGCGTCATGCTGTACGGCCTGCTCCATCTCTTCCGTATTGCCGCTTTTCAGCCGTATCCTTATCTCCGGATAATGGCGGTTGAACAGGGCCAGCAGCGGGGGCAGCACGTACTGGGACATGGTGGAGCTGGCCCCCAGGCTCAATTCTCCGGAAATGGGGGCATCCCGGCCGGAAGACATGTCCTCCTCCAGCGTTTCATATTCTTTTAAAATGCGGCGGGAGTGAGCCAGCAGGCGGGCGCCTTCCGTCGTCAGGGCGATGCCGCGGCCCTCTCTCTTGAACAGGCGCACGTCAAGCAGCCGTTCCAGTTCCTTGATATGGCGGGTCACAGCCGGCTGGGTAATGAACAGCTCCTCCGCCGCGCGGGTGAAGTTAAGCCGCCGCGCAACGGTCTCAAACACTTTCAGCCGGAAATCCGTAATCATGGAATGATGGCATTCAACCATTTCACCCGGTCCCCGGCAAGGTTCTTTCCCGGTTTTTACCGGCTCCCTCCCGTTTCCGGAGCGGTCCCTTTCAGGAATTCCTTGTACTTGTCGGCATCTTCCGGAGAAATGTAATGAACAGGCATTTCTTTCCGGTACTTGCTTTTCCGGTTTCTCAGTTTTTTAAGTTTTGGAAGCGGCTTTCTGCCGTGGCGCCGATGCAAGACAGAAAGGAGGAAGGGTTTTGAATGTGGATGCACTTTTGCTTGAAGGTCAGATTGTTGTTCTCTGTGGCCGGACTCCGGAAAAGACACTGCGGTCACTCACGGTCTGAACGGTTGCGGGCGGAAGGGACTCCAATGCCTATATGAAACTGCAATCCATGATCATTGTCGGCGGCGCCAGCCTTTTACTGCTGGGCGCCTGTTCGCCTTCATCATACCAGACCACGTTCCCGGAACCGGCGTATGTGAAGGTTTCCACCAATAACGGAGCGTATGCGCCTTATCCGGATAATCCCGCAGGGCAGCAGGAACTGGTATACTGGTATGATTCCCTGACCACTCCCATGACCGTAGTGGCGGAAGTTCCCCCGACCCCCATTGTGACCAAGGGCCCCGGACCGGTGATTCTTGATTCCGACGGTTTTTCCGCCAAACTGTACCGCGACAGGACGGAAGTGAAGAGGAAGGACAAGGACGGCAACTGGGTCACCAGCATGCGCCCCACCACCCCCGCCGACCAGCGCATGAGGAATTATCTGATTGCTTCCAAGAAGGCCCGCTAACCGCGGCTTTCATCAATTAGAATACGTTTAACCGCGTCCGGCCCGCTTTCCCCTTGAACGGGAAGCGGGCCGGAACTATTGTGGGTATCTTTTTCAGGCGGGAGGGAGGCGCTTACAGGTCTTTTAATGTCCATTCATCCTTCCATTCCAGAATAATCTGGTCCCCGTCCCATTTCATGGGCAGCCACATATGCCGCCCGTCAATGGCGTTTTTGGGCCGCCAGATGTCCGCCATGAAGATGAATTTGCCGGGCTTGCCCTGCACGGGCAGGATGTAGGTGCTCTGGCCGCCGAAGGTGATGCCGGCTTTGGGCCCCACGCACGGGTTCTTGAGTTCCGTCCACGGCCCGGCGATGTTTTTGGCTACGGCGCTGCGGGCGGCGTTGGGCGCCCAGCCGGAGCACCCGGAGGCGATAAGGTAGTATTTCCCGTTGTGTTTGCAGATAGCCGGGGCTTCCATGTAGCGGTTGACGAAGGCCCGGACATATTTTCCCGTATGTCCCGTGTAGTCCGGCGTCAGTTCCGCGATGTGCAGGGTGATGTTGCCTTCCGAAGAATAGATGTGGTAGGCCTTTCCGTTGTCGTCCACAAAGATGGTCATGTCACGGCTCATCTGGCCTCCCGGGTAATCCCTGCGGATGATGCGGACGTAGTCGGGCATTTCCTTGGTGAACTCGGTTGTCCGGTCCTTTTTGTCCAGATTCATGGGCCATTTGCCCGGATTGACGCGCCCGGCCTTCAGGAAGGTGAACGGGCCCGTCGGCTTCGTGGCCGTTGCCACGCCCGCATATGCGGAGCCGTAACCCTTGCCCCTGAGTTCCAGATGGAACCACATCACGTATTTTTTAGTCTTTTTGTTGTAGACCACCTTGGGACGTTCCAGGATGCACCCTTTGGCGATGGGGTGGGAGTTGTCCCCTTCCACCACTTTCAACGCAATGCCTTCGTCCTTCCAGTTGTACAGGTCCTTGGAGGAGTAGCAGTGCACGCCCACCTGGGCGCGGTTTCCGGCGTCTCCCTCCACCTTGTGCTCCCCGTACCAGTAGTAGGTGCCCTTGTCGTAAAGGATGCCGCCGCCGTGGGCGTTAATGTGCACGCCGTTGTTGTCCGTCCAGATTTCTCCGGGCTTGAAAGACGTGTGCCTGACGGGGGCGTCAGCCGTGGCAACGGGGAAAAGGCAATAGGCCAGTCCGGCAAAAAAAGTAAGCAGAAGCGGTTTCATGAGCAATGGTCGCAAGGGGGGTTACATGTCTTCCAGTTTCCATTCATCCTTCCATTCCAGCTTGATCTGGTCTCCGTCAAACTGGATGGGCAGCCACAGGTAGCGGCCGTCAATGGCGTTCTGGGGCCTCCAGATATCCGCCATGAAGATGAATTTGCCGGGCTTGCCATGCACGGGCAGGATGTAGGTGCTCTGGCCGCCGAAGGTTCTCCCCGCCTTGGGTCCCACACAGGGATTCTTGAGTTCCGTCCACGGTCCGGCGATGTTCCTGGCTACGGCGCTGCGGGCGGCGTTGGGCGCCCAGCCCGTGCAGCCGGAAGCGATGAAGTAGTATTTTCCGTTGTGCTTGAAAATGGCCGGAGCCTCCATGAAACGCCCCGGGAAGACACGCACGAATTTCCCGGTGTGTCCGGTATAGTCCGGCGTAAGCTCCGCGATGTGCGTGGTGCTGTTTTCTTCCGAGGAATAGATGTGGTAGGCCTTGCCGTTGTCGTCCACAAAGATGGTCATGTCACGGCTCATCTGGCCCTTTTCAAAGTCTTTCTTGAACATGTCCTCGGAACGGACTCCTTCCGGCAGTGCGCTGGAGGTCAGGCCGGGCACTCCCTTGAATGTTTTCATGGTCTGATCCTTTTTGTCCATGTTCGCGGGCCATTTGCCCGGGTTGACGCGCCCGGCTTTCAGGAAGGTGAACGGTCCCGTGGGTTTGTCAGCCGTCGCTACTCCGGCGTAGGCCGCTCCGTAGCCTTTCCCCTTGAGTTCCAGATGGAACCACATCACGTATTTTTTAGTCTTTTTGTTGTAGACTACCTTGGGGCGTTCCAGGATGCACCCTTTGGCGATGGGGTGGGAGTTGTCCCCTTCCACCACTTTCAACGCAATTCCTTCATCCTTCCAGTTGTACAAGTCCTTGGAGGAGTAGCAGTGCACGCCCACCTGGGCGTAGTTCCCGGCGTCTCCCTCCACCTTGTGCTCCCCGTACCAGTAGTAGGTGCCCTTGTCGTAAAGGATGCCGCCGCCGTGGGCGTTGATGTGCACGCCGTTGTTGTCCGTCCAGATTTCTCCGGGCTTGAAGGAGGAATGTTTTTCCGGGGTCTCTCCGGTGGAGATAGCGGCCGCGCCGCAGAACAGGCAGAGGGCGGCAAGTGATTTAAGGGTCCTGGTCATGGCTGAATGGATTTGGGCGTGATTAGTGGTTCAGGGGGCGTGCCGTAGAGCTTGTCCCATGCGCGGGAAAGGGCGTACAGGGCATAGCCGGTACCATAGAATTTGTGGTAATTGTACAGGGGATAGTCCCACCAGGAACCGTCTTCACCTTGCCGGGTGAGAATGTCGTTCGCCAGCAGAGACGCATGCCGTTTTACCCTGTTTGGGGGCAGCATGTCCAGACACATTCCCGAATAATAATATCCATAATAAAAAAAGTAGCCGGAGTTCTGGGCAAAACTTTCATGCGGCGTCGGCTTGTGAAGGGCCATGGCCAGCCAGCCGCGGCGGCTCCACAGACGGTCCAGCCCGTCAATGAGCTGGCGCAGGGAGACGGCTTCCGGCTCCCACAGCCTGAGGGCGTAATCACAGGCGGGGGTGCGGGCCAGGCTGCCGGTATGGCGGTTGATGGGACGTCCGGGATAGAAGGCGTGCCCCAGGGAATAGACGTAGGTTCCCGCCGGTGTCCTCTGGGCCTTCAGGAATTTCAGCGCCCGGCGGAATACCTTGCCGTCCAGGGAAAGATGGAATGTCCTGCCGGCCATCCAGGAGGAGATGAGCACCGTTCCCGTCAGGAAGGAAGTGGGTTCCGCCGCAGGACGCCGGCTGTAGCCGGTGTAGGTCAGGTAGCCCCAGCCGCCTTTGGCGGAGGCCAGCTCATTGATCCTCTCCATCTGGAACCGGGCGCAGTCCATCAGTTCCCGGTAGCGCGGGCTGTTCCGGTCCAGGCCGGCTGCCCGCATGCTCATGGCGTCCAGCACGTAGGTGTGCGCCCAGGTGTTGTAAATGCAGAGAGCGTCCCCACGTTTCAAATGGGGCATCGTCCGGATCAGGTAGTCTTCCGCACGGGTCATGGCCTGCTGCACGGCCGGTTCGTCCCGCAGGGGGCTGGCGTTCAGCCCCACGATGCACAGGGCCGTGCTGGCCGTTTTAAACGTCAGGGGGCCGTCCGGATAGGGACAGAGGATGTTCCAGGTGCCGATCACGCGGTGATCACCCCAGGAGCCGTCCTTGTTCTGGCTTTTCAGCAGGAAGTCCGCGCCGCGGCGGAATGCCCGGTCAAACTGCACGGCTTCCGCAGGGGGAACGTCCGGGATTTTGGCGATGGGGACGGTATCCGCCTTGCCGCGGGCGGGGGATTCCGCTTCCACTGCGGCAGCGTGCAGGGTGGCTGTCAAAAACAGGCTGGTCAGCAGCAGGCGGAACATGGGGTCAGGGGGCGGGCGCCGGGCTTGGTGGATACAGGGAATCCCGCACGCGGGAAACGGCAAACAGGGCATAGCCGGTGCCGTAGAATTTGTGGTAGTTGTACAGGGGGTAGTCCCACCAGGAACCGTCCTTTTCCTGCATGGGCAGCAGGTCGGCCGCCAGATGGGAGGCATGGCGCTTCAGGCGTTCGGCAGGCACTTCGGAAAGGCAGCGGGCGGCATAATAGTAGCCGTAGTAGAAAAAGTAGCCCGCATTCTGGGCAAAGCTTTCATGCGGGATGGGCTTTTTCACGGCCAGTGAAAGCCAGCCTCCGCGGCTCCAGATGCGTTCCAGGCCGTCTTCCAGCTGAAGCCTGGAAACGAAGTCCGGATCATACTGAATCAGGGCCAGATCACCCGCCGGGGTACGGGCCAGGCTGCCGGTGTGGCGGTTGATGGGCCTGCCGGGGTAGAAGGAGTGGGAGAAGGAATAAACGTAGCTCCCGGCGGGAGTGCGCAGTTTTTCCAGCCCGGCCACCGCCCGTTTGAGGATGCGGGGATCAGGCTTGAGGCCGAAGGCCCGTTCCGCATCCTTGTAGGCGATCAGCACCGTGGCGGTCAGGAAGGAAGTAGGTTCTCCGATGGGGCGTTTGGAGAAGGTCTGGAACGTGTAGTAGCCCCAGCCGCCCTGGACGTCTGCCATCTGGTCCAGCGCTTCCATCTGCAGCGCCGCCACTTTTTTCAGCTCCGCGTACCGGGGGGAATCTTCTGGAAGGTCCCGGGCCGCCCTGCACAGGGCGGAAAGCCCGTAGGCATGCCCCCAGACGCCCAGCACGGTGCGCGTGTCCCCGCGTTTCAGGGTGGGAAGCGTGGTGAGCAGGTACTGGATGGCCTTGTCCAGAGCCGTTTTCACGGCCGGGTCCTCTTTCAGCGGGCTGGTGAGCAGGCCGATCACGCACAGGGAGGTGGAGGCGGTCCTGAATGACCTGGGGCCTTCCGGATAGGGGCAGATGACGTTCAGCCCCTTGGTAAGCGTGTGGCTTCCCCAGGAACCGTCCCTGTTCTGGTTGTCCAGCAGGAAATCCGCCGCCTTGCGGATGGAGGCGTCCAGCTTTTCCCGGGAGGGTGGCGGAACATCCGGCACCCTGGCGATGGGGATGGTATCCCTTTTCTCCTTCTTTTCCGTATTTCCCGGTTGCGCGGGAGCGCAGAGCGCCGTACAGGCGCCCAGGGCGGCGAGAAGGAGGATAGCCTTGTTCATGGGGGTCCGTAGGGGCTTACGCCTGCTGGTCCTTGAGCGTCACCTGGACGGGGAGGCCGGGTGCGAATATCTGGCTGGCCGGAACCTTGGGCGTGATGATGATGCGCCGCTTGCCGTCGGCGCCCGGAATAGGACTGGCTTCCGTGATTACGCCCGGAATCTGCATGTTCGTCACCTTGATGATGACGGGTTCCCCCACCTTGGGCGTGGCGGTGGAATCCGGCAGGGTAGCCTGAACGATCAGTTCCGAATCAGGGGGGACGATGGTGGCTATTTTATCAAAGGCTTCCAGCTTGCCGCCGGGCTTCAGCTTTTCCGCTACCGGAATGGCCACCCATTTGTCCGCCACGTAGCCGCCGTAAAGGAGGATGCCGCTTTCCGGCGCCTTGAAGGCGGCCATTTCCCGGTCCGCTTTCAGTTCATTGTATTTGTCCTGAAGGCGGCGCAGGGAAACTTCCGCTTCCGTCAGGGCTATCTTTTTCTGTTCCAGGTCAAAGTCCGCCTGTTTTTTAGCTTCCGCCAGGTCTGTCTGCTTTTCCCTGACCGCAGTGGCGTAATCTTCCCCCAGGCGGTGGATGTTGCGCAGCTTGGCAAGCTCCGCAACGAGCTTGGCCCCCTGCACGGCAAATTCGCTTTCGCCCAGTTCGTTCTTCAGGCGCTTCAGGATGATTTCCTCCGTTTCTTCCGCCACCTGGTCGTCCTTGTACATCTTGGTGAGCTGGTTCAGCTCCTCCTGCTTGTAGGACATGTGGCGCAGGGCCCGGTTCACGCGTTCCTCCTCTTCCGCCAGCATGCGGGCCTTCCGTTTTTCCAGAAAGTCCTTCTGGTCCTCTTCCGTGCGCGTCAGGGCGGTCTGGTATTTTTGCAGGGCCATGGCGGAGCGCTCCTTCTGCTGGTCCAGGGCGTAACGGAGTTTCAGCACTTCCAGGTTCTTGCTTTTAATGGTGCGTTCGTAGTCCTCAATGCTCCTGTCCAGGATGCGGAAGTCAGCCTGCGCCACAGATTCTCCCTTTTTCACGGAACTGCCCTGTGACATGATGCCCAGAAGGAAGATGTCGGAGGTTCCCTTGGGGGAAAAGGAAATGGATTTGGTGTTCTTTTTGGGCAGCAGGATGCCCGGGGCGATGGAATCCGCCATGGCGGGGACTCCCATGATGAGAGCGGCCAGAAGGCCGGCGGTGGTGAGGGATATGCGCTTCATATGGAATGGTGAAATCAGGACTGGTGGGCGGAGAAGGGGACGAAACGGCCCTTCTTTCCAAGAAGAACGGTGTGAAAGGTGGTTTTCTTTCCTTTATGTGAGGCAGGCACGGCTTCCGTGCTGACTTCAAAGCCCGCTTTTTGCAGGGTGCGGGCCAGGCGGGTGTCCGGCCGGGCTATGGTGATGACCAGCAGGCCGCCCTGCTTGAGCGCGGCAAAATAGTCGGAAGCCTCCGCTACGGTCAGGTTCATGCGCTCATGCGTGGAACGGCACAGGATGGCGTGAAAGCTCTTCGGGTTCTTGCGGGCCACCTGGAGCGCGGGGGTGAACTCCACGCTGACGCGGGGATCGTGCAGGAAGCCGGGGCGTTCTTTGTCCAGCAATTGTTCATGCCACTCAACGAGCTGTTTGCAAGGTTCCCCCACAATGAAGCTGGCCTTTTCCCTCTGGACCTGGTCCATCAGGGCAAATAGGGTGAATCCCAGGCCAAGCCCGTCCAGGAGAAAAGCGGGCTGGTTGGCCCTTTTTACCGGGGCTGCCGCCATGGCTGCGGCCGTTTCATTGCTTCCATGGGAAAAACTGGACGCCATCTGCATGCCGTCACGGAGAAGAAAATGGAAGCCGTCCCGTTCCCAGAGTTCAAGAAGGGAACCGTCAGGCAGGTTGGTGGAAGCTAATTTGGTAATGGGTTTCATATGAAATAATGCCGGATACACAGCGTAGGAAAGAACGCTTTTCAGGGCAAGTCCGGACAGCGTGTTTAGGATGGAATACGGTTCAAATTAAAAAAAATTGCACGGAATTCAGGCTTTGCGCATTCTTTTTCTTGATTTACGGACGGAAATAAGCGAGAGCTATCGTTCAGCACAGCTATTTTTCCGATATGAGTAATCCACCTCCCCCCTCCATTCCGGGCGGTACTCCGCCCCCGCCCAGCATCCCGACTCCGCCGGCAGCTCCCTCCGTTCCCACGGCACCTGCGGCGCCTCCCGCAGCCGGCGCTCCTGCGGCTCCCGCCGCTCCGCCCGCAGCTGCGGCGCCCACCATCCCCCTGCGTCCCGCCGGACTTGGCGGAGGCATCAAGCTTGGCGGCGGGTTGAAGACAGTTGCTCTTGGGTCCGCCACCACGCCCGTCGCGCCTCCTGCCGGTGCGGCTCCCGCGGCTGCTGCGCCTACCGTTCCCCTGACGCCTCCCGGCGCAGGAATGGCTACCGCCCAGCTTCCGCAGGCCACCATCGGGCTGAATACCGCTCCTGCGGCGGCTCCCGTTTCTTCCACTTCCTTTACGGCCAAGAAATTTGAAGAGGATACGCAAGCCGCCCCCAATACGCTGCTGAATGTCCTTTCCTTCGTGGCCCTGGCTTTCGCGCTGATTTTTGTTGGCTATCAGTATTCCACGGATACCCTGGAAGCCCGCAGCATGACGGGCTGGCTGGGCGGCGACTCCAAGCCTGCCGCCGCGGCCCCTTCCTCCTCTGATGAAGAAGCCACGGAGGATACGGCTGCTGACGAGTCTTCCGATGACGCCTCCTCCGACACAGCCGCTGACGAGTCTTCCGACAGTGCGGATGCAGAAGAATAAGTGAACATAATCATTGTTGAAATACTCTAAGCGGTACTATGGCAAACGTATTTTCCGAAGCAAATTTTGAGGACGAAGTTCTGAAGTCCGACATCCCTGTGCTTGTCGACTTCTGGGCTACATGGTGCGGTCCCTGCCGCATGATCGCCCCGATCATTGACCAGCTCTCCACGGAACTGGCCGGCAAGATCAAGGTGGGCAAAGTGGATGTGGACGCCAATAACGGCCTGGCCGCTACCTACGGCGTGCGCACCATTCCCACGCTCCTGATTATCAAGGATGGGGAAATTATGGACACGATGGTGGGCGCCTCTTCCAAGGACGCCATCATGCAGCGCTTGCGCCCGTTCATGTAACCGGACTGGTTATTCATTCAAGCCGGCCTGTTGCGGATTCACCGCGGCAGGCCGTTTTTTTTGACAGGAATTTCCCTGATGCAGGGAAGGAAACGGCCGCGCTTTCCTCCGGTCCGGGTGATTCCTTTTTTCTTGGCAGAACCGTCATGGGAGAATACATTGTCAGTATAAATCCCGCACCGCGGGATGGCCCTCAACTCCTTTTCCGTGATGCGATTCATCTCTTCAGTCCTGTCCCTTTTTTCTGCCTGCTGTCTTCTTCCCGCCGCCTGGGGCGCGGGAGACATTGCTCCGGATTTGAAGTCCGGTGCGTTCTGGAGTCTGCCGCAGCCGGATTTGTTCGGAAAATATTTTAACGGAGAGTCCGGAGGCTGGGTGGACAAGGGAAAGACCCAGCTGCGGATTGCGAAGCCTGCGATCAAGCTGGGGAAAATGTCCCTGGGGGAAATGCTGGTGCACTGGAAGGAGGGAGTTCCCCAGTCCATGACCATCATGATGTATAACAAGGGGGACAACGGAGCCATTGACAAGGAAGAGTTTGAAAAGCGCCTGGACCGTATCCGGGAGGCCCTGACAGAGCTCACCGGAGTGCAGCCCAGGGAATACCGCGCCTCCCGGCGGGAAGCGGTGGTGAAGGTGAACGGCTGGTCCTGGAGCTGGGACAAGGGGGCGATTGCCCTGGAGATCAATACGTCCAAGGATGGCAGGGAATTTGAAGCGGAATTTATCCGGTTGAAGGCTGGTCCCACGGAGGCTTCCATCGCGCGGGGAGACACTTCCTCCCGCGCCAAGAAGGCTGACGTGAAACAGCATGTCAGGAAGGAGGGAAAACGCGTGGTGATCCAGGATATTCCCATGGTGGACCAGGGGCAGAAGGGTTATTGCGTGGTGGCTACGGCCGCCCGCATTTTTGCCTATTACGGAATGGATTACGTGGACCAGCATGAGCTGGCTTCCCTGGCCAATTCCTCCGCTGAAGGAGGCACCAGCACGAAGGAAATGGCGGAGAACCTGAAAAAGATCGGGGCGCGCTTCCAGATCCGGATCAAGGTCCTGGATTCCCTGACCGATGCCCGGGATTTCAGGAACCTGCTGAAAGCCTACAACCGCGCGGCGTCCAAATTGAAAAAGGAAAAGTTCGAGGATGAGTATGACTGGCCCGGCTTCTGGGACAATGCGGACGGAGAAGTGCTGAAACTGGCGCGGGCCGGATCTCCTTCCCAGATGGATAAATGGCTTAATTCCATCAAGCCCTACATCTCGGCGGGCATTCCCGTATTATGGTCCGTGCAGCTGGGCGTAGTTCCGGAACCGATGCGCATTTCCCAGACGCGCGGGGGCCACCTGAGGCTCATCATCGGCTTTGATGAGGAAAAGAAAACGCTGATCTTCTCGGATTCCTGGGGAGCGGACCACACGGAGAAAGAAATGCCGCTGGCGGACGCCATCGCCATTACGACGGGGCGGCAAGTCATGCAGCCTTCCAAGTAAAGCGGCTTTTCCTTCCCCTCTTCCGCTGGCGGAAACGCCGGATTATTCTCCGCGCGGGAAGGTAATTCTGCTGGAATGGGAAAGGCGCTGTATTATACTTGCGCCATGATCAGCAGAACATTGGTGAAGCGTGCCCTGGCCAGTGAGGCGGAAATGCCGGACGTACTGATTCAGGGCTGGGTGCGGACGCGCCGTGATTCCAAGGCTTTTTCCTTTCTGGAGGTGAATGACGGTTCTTCCGTAGCATCCCTTCAGGTGGTGGCGGATGAAGGCATTCCCGGTTATGAACGGATCGGGGAAATGACAACCGGGTCCGCCGTGAGCATCCGCGGAGCTCTCGTCGCCGGGCAGGGCAGGCAGCGCTGGGAACTGCGCGCCTCTTCCCTGGAGCTGGTGGGGACCGCCCCGGATTCCTACCCCCTGCAAAAAAAGGGGCATACGCCGGAATTCCTGCGTTCCATTGCCCATCTGCGGCCCCGCACCAACCTGTTCGGCGCCGTGTTCCGCATGCGCAGCAGGCTGGCGTTTGCCATTCACCGGTTTTTCCAGGCCAGGGACTTTTCCTGGGTCAGCACGCCCATCATTACCGCCAGCGACTGCGAGGGTGCGGGTGAAATGTTCCGCGTAACGACGCTGGAGGTGGGTGACGCCGCCTCCCATGACGCTGCCCGTGATTTCTTCGGCAAGGCGGCATACCTCACCGTGAGCGGCCAGCTGGAAGGGGAAGCCTTTGCGTGCGCCCTGAGCAATATTTATACCTTCGGCCCCACCTTCCGGGCGGAAAATTCCAATACCACGCGCCATGCGGCGGAATTCTGGATGGTGGAGCCTGAAATGGCCTTCTGCGACCTGCACGGGGACATGGACATGGCGGAGGCGTTTATCCGTTTCCTGGTCAGCGACGCCCTGGAAAACAGTGCGGAGGAAGTCGAATTCCTGACCAGGTTTGTGGACAAGGGGCTGAAAGAGCGGCTGGAGCACGTGAAGGAAACGCCATTTGTGCGCTGTTCCTATACGGAGGCCGTGGACATCCTTCTCAAGAGTGGAAAGGCGTTTGATTATCCCGTTTCCTGGGGCATCAACCTTCAGAGCGAGCACGAACGCTTCCTGACGGAAGAGCATTTCAAGTGCCCGGTCATTGTGTACAACTACCCTAAGGAGATCAAACCCTTCTACATGCGCCTGAATGAGGACGGAAAAACCGTTACCGCCATGGATGTGCTGGTGCCCGGCATCGGCGAAATCGTGGGTGGGAGCCAGCGTGAAGAGAGGCTGGATATTCTGCTGGAAAACATGAACCGCATGGGCATGAATGAGGAGGCGTACCAATGGTATGCGGACCTCCGCCGTTACGGCACCGTGCCGCATGCCGGATTCGGCGCCGGGTTTGAACGCCTTTTGATGTTCATTACCGGGGTGACTAACATCCGGGACGTGCTGCCCTTTGCGCGCACTCCGCGGAACTGTGAGTTCTGACCGGAAACCAGTCCGTTTTTCCGTCCGGGCCACGCGCAGGCTGGCCCGGAGCGGAGCTTCTGGCACATGAGGG
Source organism: Akkermansia muciniphila (assembly GCF_002884975.1). Classification (NCBI taxonomy): domain Bacteria; kingdom Pseudomonadati; phylum Verrucomicrobiota; class Verrucomicrobiia; order Verrucomicrobiales; family Akkermansiaceae; genus Akkermansia; species Akkermansia muciniphila. The sequence goes on along the minus strand of NZ_PJKB01000003.1, from coordinate 286,180 downwards.
ATTGACGCTACGGTAAAAGAAAACCCCGGCTTTCCCTTTGGGAGCAAGCCGGGGGTAAAATCGTTTCTGCGGCAGAGAGGCTACTGTCTCTTTCTTCTTAACAGCAGGGCGCCCAGTCCCAGGAGACTCAGCGTAGCCGTTGCGGGTTCCGGAACGGTTTCATAGTTCACGAGCACCTTGGTAACGCCGTTTTCCGTGACCTGCGTTACAGTCGCATGAACCTGGGAGTTGCTGGCGATGTTCAGTCCGCTCAGGTCCAGGTTGAGATTGCCTCCCTGCTGGCCGGATTTGATGGAAGCCAGTTCAATGGTGCCGCTTCCGGAAAGGCTGTTCATGTCCAGCGTGCCGGTGAAGGTGACGGTCTTTCCGTTGGTCCAGAAGTTGGTGAGGTCCGTGGCAACCCAGGAACCGTGTTCCGCTGCAGAAAAGGTGCCGAAGTCCAGCGTAAAGTCGCGGCCCAGCCCAAAGGCGTTGGTAGATTCGAATACCAGTTGGGAATTGCCGTCCAGCTTAAAGGAATTGACGTTAAGGTCCCCTATCGTGGTGGTGCAGACCAGGGTGCTTCCGGAACCGATCTGGACCGTATTGGTGGCGCCGAAAAAGGATTGGGCGGTGGACCATGTAACGGTTCCGGCATCTTCCCCAATGACGGCGTTGTCATTGGTGCTGTGCTGCGGATAATAGCCGTTTGGCGTGCCGTTCACGGTCCAGTTATTGGAATCTCCGTAAATCCCGTTTCCTGCCGCTCCGCTCCAGACGTAAGTGGCGGCCTGGGAAATCCCCGCGGACAGGCAGCATAAAATGCAGAATGTAGATAGCTTCATGCTTAACAGATACTTTAACAAGGACACGGATAACGGATTTCCAATCCGGGGTCAATGCAAATGTTTGAAGGAGGAACACATCAGAAGAACATATCTTTATTACAAGTTTAAAGGAAAAAGGAGCCGGGGGTATTTAATTAATTCATAATTCATTATATGTGAGATATTTGTTTTCCGATAAACTGTGAACCGGATTGGAAATCCGTAAAGACGGAAGCCATTTATCGGGGAATGCCGTTTTTAAAAGAAAAGATTTAATGCGCGGCAGAATGCGCTGTGGAAACACACGGAAAACCCTTTCCCGCACCAGGCGGGAAAGGGCCTACCATAACCAAGTAAAAGCATGCGCTGATGCGCCGTCCTACTTAGAACGTATAGCTGATGGCTCCGTTGATGCCCTGGGAGGTCAGCTTGTTGCGGGTCTCGAACTGGTAGCAGATGCGTGCGCCCCAGTTATTGGAGAAGAGCACGTCAATACCTGCGTTCAGGCGGAAGGCCGTACGGCCCACATTCACGCCGCGCACGTTCCAGGCTCCCAGGGGTCCGGTGACGTTGGACTTGGGATTCATGCGGCTCACATCCTGCGCCGCGGCCACCGTCAGGGCCGGGGTGATGGTGGTGCCGCCGTCCGTCTGGTAGGCGCGGGCGATGGTCACGCCCAACGGAATGGTCCAGTTCTGGGCGCGGGCGTGGTCAAACGTACGGCCGTAAGGCCCGGATTCCGAGAAGCCCTTAAGCTCGGTGGTCATGAATTCGATACCCGTGTAAGGCGTCACGAAGGCTTTGCCGAGGGCGAAATGTTCCGTCCAGGTGGCGTACAGGCCGCCGCTGAAGGAGTCCGCGTTCTCATTGCCGTTGGCGGCGGTTCCCATGATGTAGGAATTGCCCTTGAACTTGGAACGTCCGTAGGCGCCGTAGCCGTCCAGCGTGAACTTGCTTTCCCTGAAGGGATGCATGCGGCCGTAAATCATGGCCATGAAGGAATCCACATCATAGTCGGAGCCGAATCCGCTCTTGTCCTTGATGTCGCCGAAGCTCTGGCCTACGGCAATGCCGAGCAGGGAACCCTGGGCGGCCTTGTAGTCAATGCCCACGGCATAGCCGCCTGCATTGTACTTGTAGCCGGAGATTCCTCCGCGGGCGTCCTGGTCATCCCAGTTGCCCATGCCGCCTACCCAGATGTTGCCGTTGCCCTGGGCAATCGTCTTGCGGGCGATGGGGGAGCCCTTGGCGTCCACCACTTCAATGGTGGATTCCGTCTGGCGCGCCATGGACGCGGCGGACTGGATGCGGCCCAGGTCGGCGAAGCTCCTCAGCGTACGGCTGGCGGCCCACGCGAAGTTCATCACGTTTTCACCGCTGACGGACTGAATCATGTTGGCAGCTTCATTCGGGTCCGTCACGCGCAGCAGGGTTTCATAGAACTGGGCGGCGGGAGAACCGGCGGCCACGTTCAGGCGGTTGTTTTCCAGGGCCGCGGCTACGGTGTAAACGTTGCCGTTGTAGCCGGACATGGGTCCGTCAATGCCCCTCATGGTCTGGGTGAGGGTGGTGGTGCCTTCCGTCGTTCCCGGAGCCATGGTGGTGGTCAGGAAGAGGTTGTTAAGCAGGCGTCCGGAAATATCCGTGCCGTTCAGCGTAACATTTACGCTTTCGGAGCCCTTCTTCAGCTGGGCGATCGGCACGGGGTTGCCCGTGGCGTCGGATACCTGGATGCCCACGCGGGAATTATCCGTGAACGTGGCGGGGGTGCCGAAGTCAAGCACGGAGCCGTCGCTCAGCAGCAGGGTGGAATCACCGCCGAAGGTGGCGGAAGCCCCCTTCATGGTGGAGTTCTGCGCCAGAGTCACCTGCCCAGTCCGGATGTCATAAACGGTATCATCCGTTCCCATCACGGCGGCGCCGATGGACTGGAGGGGGCCGACCTTTCCGGTAGCGGCGTCCACAGTGCCGAAGGTGGCGTGGCCGATGATCAGGTTCCCTTCAAGCTGCTGGTAGGTGCCTCCGAACGTATCGGTGGCTTCGCCGCTGCCGTAGACGAGGGTGCCCGTGCCGGTCTTCGTCATGACAGTCTGGTCAGCGGCCAGCGGGGCCGGATCAGCCGTGGGGGCTGCGGGCGCCGCAGTGTCAATGCCGTCATTGATGAAGGTGTAGGCGGTCCCGTCCGTATAAACGTTGATCTGGGTGTTCTGGCCCGCATGCACGGAACCGAGGACGCCGTTGGACGTGTTGTCGGAAAGAATTACGCCGGAACCGATGTACAGGGTCTGGCCGTCCGCCAGGTTGATGGCGGCCTTGCCGGCGTTGGTGGTGGTGTTGCCTACAACCTGGGCGCCGTCTCCGATGGAGATTTGGCCTCCCGCGTTGATTACGCCGTCAGCAGTGGTATTGCCGGTGACCACGCTGTCTTTGCCGATGGCAATGTTGTCGTCCGCCGTCAGGGTAGTGTTCCCCTTGACGGTGGTATTATTGCCCAGCGTGATGCTGCCTTCAATGGTGTCCAGCTTTTCCGTGCCCACGACGGTGTTCCAGTTGCCGTCATCATTGCTGTAGACGGTCTTGTTCAGGTCCATGGATTCCGCGGAAACGGTGGTGCCGTTCAGGACGGTGTTGTCTCCCAGGGAAATATGGCCGCCCTGGGCCTTGATGTCGATGGCTCCGGCCGTGGTTTCACCAAGGATGATGCCGCCGGAAATGCTGTCATCCATGGAGTCGATGACGGTTTTGCTGTTCTGGTTGTTACCCGCGTCAAATTGTTCCGTAGTCACGGTGCCGATTCCCGCCGTGGAGGTCACGTCTCCGTTCAGCGTAACTTTGGCATCCGGATCGCTGGTGATCTGGCCGGTAGCCGTCACGGTGTCCTGCATGGTGACGTTGTTGCCCAGGACCACAGCCTGTTCGTTGGAATTATTGTAGGTGTCGTACGTCGTCCTGGTGTAGGCCTGGCCTGCCGGGGGCGTGGCGGGGTCCACCGTGTGGGCTGCCTGGCCGGTGACGGTCACGGCTTTTTCCATGGTGACGTTGTCGCCGATGCCTACCTGCCCATTGGTGGAAGTGACGGTGGCGCCGACCGTCTTGGGATTGGCGGCGTCATTCGTGCCTTCAATGGCGATGTTCCTGCCGTCAATGGTGGTGGTGTTCGTGGCGTTTGTCACCAGGATGTCATTGTCGCTTCCCAGGGGTTCGCTCAGCGTGATGTCGTTGAAGCTGACCTGACCATTAACCAGATCATAGTTGAAATTGACTAATTTGCCGCTGGCATCCGTCATCTGGACGGTCACATTGCCCGTTCCGGAGATGGCATTCAGCTGGGCCCGTTGTTCCTGGGTCAGCGTAATGTTGTCGGAACCTGCCGGCGGAGTGATAATGATGGTTGATGCTTCATTGGAAGCGGCAGCCTCGTTCCAGGCCGTAACGAATGTATCGGCGCTGTTGGCTGTGTAGTTGGCTGCGGTAGCAACGGATAAACTACCGAGGCAGGCGATCACCGCTGCCAGCAGCATATGTGGGAGTCTTAATTTCATGCTTTTTTTATTAGTTTAATGATTAGGTGGTTATGCGTTCGTGACAATCACGGCGCTCAAGAGATTAGATGGCTCCCATTCCGGGCCGTTCAAGGACATGACAAGGGGGAAAGTGATAGAACCTGAAAATGAAATGTCTCATAATGAACAACTTACGCATAATCTCTAAATGTGTCATTCATGACGGAGTTTTTAAGCCTGATAATGAACAATAATTCCATGAGGCATGAGGAGAATTCATTCCCCGGACAAATAAAATAATCGCATTGATAATGAATGTGATATGACTTCTTCAAAAGTCTCTTTCATCCGTGCCGGGACTCTGCCATCATAAGGAACGTCAAAAATGTTCAGTACATGGACGGAAAAAATCTGTTTTCAGTGGTAATTGGGGTGGGTACGCCGTGTTTCCTTCCTTCGTGTGCACCCGTTGAAAAAGGTCCGGATCCAAATATGGACGGGGAAGGGTAATCCTCTTCTCTGTCAATAGGCGCCATGGCGTCACCGGGGATGCGCGGCCTTCAAAAATTTGGAACCCCTGGAACATGGAATGAATTGTGCAGATGGTAAAGGCATGTGAACAGGAATTAGGAGAAAACAGCTATTATATATAGTGAGGCGGAAAAAGGGATGAACCGCACCATCATCCATGAGGCCAAGGTTCTCAAAAAGGCAGCGTTCCATGAAAAAAAATCCCTTTCCGGGAAGCATGAAATGGAGCCGGGCCGGAATTGGCGGAAGCCCTCAGGCGGATGCGTCAAGCGGCTTCCCAAATTTCCGGAGAGCGCTTTTCCTTTCCTGTAGAAAAGGATTAGGGACGGTGCATATCTGCTCTATTACAGAAGGGAGGGAGGTTCACTCCACCTGCCATTCCTCCACCAGGCTGGCGGGGAATTCATCCAGAAAGCGGGAGGGCATCTGCATGAAGGTTCCTCCCTGCGCGCGGCAGTTCCAGCGGGGGTAGGTCAGGTAAAGCTGGTCCTTGGCGCGGGTGATGCCCACATAAAAGAGGCGGCGCTCCTCTTCCAGCCCCGCCAGGTCTCCGTCATCAATCACGCGCTGGTGCGGGAACATGCCGTCGCACAGGCCTATCAGGAAGACCACGGACCATTCCAGCCCCTTGGCCTGGTGGATGGTGGACAGGGTGACGGCTCCTCCGGAGAGGTCCGCGGCCGCGCTTTCATCATCCGTATTGCCCAGCAGGGAAAGCTGGGAGAGAAAATCCTCCGCGGAGTCAAAGCGTTCGGAAAATCCGGCCAGATGCAGCAGGTCCTGCCTGCGCTGGTCATAGTTTTCAAAGGCGGACTGCATGTACTCGTCATACACGGCTTCATTGATGGAGAGGAGCATGGAGGCCGGCCCGGCGGTTTTACCGGCAGGGGCCAGTTCATCCAGCGTGTAGCAGAGCTGCGTCCAGCCTGTTTTGGACTTGGCCGGAACCGGAAAGTCCAGCATCAGGGCGGAGAAGGATTCCGGCGGCGTTTCCATCCGGCTTTCCGGGCAGGCGGCCCAGCGCGTCCAGAGCTTCTGGGCCATGCCGGGGCCGATGCCGGGCAGCAGCATCACCATGCGGCGGAAGGAGAGTTCATCCCTGGGATTGACCACAAAGCGCATGAACGCCACTACGTCTTTAATGTGGGCCTGTTCAAAAAACCTGATGCCGCTGGTGATGCGGAAGGGGATTTCCCCGCGGGTCAGTTCCATCTGCAGTTCCATGCTGTGGAAATGGGCGCGGTAGAGCACGGCTATTTCATTGGGGTCCGTGCCTTCTTCAATGAGGTCCCGGATGCGCTGGGCGATGAATTTGGCCTGCATCCGGTCGTCATTGAGCGGGACAAGGGCGGGCTGCATTTCCCCGGTAGGGCGCACGGAGCGGAGCTGCTTTTCAATCTGCACCTCGTTGGCGGCGATGGCGGCGTTGGAAAGCTCCAGTATCTCCGGCACGCTGCGGTAGTTGGTCTCTATCTTGAAGGTTGTTGCGGCCGGGTAACGGGTGGTGAAGCTGAGGATGTTCTCCATGTCCGCCCCGCGCCAGGAGTAGATGCTCTGGGCGTCGTCCCCCACCACCATGAGCTGGCCGTGCTCCCGGGACAGCATGTCGATGAAGCGGCTCTGGAGGTAATTGGTGTCCTGGTATTCGTCCACCAGGATGTGCTGGAAGCGGGAGCCGTACAGGGCGCGCAGGTGTTCCTGCTCCTGGAAGAGTTTCACGACGTTGAGCAGCAGGTCGTCAAAGTCCATGCTGTTGGTCTCCTGCTTGCGGGCCACGTACTGCCCGTGCACGTCCAGGATGGCGTCCAGATGGTTGGAAAGGTACGGATAGGCGTTTTCCAGCGTTTCCTGGATGTTGGCGCCCTCATTATCCGCCAGGCTGAACAGGGAGGAAAGAACCTCCGCCTTGGGGAAGCGGGTGGACTTTTCATCCAGCTTGAGCGACTTGACCACGCTTTTGATCATGGATTTGCGGTCGTCGGAATCCATGATGGTGAAAGCCGGGGTATAGCCCAGGTATTCCGCATGCTGGCGCAGAATGCGGTTGGCAATGGAATGGAAGGTGCCGCTCCACAGGCGGGACAGGTCCAGCGGAATCAGGGAGCGTACCCGCTCCGTCATTTCCCGCGCCGCCTTGTTGGTGAAGGTCAGCAGCAGGATGTTCCACGGGTCTGTGCCATGGTCCAGAAGCCACGCCACGCGGTAGGTCAGCGTGCGCGTTTTTCCGGAACCGGCCCCCGCAATGACGAGCGCCGGTCCCGGTTCCGAGGAAACGGCGGCGTACTGTTCTTCATTGAGGGCCGTGCGGTAGTCAATCCCTGAGATGGGCGCGGCTGGCGCGGCATCCTGCTTAATGACGTAACGGCGGGCCATGGGGTTTCAGTTAATAGTTAATAGAGAATAGTTAATGGAATTGGCTGAAAAACTTTTCTCTCCACTCTCCACTCTAATCACTCTTTAAAAGTCCAGGTACATTTCCGCACGGCGGTTTTCCTTGCGGGCTTCATCACGCGTTCCTTCGTCCGCCGTGGGGGAGTAGGTGCGGCGCGGCTGTGATTTGCCGAACCCCTTCGTGACGATTCTTTCCGCAGGCACGCCGAACCGGACGAGCTGGGCCTTGACTGCCGCCGCCCGGCGTTCGGAGAGGCCCTGGTTGTAGCGTTCGCTGCCCACGTCGTCCGTGTGGCCGCTGATTTCCAGTTTCTTGCCGCCGTCCATCTTGATGGCTTCAGCCACGATCTGGAGCTGGCGTTCGGAACGTTTGGAGAGGGCATCCTCATTAAAGCCGAAGAACAGGGCCAGGGAATCCCCCCCTTGCGGGTTTTTCACAATGGGAATGAAGATGTCGTCTCCGGCGCCCTGCCGTTTGGTATAGGCTTCCAGCATGCTGTCCAGGGAGGCTTCCGCAATCAGCCATTGTTCATCCTTTTTGGCTACGGTCAGGCCCACGTTGCCGGCTTTCCGGCCCTGGGCGTCCTGAAGGTGCACGAAGAACCCGGCATTGGTGGGCGCCTCATAGGCGGTCTTGATGGGGGCATCCTCCCGGAGGCGGAAAGCCCCTTCCTCAAACAGGATGCACAGTCCGGCCACGGTGGCGTCCTGCACCCTGGCTCCGTCCACGAATTTCCGCGCCGTGCGGAAGTCCGCCTTGGCTACGGCATCCATGAAAGAACTGACGACGCCCATGGGATCATTCATGGCCATGGGGGCGGCCTTGTCCTTCGCCAGGTCCTGTTTGCTGGGCAGCGTCAGGTTATCCAGCGTCCACTGCTGCTGGTCATTGCGTTTCATGTCCAGGTAGCCGCGCGCGCCGCTGCTGAAATTGAGCGTGTACCTGGCCGTAGGGTTGGTGCCCTGGTTGTTGGCGCCAATGCTGGTAATGCCGGGGGTGGAAAGGCGCACGTGGCGCGCATCCATGAGCTCCCGGATGGTGCGGCTCTGCGCTTCCGTGACGGCCTTCTGGATTTCCAGGGATTTCAGGGTATCCGTATCCCTGTCCTGGATGACTTTGGCGATGGCCTGGGCCAGCGTCTGGGGGGAGCTGAGATTGACCAGGGAGGACGGCGTGGCCGTCTGCCGGCTGATGTCCTCCTTGGTAAGCGGGTCCACGGTGGGCTGGGGCGTCACCGTCTGGCGCGCCGGAACTTCCGTTTGCGCCGCGGGTTCCGCGGCGGCAGGCTCGTCCTCCCGGTTGCCCAGGAACAGGAAGACCAGGGCCAGGCTGCCTACGACCAGGAAGCTGATGATGAAGGCGGTGATGGTGGATGCGTTTTTCATTGGAGATGAATGGTGTGGGAAAAAGGGTCAGGCGTTCAGGGCTTCCAGCAGTTTGGCGTGAATTCCGTCAAAACCGCCGTTGCTCATTACCAGAATAACGTCTCCCGGCTGGGCTTTCTTGCAGACGGCGGAGACGATTTCCTGCGCATGGCCTCCAATGAGCGCGTCCTTGCCCAGCGCGGACAGGTCATTGGAAAGCTTGGTGAGGTCCAGGCGCTCTTCCAGGGCCACCTTGTCCGGGTGGTCCACGGCGGCCACTACGGGGAAATCCGCCGTGGCGAGGGACAGGGCCAGTTCACTCTGGAAGATGTTGCGGCGCGTGGTGTTGGAGCGCGGTTCAAAGATGGCCCAGATGCGTGAGTCCGGGTAGCGCTGGCGCAGCCCTAGGATGGCCTGCCTGATGGCCGTGGGGTGGTGCGCGAAGTCGTCCACCACGGAAATGCCGTTAACCACGCCCTTGACTTCCTGGCGGCGCGCCACGCCCTCAAAGCGGGCCATGGAGTCCGCGAGCTGCTTGACGTTCAGGCCGGCGAACTGCGCGGCGGTGATCGCCATGGCGGCATTGCGGATGTTGAATTCCCCGATCATCGGCACGTAGTACCTGGTGCCTTCCAGCGTGAAGTGGCTTCCGTCCGTGGAAGTTTCCACATCCAGGATGCGGATATTGGAGGAGTCGGAAAAGCCCAGCGTCTTGACGGGGCAGGGCGCCCCCTTCACCACGTCCAGGCAGTTGGGGTCGTCCGCGTTCACCAGCGCCAGGCCGTTGCGGGGAATGATCTTGGTCAGGCGGCGGAAGCTCAGTTTGATTTCTTCCAGGGAGTTGTATATGTCCGCATGGTCAAACTCAATGTTGTTGATGACCACAAGTTCCGGCAGGTAGTGCAGGAACTTGGAGCGTTTGTCGAAAAAGGCCGTGTCGTACTCGTCCCCTTCCAGCACGGAAAAGTCGGAATCCGTGAAACGTCCGCCGCGGCCCAGGTTGCGGGCGATGCCGCCGATCATGAAGCTGGGGTTCAGGCCGGAGTCTTCCATGAGCCACGCAAGCATGGATGTGGTGGTGGTTTTCCCGTGGGTGCCGGTCACCACGTAGTTGCGCTTGCCGCGCAGGAAATATTCCTTCATCGTTTCCGGCAGGGAGAGGTAGCGCAGGCGGCGCTGGAGCACGGCTTCCACCTCCTCATTGCCGCGGCTCATGGCGTTGCCGATGACGATGACGTCCGCATCCTTGGGGATGTTGGCCGCCTTGTAGCCTTCAAACAGGGTGATGCCCTCGTCCTCCAGGAAGGTGGACATGGGGGGGTACACGTTGGCGTCTGACCCGGTGACGGTGTAGCCGCGGCGCGCCATGGCGGCGGCTACCGCCCCCATGGCGGTTCCGCAGATGCCGAGAAAGTGAAAATGATTGTTCATGACGGAAGAGGAATGAAGCAGGTTTATTTGGAAAAGGAGGGCGCCGCTACGCAGGAATCCGCCAGGGCGCGGTCCCGGCGGCGCACGATGCCGTTGGCGATGTCCGTGACCATGCCGGACAGCACGCGGGTGAGGTGGCTTCCGGGCGTGTAGTCCGCCGGGGCGATGAAGTTAACGCGGTCGGAATTGGAGGCCAGGTTGTAGCACTTGCGGAAGCTGCGGCCCGTTTCATCTTCCGGATTGTAGACGGCCACGGCATGGCCGCCGTTCCTGCGCATGACGGTAAAGCAGGGGACATCCGTGGGGCCGTCGCCGATGTAGATCATGTTGGCGAAGGGGATGGGGCGCATGTCTTCCGGCATGTGGTCGTTTACGTCCTGGTCGTAATCCAGCATGCCCTTGTTGATGCGGAAGAGGTACTGGGTTTTCGTGGTGTGGGAGATGACCCTTTTGGGAAAGTTGATGTGCCCGTCCACCTCGCTGAACTCACAGCCGAACACGGCCTTGAAGTAGGGGCGCAGGGCGGAGCCGTCAATCAGGGCTTTCAGGCCGGAGGAGATGATGTAGTATTCGATGTTGATGCCCAGGTCCGTATGAAGGGAGGAGAGGGTCATGGCCGGAAAGGCGTCGAAAAACTCCGGCAGGCCGGGATAAAAAGTGAGATGTTTCCCAAGCTGGGTGAGCCGGGAATTGCTGACGCGGTCCAGGGAAAGGGCGTCCAGCAGGCTTTTCATGTAAATCAGTTCGCCGTCCCAGCCTTCCTTTTCTCCGGTGGCGTTGCACCGGGCCCAGAACTCCTGCGGGGAGATGCCGAATTCCGGAAAAATGGCCTGATCCTGCATGTAAAAGGGGCTCAAGGTCTGGTCATAGTCGAACACCAGGGCGATCGTATTCTGCGGGGAGGACATGGATACTGGCGGAAAGAGGGGGTTACATGCGGAACTGGTCGCCCAGGTACTGCTTGCGGGCAATGGGGTCGTTGGCGATTTCCTCGGAAGTGCCGTGCTTGATCACTTTCCCTTCAAACAGGATGTAGGCGCGGTCCACGATGTGGAGGGTTTCCCGCACGTTGTGGTCCGTGATCAGGATGGAGAGGCCGTCCGTGTCCCGCAGTTCCATGACGATCTTTTGGATGTCTGAAACGGCGATGGGGTCCACCCCGCTGAATGGCTCGTCCAGCATCAGCAGCTTTGGATTGGTGGCGAGGGCGCGGGCGATGGTCAGCCGCCTCTTTTCCCCGCCGGAAAGCTGGATGGCCATGGAGCGGCGCAGCTTGGTGATGCCGAAGCGGTCCATCAGCTCCACGGCGCGGTCCTTCTGCTGGCGGGAGGTCATGTCCTTGCGGGTCTGGAGAATGGCCAGGAGGTTGTCCTCCACGGAAAGCTTGCGGAAGATGGATTCCTCCTGCGGCAGGTAGCCCATGCCGCGCCTGGCGCGCAGGTTCATGGGCAGTTCCGTGATGTTCTCATCCGCAAAAATCACGCGTCCCTCATCCGGGCGCACGAGCCCCGCCACCATGTAAAAGGAGGTGGTTTTTCCCGCGCCGTTCGGTCCCAGCAGGCCCACGATCTCGCCATGGCCCACCTTCAGGCTGACCTGGTCCACGACCGTGCGCGTTTTATAGGTTTTGCAGATGCCTTCGGCGCTCAGCAAGGGGGAGGAGTGGAAGGAACTCACGGCTTGCGGTTGGTTTTCTGTTTTTCCTGGTCGGAAAGTTTTTTATCTATGTGGCGGAACGTGGTCTTGGTCCCCCGGCTGCTGTACATATTTCCGTTTGAGTATACGCGGATGAAGGCGTCCTTGCTCGGATTCTTAATGATGGCGTCCGGCGTGATAATCACCGGGGAGCCTGTCAGGATGATTTCCCCTGTTTTGGCGTTATAGGTGATCTTGTCCGCCTGGGCGTTGCTGGTTTCCCCCTCCTTGTTGGTATAGCTGGCCCTCACGTTGCCGGAAGCCGCGACCGTTTTAATGGAGTTATAGTCAAAGTTGCCGCCGTTGGGGAGGGCCACCTGGGGCTTCTCCCCCTCTTTTTCCGCGGCCTTTCCCTTCTCTTTCTCCTGCTTGCGTTCGGAGGGCTTTTTGTCGCCCGGCTTTTTGGGCACGAACTCCGCATAAATCTTCAGGTGGTCCGCGCAATCCATGGAAAGGTTGGGGTTGCGCACCCGGACGTTTTTCATGAACACCAGCACGCCTTCTTCCATGTCGAAGTACAGGTCCCCGTCACAATCCACGGAGTACAAATTATTTGCGGAGTTGGAGCGCATGAAGCTCTCTTCCGGATTGGGCGCAGCGGGAGCGGGTTCCGCTGCCGGGGCGGCGGCATTGCCGGTGACCTGGTGCTTTTGCCGGAACTCCTGTATCTGCCTGTCAACGGCCTTTGCCTGCGCGTTGTAGGTGTCAATTGCCTTTTTCCCGTCTTCCTTCAGGCGCTCAGTCGGAACGGGGGCCAGTTCCTGGTTTCTCCGGGCGGTCTCTTCCGCCGTCATGGGGCGCACGATGCTGGAGGGAGGAGTCAGGGGCGGTTCCAGGCGGGGATCCAGCTCCTTCGGCAGGGGCTGGACGATGTGGGCCGGGACGCCGTCAGTGGCGCCGCAGGCAAGGCCCCCGGTCAGGGCGAGCAGCAGCAGGGAGGAAAGTTTCTTCATGAAAGTAATGGTTACTTGTTGCGTTGATCCGTGCGGATGGTTGTTTGGACGGGGCCCAGAATGATGCCCCTCTTAATGTCGGTATCCAGGTAAAGGCCGGTTCCCCGCGCGGAGATATTCTCTTCCTTGAGAGTGGTTTCCGTATGGGAGACAACCAGTTTTTTGTCCAGAAAGTAGGACGCGGCCCTGGTGAAAAGCCGGGAAGTCTGGTTGTCCTTCCCGTACAGGTAAATATTCAGGATGCTGGCTGCGATTTCCTGCGGAGCGGCTACCGTCACGCTTGACGCGGTCAGCAGCATGGAAAGGCGCGGGCCCTCATAACGTGACAGGCTTACCTTGGGCAGTACCTTGCCCACGGGCAGAAGCTCCAGCATGGGCAATTTTTTGTCCACCCCGGCGAAAGGCGTGGCTGCGGGCAGGCTGGTATCCGCCTGCGCCGCCATGCCGTGCATGGCCGTCGCCAGAATGCATGTGGACAATAATTTCATCATGATTGAACCGCCTGATGGATGGACTGAAGGCGTTTCAGCACTCCTTCAAGCAGGTGGAGGGGAATTTGGTTGGGGCCGTCGGAAAGCGCTTTGGACGGATCCTTGTGCACTTCCATGAACACGCCGTCAATGCTGCCCGTCGCCATGGCGGCGGACGCCAGCACGGGGGCCAGCTCACTGTCTCCGCCCGTTGTTCCGCCCAGGCCTCCGGGCCTTTGGACGGCGTGAGTGGCGTCAAATACCACGGGGAAGCCTTCCTGCTTCATCCAGTACAGGGAGCGCATGTCCACCACCAGATTGTTGTAGCCGAAGGAGGTGCCGCGTTCGCACATCATGAACTTGTCACAGCCGAAAGCGCGCATCTTTTCCCCGATGTTCACGGTATCCCACGGAGCCAGGAACTGGCCTTTCTTGATATTCACGGGGCGCCCGCTCTTGGCGCAGGCTTCCAGAAGGTCCGTCTGGCGGCACAGGAAAGCCGGGATTTGGAGCAGGTCCACATACTCGGCTGCAATTTCCGCTTCCTGGGCCGTATGTACGTCCGTGACCACGGGAATTTTTAATTCCTTCCCTATTTCCGACAGGATGCGGCAGCCTTCCCGGACGCCGGGACCCCGGAAGGAGGTGATGGAAGTCCTGTTGGCCTTGTCGTAGGAGGCCTTGAAGATAAGAGGAATATCCAGGTTTTCCGCAATGGACTTGATGGAGCGGGCCATTTCCCAGACGAAGGATTCGCACTCCAGAGAGCAGGGGCCCAGAAGGTAGAACGGCCGCGGGCCGCCGATTTCAACGGATTGAATGTAAAACGACATAAAACAAAACCTGTATGTCTTTATATTATGACGGTTTCAAGACCTCCGGTCAAGCCGCTATCCTGCCTCCGGGGGAGATTGGAAAGAAGGGTTGCATTTTATCTGGAACACTTCTTTCGAAGATTTATAACTCAATAATTGTCAGTATAATAATTATTTTTTTGTTACATTTCCAGGAGGGCTGGAGCCCATAAATGGAAAAGATGGTTATGGTATTGCCGTAATCCGGAGTTTCTGTTACAAACGGCAGGCATGCACTGCCCTGCGTCTCCGGACAGGGAAAGATGCTGAACGCCGCTTCCCCTCCGGGGTCTCACTTGACATGCCCAGAAAAATTTACACGCTATGCGTCTCCTATGATGAGGCGGGGGCCGAACTGCGGCAGCATCTGGCTGATGACCTCCGGGCGCGGAGCCTGGATCACGCTTCCGTCTGGCAGGCTTCCTTCAGGGATATGGAAGCGGCTGACTTGCCGCCGGGCGACGGACTGGTCCGGGTTTATCCGGTTTTCATGCAGAGCGGCTGGACGGTGACGGAGGCGCTGCCGGAAAAATTGCGTGCCCTGTATGCGGAACGCGGCCTGCTCCCGGAATTGGAATTCAAGCCGGTTTGGGGGGCTGGAGAAAGTATGGAAAACTTTCACGGCGTTATTGGCGCCGCCCTTGCGAAAGAGCTGGAGCCGGGTACGTCCCTGCTGCTGGTGGCGCATGGGGTGGTGGGAAAAGAACTGCCCCCGGAGCCATCCGAATTCCTGCGGATGCTCCGCACCTGGCTGCAGCCGCAGGTGAAGGACATGGCCCTGGCGTATTTTGGCGCTTCTCCCTCCGTAGAGGAGGTGCTTCCGCAATTGAAGGGGGACAGGATCGTGGTGCTGCCGTTCCTGATTGGGGAAGGAAAGCATGTAAGGGAGGACATGCCTTCTCCGGAACTGGCGGCAAAGTTTGGCAAGGAACTTGAAATTTTGCCTCCCCTTGGAGCATTTTACTTGCAGGCGGAGCGAAACGGAATTGAGCCCTAAGAGGTTTGTGGCATTCCTTACGGCTCTTTTTCACAGCCGCAGTTACGCTGCCTGCCGGGCGGTTTCCGGTTCTTCCCCACAGCATTCCGGGAAGGGTTGCCTTATGGCCCGCGCCATCTTTTTACTGGTGAAGTAATAGGCGATGGCGAGCGGCACGCAGGAGCCTATCCAGGCGGCGGGGCTCGCCATGCTGGCGCCCGTAAAGCCCAGGTAGCGCGCCAGGATGACCGCGGCCAGGGCGCGCATGCACAGCTCCATGACGCCCGCGAAGGTGGGCACGATGCTCTGGCCCAGTCCCTGGAGCGTGTAACGGAAGACGAAGAGGAGTGCCAGCACCCAATACATGGAGGCGTTGATATTCAGGTAGGTCTGGGCCAGGTTGACGACTTCCCTTTCCCCGTCTCCCACAAACAGCCGGATCAGTTCGGGCCCCCAGGCAATGTTGACGGCTGCTATGGCGATGCTGAACCCCACGGACATCAGGTTGCACTGGAGAACGCCCTGGCGGATGCGCGCCAGGTTCCTGGCTCCGTAGTTCTGCGCCACGTACGTAGCCATCGTGATGCCGAAGGACATCATGGGCAGCGTGGCGACCATGTCAATTTTCTGGGCCGCGCTGAAAGCGGCCACCGCCTGCGCTCCCAGCCGGTTGAGGGCGAACTGCACCAGAATGGCCCCAATGGCGATGATGGATGCCTGGAACCCCATGGGAAGGGCCACGCGGATGTGGGCCCAGAGGTAGCGGCGGCTCATGTTCCAGTCCGCCCGGGTCAGCCGGAGAATGGGAAACCTTTTAAAGACATACGCGGTGCAGCACAGCCCCGCAACAAGCTGGGAGGCTACGGTGGCGACGGCCGCGCCCGCAGGCCCCATGCCGAACCGCAGGATCAGCGCCAGGTCCAGCGCGATGTTCAGCACGCAGGCCAGAACCAGGAAATAAAGGGGCGTCCGGCTGTCCCCCAGGGCGCGGAGCACGTTGGAAAGGAGGTTGAACAGCATGGCCGCGCCGATGCCCCAGGAGATGACAATGATGTAGGCGTAGGCCGCATCCAGGATTTCCGGCGGCGTTTGCAGCAGTTCCAGCACCGGACGTGCAAAGATGACGCTGACAGCCGTCAGCAGGACGGTCATGACGGAACTCAGGACGATGCAGACGGCAAAGCTGCGCCGCACTGCGCGCCTGCGTCCGGCGCCGAAGCGCTGTGCCGTGATGATGGCCAGCCCCGCCGTAAACCCGATGACGAAGCCGAGGATGAAGAACATCAGCCCGCCCGTGCAGCCCACGGCCGCCAGCGCCTCCACGCCCAGCGTGCGCCCCACGATCAGGGTGTCCGCCATGTTGTAAAGCTGCTGGAACAGGTTGCCGATCAGCAGGGGTATGGTAAACAGGAAAATCAATTTAGCGGGATTGCCGCTTGTCAGGGTCTTGGTCATCCGGAACGCCCGCATGAAACGCCTCTTCCATGTTTTTTCCAAGACTGTTTTGCGGCATGTTCCTGTTTTTTGTACGATAAGGGTTCGGCGGAATATGGAAGACTCTGCCGGGAGCCTCTTCCGGAGGATATCCGCGGATGGCGGAATGGCAACGTAAATCAATGATTTATGCTTTGACAAGAAGGCCGTTCTGAAGTACATTATTTGTCCCTCGCGTGATTCGTCGCAACCTAAACAATGGGGATCGGAGGGGTAGAAAGCGGCGAAGTCCTCAAAAAAACGCTTTTCCTGACGCAAGGAAAGCCACCTACATACAAATATGATTAATGATCTGATTAACCAGATGGTTGAAGCCGGTGTTCATTTGGGCCACCAAACCCGCAAATGGCACCCCAGCATGAAGAAGTACCTTCTCAAGGACAAGGCCGGTATCCATATCATCAACCTTGAGGAAACGGAAAAATGCCTGGACAAGGCTTGCTCCTTCCTGGCCGATCTGGCACGCCGCAACAAGAAGATTCTCTTCGTCGGCTGCAAGCGCCAGGCCCAGGAAGCCGTCCGCGAAGCCGCGGAAGCCACTGGTCAGTACTACGTCAACCATCGCTGGCTGGGCGGCATGCTCACCAACATGAGCACGATCCGCAAGAGCATCGAACGCCTTGCCTATCTTGAAGGGATTGAAAAGACCCCGGAATTCAAGAGCATGTCCAAGAAGGAACTGGCCGCTCTGGACCGCGAACGCCAGAAGCTGGAACGCAACCTCCAGGGTATCCGCAACATGGGCGGTTCTCCGGACGCCATGGTAGCCATTGGCGCCGATCATGAAGACATCGCCATCCGCGAAGCCCACCGCCTGAACATTCCCGTCTGCGTTCTGGTTGACACCAACGCCGACCCGAAGGAAATTGATTTCCCGATTCCCGGCAACGACGACGCCGTCCGTTCCATCCGTCTGGTCCTTGACTGCATTGTCAAGGCCATCAACGAAGGCAAGGGCGCTCCCGCCGAAGCCTGAACACCCATTTAGAAAGAACAGAAACACTATGGCAGAAATTACTGCAGCTCTCGTCAAGGCCCTCCGTGACAAAACGGACGCCGGCATGATGGATTGCAAGAAGGCCCTCAACGAATGCAACGGCGACATGGACGCCGCCGTGAAGTATCTTCGCGAAAAGGGCATTGCCAAGGCTGCCGCCAAGGCTGACCGTGACGCCAAGGAAGGCGTGATCCGCGCCGCCGTGGCTCCCTGCGGCTGCTCCGGCATCATCCTTGAACTCAACTGTGAAACGGACTTCTGCGCCAAGGGCGACAAGTTCCAGGGCCTGGTGAGCGACGTTGCCAAGGCTCTCATGGATTCCAAGGCCGCCACGCTGGAGGAAGCCCTTCAGGTGGCTATGCCGGAAGGCACCACGGAAGAATACATCAAGGCCATGTGCAGCTCCATCGGTGAAAACATGGCTCTGCGCAAGTTCGCCCGCCTGACGGCGGACGGCGCTGGCGCCGTAGTCTCCTACATCCACATGGGCGGCAAGGTGGGCGTTCTCCTGTCCATCAAGGCCGGCAAGGAAGAAACCGTCAAGACTGACGCGTTCAAGGCTCTTGCCAAGGACCTGACCCTGCACATCGCCGCCGCTGCTCCCAAGAGCGTCAGCTCCGACAGCCTGGACCCCGCCTTTGTGGCCGAGGAACAGGAAATCGCCAAGCAGCAGCTCATCCAGGAAGGCAAGCCCGAACACCTGCTGGAAAAGATTCTTCCCGGCAAGCTGAAGGCCCTGTATGCCCAGTCCTGCCTGCTGAACCAGGGATTCGTGAAGGATCCCAACGTCACGGTGGACGCCCTGCTCGAGCAGGTCGGCAAGGAACTCGGCGACGACGTCTCCGTCGTCTCCTTCGTCCGCTACCAGCTCGGCGCGTAAGCTCCGTGGCAGCATCAATCTCAGGAGCCGTTCCCTTCGCGGGGAACGGCTCTTTTGCATACCGCGCTGGCTGTGCTTCCGGCTCCGGCCACTTTTCTTCTTGTTATTTGACTTTCAACTGTTTATTTTCATCATCATGCAAGGGTCACCCATAACGACGGATCAGAAGGAAGAGTCCGCAGAGAGCGATCCGGTCCTGATGCTTGTCATTGCCTCCATTGTGGGCGCATTCTTCTGGAATGTCTTTATGGCAGGGCAGTGCTGCGGCATAATGGGGTTGCTTTTTGCCCTTGTATTCGGGCTTTGGTATTTCCTCGCGGTATTGGCGTTCTTCATGAAGACGAAGAGGCGGTGGAAATGGGAAACGGCTGCTTTTGTCATCATTGGCGTCGTCTGCTACTATCAGATTTACTGGTCGAAGGTAACTCCCGAGTACTTGCGGAGCGATGCCCAGGCAGGGCTGGCTTTCGTATTCGGTCCGATCTGGGCGGGAATGGCGGCTCTTGCTGGTGATGCCGGGGTGGTTCTTCTCTCCCTCCTTGCCCGTGCCTGCACCGGGAAGAAAAAGAGGGAGCAATAATGCCGCGGCCCGTATGTTGACGAAGCTGGCACGGCTGGGGTCTTGTCTTGCCTCGGGAGGCTTGTTAGAGTGATGGTATGGCTTTTCTGGAACTGGATCATGTGAGCGTTGTCTTTCCTGCGGTGCAGGGGCTTCTCTCCTCCCGTAAACCGGCGCCCGTGGTGGCGGTGGACGGGGTATCCCTGTCCGTGGAGCGAGGGGAAATCCTGGGCCTGGTGGGGGAATCCGGCTGCGGCAAGTCCACGCTGTCCCGGACAGTCATGCTGCTCCAGAAGCCCACGGAGGGCCGCATTTGGCTGGAGGGGGAGGAGCTGACCGCCCTGCCCCCTTCCGAGGTCAGGAAGCGCCGTCCGGATTTCCAGATGGTTTTTCAGGATCCGTACGCCTCCCTGAACCCGCGGTTTACCGTGTACGCCACGCTGAAGGAGGCTTTGGAATGCCGTTCCCGCAAGCGCTCCTTTTCCCAGATGAGGGATGCCGTGGCGGAACTGATGGAACGCGTGGGGCTTAACCCCTCCCTGATGCGGAAATATCCACATGAATTTTCCGGTGGACAGCGCCAGCGTGTGGCGATTGCGCGCGCCCTGGCTCCGGAACCCAGGCTCATCATTGCGGATGAACCTGTTTCCGCTCTGGATGTCTCCATCCAGTCCCAGATTCTGAACCTTCTTATCTCCCTGGCCCGGGACTTGAACCTGACCATGGTTTTCATTTCCCATGACTTGTCCGTGGTTCATTACATTGCGGACCGCATTGCCGTGATGCGCAAGGGCCGTATCGTCGAGTACGGGGAGGCGGAACAGGTGTTTTCCTCCCCTGCCCATGAGTATACGCAGGCGTTGCTGGCTGCCGTGCCGCGCTTGTAAATGGAAACTGTGAGCGGAAATCTGAAGTGATTCCGGGAAGGCCTGTTTCCCTGCGGCGGCCCATTTAAAAGGGACGGCCTCCGGAGAGGCCGCCCCTGAATTCTTTAACGACGAATGGTGCCCGGCGGTTTAGTTTTCGGGAACCTTGAAAAGAATATAGATGGAATTGGTGCCGGGAATGGGCATGATGCCCACGGCTTCCGCGTTGTTTGCCTTGGCAAAGGCAGTGATGTCCGCTTCCGCCTGGGGCTTCTGGTTGGCGGTGTAGTACTGGCGTTCGTAAAGTACGTATTTCATGGTTGTATTTTCTTTAGTGTTGAGGCATGTGTTCCTTTTTCCTTATTCCGGAACGCTCTCATGCCTTTTCCTTCATCTCCTTTTTGAAAGAAAAGGGAAACCAGTCCGGAACGTTATGGAGGAAGGGCGGAAATGACGAGTGGAAAGGACGGATTTCCGGAGGGTTCACGCTTTTCTGCCGGGATAACCCTTTTTCTCTTCTCCTGGGAAAATTTTTAACCTGGTGGCGTAATTTTTTCCGAATGAAGGCAACCGGAAAATTGTCTGAATAAGACATCATCCCAATCTCCTGATACCGTGAAAAACTCATTTTTGATCCCGCTGTTTCTTTTTTGCTGTCCTTTGGCCGCAATAGCGGCGGGACAACCGGACGTGCAGAGCGCCGCCAGGGACGCCGTGGAGTGGAGGCACCACATCCACCAGAATCCGGAATTATCTTTTGAAGAATACAAAACGAGCAATTATGTGGCGGACCTGCTTGCTTCGTTCGGCCACATTGAAGTCCTGCGCCCTACGAAGACTTCCGTGATCGGCATCCTGAAAGGAGGAAAACCCGGAAGAACCGTCGGCTTCCGGGCGGACATGGATGCGCTTCCCGTGCAGGAGGAGACAGGATTTTCCTTTGCCAGCAAAACGCCGGACGTAAGCCATGCCTGCGGACATGACATGCACACAGCCATGCTGCTTGGAACAGCCAGGGTCCTGGCCTCCATGCAGAAGGAGCTGCCCGGGACGGTTTATTTCATTTTCCAGCCCGGAGAGGAAAAGGCGCCCGGCGGCGCCCTCCCGATCATCAAGAGCGGAGTGCTCAAGGAGGTGAACGCCATTTTCGGTGCCCACGTGATGCCCAATGCCCCCGCGGGCTCCATCGGCATTCTGCCGGCGGGGGCCGCTTCCTCCGCCTCAGACGGTTTTTCCCTGACCATCCAGGGAAAGGGCTCCCATGGCTCCATGCCCCAGCTGGGCGTGGACCCCATCGTCACGGGGTCTGAAATCGTCATGGCGCTGCAAACGGTCGTTTCACGCAGCGCCACGCCTGGAGACATGGCCGTGGTGACCGTGGGCAAGTTCCAGTCCGGCAACGCTCCCAACGTCATTCCGGACAAGGCGGAGCTCGGGGCCTCCATCCGCTCCGTAACGCCGGAAACCCGCAAATTGCTGGAGGAACGCGTCCGGACCGTCATTGACCACGTGTGCAAGGCAAACGGGGCGCAGTACAAGCTGGATTACGTGCTGGGCTATCCGTCCATCCAGAATAATGCCGCCCTGCGGGAACTGGTGAAGAAGGCGGCTATTGAAGCGGTAGGTGAGAAGAATGTTTTTGACGCTCCCAGAATTCCGGCCAGCGAGGACTTTTCCTATTATGCGCAGGTGGCTCCCACCTATTTCATTACCGTGGGTTCCGGAGACGGTCCCGCCAACCATCATCCCGGCTTTAAAGCGGATGACGGAGCGATTTACAACGGAATCAAGACCGAGGTTCAAATGATCCTGAATTATTTGAACGCCAAATAAAGGAGGCATTCAGGGTTCGCGCTCCCTTAGCCGGAACAGCGGGCGGCTTCCTCCATTTCCCGGATGCATTCCTCCATCAGCGCGGCGTCTATTTCATGGACATCCTTTCCACGGCCTATGCCGGTGAGCATCAGGATGGTCAAATGGCCGCCCAGATGTTCGCGGAAGGCTTCCAGGCCCTTCAGGACTTCACACTGGCCGTCCTCCGTCCTGTGGGAGAGCAGGGGATGGAACACGGGCAGTTCCAGGGCTTTCAGCACGGAGATGATTCTTTCCGCCTCTCCGGCAGGCAGCCATCCCTTTTTAACGGAGTAAAGGATGTCCAGGCACATGCCCACGGAAACGGCTTCCGCATGGCCCAGCGTGTAGCCGGACATGGTTTCCAGGTAATGGGCGGCCCAGTGTCCGAAGTCCAGCGGTCGGCTGGACCCCAGTTCAAAGGCGTCCCCTCCCCTAGCGATGTGGGAGGCGTGCAGCAGGGCAGAACGCTCCACGGCATATTCCAGCGCATCCCGCTCACAGGCGGCCAGCGCGTGGGCGTTCCCTTCCAGCCAGTCAAAGAAGGCGACGTCTTTTACCACGGCCACCTTCACCACTTCCGCCAGTCCGGCCCTTTTCAGGGCAAGGGGCTGGGAATGAAGGAACAGGAAGTCGTTAAGCGTGGCCCAGGCCACGGCGAAGGTTCCCAGGTAGTTTTTCTGCCCCATGAAGTTGATGCCGTTTTTGACGCCAACGCCGGAGTCCGCCTGGGAGAGGGTGGTGGTAGGCACGCGCAGCAGGCGGATGCCGCGGTGGGCGGTGGCGGCGGCAAAGCCCGCTACGTCCAGAAACGCCCCGCCGCCCACGGCAATGATGTAGGAATGGCGGTCAATGCCCGCTTCCACAATGTGGCGCAGGGCCGTTTCCCAGGCGGCGAAGGTAGTTTTGGCGGCCTCCCCTCCCGGAACGGGATGGCAGCCCGCATAAGCCAGTTCCCCGGCGTTTTTTTCAAAATAACGGTCAATCTCCGCGGGGAGTTCCGGGTAAAACCGTTCCAGGCCTTCCTCCATCAGGACGAGGATGCGGCCACCGGGCCTCTGCTCCATCAGGCTGGACAGCGCGCTGTTTTCCGGTTGGAAGGCTCCGTGGGTGAAGCCTGTTCTGTAGGGAAAATCCAGACGGATGTTCAGCGTATGGAGGGACATTTCAGGGTAGAGGCAATGGAATGGCGGAATGCTGCGGAGCCCTAATCCCTGCGGAGTACGGGCACGGCCCTCATCTGGATGAAGCGGTCTGCCTTGGCAGCCTCCTTCTGGGACATGTACATGGCGTACGGCTGCTGGCTTACCTCAATGCGGTGCGTGCCGCCGGGAGCGGGCAGGTCCAGGAGCTGGTTCAGATGCTTCAGGCTTTTCACCTGGACGCCGTTCACTTTTTCCACAATGGAGGGGCTCATCTGGGCGTAGCCCAGCGTGGCCTGGGTGGGCAACGCCATCAGAAAGACCACAATTTCGTCCACGCCCTTTTTCCGGATGTCCTCTTTCTTCTGAATGGCTTCCACCAGGTTGAGCGGGGGGCGGTTCTTGCTGAGCTTGTTGATTTCCCCTATCAGGGCTCCGGTCAGAGGAACGAAGACCAGGCCGCCGTAAATGCGGTAGGGGGGATTGGAGACGAAGGGGGCGGGATTGACCAGGTCACCGTCCAGGGCGCTGCGGTCCAGCTTGACGTCCAGCGTCATGGGCTGGCTGACGCCGTCTTTGTCCTTGCGGCGAATGCCCAGCGTGATAGTGTCCCCCGGCATGGCGGAGTCACGGAACAGGACGTTGGCTGATACGGGGCCCAGCGCGGGGTCCTTGATCAGTCCCTTGCTGTCCAGCGGGATTCCGTTGACGCTTTCCACTACGTCTCCGGGACGCACGCCGGCTTTGTAAAAGGAGCCGTAAACAGGCAGCTTTACCACGTAAAAGCCGCCTCCGGTTTCCGGAAGGCCCAGGAATTTGCGGAAAACGGGGTCCGTCAGCTCCGTGACCTGGGTGCCGTCCGCCGGGAAGCCGATGTAATTGCCGGACCGGGCCTGCTTGAGAAAGCGGGAAATCATGGTCTGGGTGACGGCCAGCGCCTTCTGGGCGGAGGGGTCGCAGTTGGCGCTGAGAGCCACCAGTTCATTATCCCTCATGATGGGGTTGCCCGCGCCGCCTTTCAGGGGCGTGACGGAAGATTTGACATTGTACAGGACAAAAGGTTCGCTGTTGGTGAAAGGGCTGGAACTTTCCGTAGCCAGAAGGGTGCCGGAGGTAGTGATGGGGAGGCCGTCGTCATTGAACTGCCAGAAGACTACCTTGTCCCCCAGGCGGGGAGCGCTCCCCAGCGTAACGGGCACCAGCTTGTCCAGGAAGGAGGCGTCCTTTTCATTTTTCAGGCGCAGCAGGGCAAGATTGGCCTCCGGGTCAAAGGCGGTTACGGTCACGGGAACCGTCTGGGAGCCGTCCGCGGAGGTCACCTCCACAAAACTGGCGGAATAAACGATGTTGGCCGCCGTCAGGATGTTGCCGTCCCCCAGGTAAATGCCGAAGCCCTGGCTGTACGCCGGGTTTTCCTTGCTCCACGGCTGAACCATGGCATAGCCCTGGTTGGTGGCGTTGATGCCCACCATGGAGTTGGTGGGGGAGGGGAGCCTGGCCGGGGCGGACGCTTCCTCCAGCTGTTCCCGGGAGGGTTCCGGCTGTTGCTGTTTAGGCTGCGGCGTGGGGGCCGTACGGCCGTCTTCGCGCGGCTGGCAGCCGCTGAGGAGAATCAGGGAAGCAAGGGAGAAAAGAGAAAGAATTTTCATGGCGGTTAACGGGCGGGATTGGTGTTCCGTTCAGGCTGGCGGCCGGGAATGGCGCTGTCCAGACGGGCGTTTTTCGGAATATTGTAGGTTTTGGAAATGCGCTTGTTGGCCGCTTCCATGGCTTTGCCTTCAAAGACCAGGGGGCGTTCCCCGTCTTTCAGTTCAATGACCACGTATTCCGGCATGTTCTTCGGGTAAAGGAGCTCGTAGGCATGGGTGAGGCCCTTGACCTTCACGCCGTTGATTTTTTCCACAATGGCGTTGGAGATGGAGCCGGACAGGCGGGCGTTCACTTCATCATCCAGCACCTTGGTAATGATCACCATGTCTTCATGGTCCACGCAGCCCCCGTCTTCCTGGTAATCCCGGATGTCCAGGGCCACGTCCAGCAGGGAGATGTCCGCCGCCGCCAGCACGTTGCGCTGGATGGGCTGGAACACCAGGCCGCCGAAGACGACGTAACGGGGCATTTTATCGTATTCCGCCATCAGCAGATCCTTGGAAAGGGAGGGTTTCATGACCATGTCCACTTTCATGGGCTTGCCGTCCCGGATGATGTCCAGCGGGAGCCGGTCATCCTTGAAGCAGCGCTCAATAAGCTCTTTCATGCTGATTTTCTGGCCGTCCAGTTCAATCATGGCGGAGCTGTCCACATCGTACCCGTCCACCTTCATCAGCAGGTCTCCGTTGCGGAGCACGCCGTCCGCGGAGGAGCCCTTGAGCACCTTACCGATCAGCACGCCCTTTTCGTCGTCCGGCAGGCCGAACGCCTTGCGCATGGCGGGGTTCAGGATGGGAGCGGCCTGGATGCCCATGTCCACATAGCCGTCATAGACGCCGTCCTTGATGTCTTCCAGAAAGTGGCGGATGACGGGCGTGGGAATCACGTAACCCGTGTTATTGGCATTGTTCAGGCCCTGGAAGGCCACGCCGATGACTTTGTTCCCCATCAGGGCCGGACCGCCGCTGTTGCCCGGGTTAATGGCGGCGTCCACCTGGATGGTCAGGTGCTCCGTGTTCCGGGGATGGGCGTACGTGGTGAAGTCTATGCGGGAGACCACGCCGCGCGTGACGGAAAGCCTGTTCCCGCCGATGGGGTAGCCGATCACCCGCACCTCATCTTCCAGGTGGGGCAGGTTTTTGCTGAATT
This sequence comes from Akkermansia muciniphila, assembly GCF_002884975.1. Classification (NCBI taxonomy): domain Bacteria; kingdom Pseudomonadati; phylum Verrucomicrobiota; class Verrucomicrobiia; order Verrucomicrobiales; family Akkermansiaceae; genus Akkermansia; species Akkermansia muciniphila. The sequence continues at coordinate 260,617 of NZ_PJKB01000003.1, read as the reverse complement.
CAAAGGGTTTGATGCCCTTGAAGGGCTTGGGGTCCTCTGCTTCCAGCAGGGCCAGGTCCGCGTCATGGGCGATGAATTTGACCCTGGCGGGAATTTTGCGGGAGTCCCCGTACATGGAGATGTAAATGCGCTCCGCGTTGCTGACTACGTGGGCATTCGTCATGAAGGCGTTTTCCCCGATCAGGAAGCCGGTGCCGATGCCGCCCTGGTAGCGGCCCGTGTCCCACGGCGTGGCGTAATCCGGCGTCAGGGAGTCCACTTCAATTTTAACGACTCCCTTGTACTGGTCGTTAATGGAAAGGACAGGGCCGGACATGACCTTGTCCACGCCGAAGTCTGAGAGGGAAACGGCCGGTTCATCCGCATGGGAAAGGGCGGCGGCGGCCAGGACTGCACACAGTCCTTGGAAGCAAGTATGGGGATGCATGGTGGTCAGCGGTTGAAGGTGATGTTGTTAAGAAAGGGAATGGTGTTTATAAATTGCTCTTCCGGCTTTGGGTGGCCAGGCTTTCCTGGAAGGAGTTGACTTCTTCCAGCAGGGAGGAGAAACGCTCCGTCACCTCGTCGTCCACCTGGTTGCCGCGGTTGTCCAGAGTGCCGACGGTCTGGCGCGTTTGTTCCACGCACAGGGCCATGCGGGCCGCCATGGTGCAGTAGTCCGCATCGTTGTCCTTCTCCTGGAGAAGGCAGGAAAGAATGCGCGGAGTGATGTAGCGGATGCAGTAGAAAATCTGGCTCAGGGGTTCCGGCGGTTCCGTCCGGTTCCGCTGGGACTTGCTGATCTCCCTGCTGAACTGGCGCTGGCACAGGTCTGTCAGCTCCATGACCTGCTGGAACAGGGGATGGAACATGCAGGACTGCACTTCCTGGGCCTCCTCCTCATTGAGGATGTCAAACAGGCTGAGCATGCCGGTGCTTTTACAGGAGCACGGGGTGCCCGTTTCTTCCGACTGGGCAATGTTGTCCAGCACGTCGTCCCAGCCCATTACAAAGGCAAGGCGGATGTCCCCGCTGGGGTTCAGCCTGTATTTCTGGAACACCTCCTGGTAGGCGATGGCGATGGCTTCCGCCTCCCGCAGACGCTTGTCCCAGTGGTGGTCCGGCAGGTTGCCGTCCTCCTGGTTGTTGGAATAGGCTCTGGACCATTCCTTTACCTGGGTGCGCAGCATCTGCTGGCTCGCCATGATCTGCGCCTGTTCCTCACAGGAGTCCATGACCCATTCGGGCAGGGACACCTTGATGGAAAAGGCCGTGCTTTCCAGCAGCACCATGTCGTGATGGTCCGTGAACCATTCCAGGTACAGGGAGTTTTCCATGGTTTTCTTCCCCTTGACGGGCATGCGGCGGCTGGCCGTCATGTCTCCCGCCACGCCCCGGATGTTTTCCGGGAGCTGGGTGAGCTCCGCAGGGAGCCGCTGGGGGGAGGGGTTCCTGAAGTCCACCGTGCATCCGGCCAGATCCTGCAAGCAATCTCCCTGCAGGGTGATGTTCACCGGATGGGACATCCCCATGAGCTGCAGCGTAAGTTTGACGGTTCCGCGTTCGCGGTTGTCCAGGGTGCCGTAGTGGACGTAGTCTGTAATTCTGAAAATCATATGGGGAGCGGGGGGTAGGGGGAGATTGGTGAATACAGGATCAGCAGGCTGCCGTTACCTGGGGCAGCTCCGCATTCTTCTTTTCCACGGCCTCCATGTTGACAAGCAGTTCCGCGATGGAATCCCAGCGGCCCCTGCTCAGGGCTTCCCGGGCTTCCGCAGGCATCCGGATGGGGAAGGAACCTTCCTTCCAGGAGGCTGTCATGTTCAGGAGGTCGATCGTCACTTCCGTTTCCGGATGACTGGAGATGTATTGGGCCAGAGCGGCAATGTCCCCGGCGGACGCGCACACGCAGGGCAGGCCGATGCCGGTGCTGTTGCCGAAGAAGATTTCCGCAAAGGATTCCGCGATGACGGCGTTGACGCCGGAGCGTTTAATGGTCTGCGGAGCGTGCTCGCGGGAGGAGCCGCAGCCGAAGTTGGAGCCCCCCAGGATGATGGAAGCCCCCTTGAAACGGGGATCGTCCACCGGGTGGGATTTGGACTGTCCGTTTTCATCAAAACGTTCGTCCCAGAACATGACCCCTGCCAGCTCGTCAAACGTGATGCACTTGAGGAAGCGGGAAGGAATGATGCGGTCCGTGTCCATGTCCGGTCCGGGAACGGGAACGCAGGTGCCGGTGATGGAGGTGAATTTGGTCAGAGACATAAAGGAAAAAGTTGGAAAGTTAATTAAAGGAGAATACTTCGCGGGCGTCACAGACTTTCCCGGTCAGGGCGGCGGCGGCCACCATGGCGGGGCTCATCAGCAGGGTGCGCCCGGTGGGGCTTCCCTGGCGTCCCTTGAAGTTCCGGTTGGAGGAGCTGGCGCAGAGCTGGTCCCCCTGGAGCTTGTCCGGGTTCATGGCCAGGCACATGGAGCACCCCGCCAGGCGCCATTCAAAGCCGGCTTCACGGAAGATGTCCGCAATGCCTTCCTCCTCACACTGCTTTGCAGTCATCTGGGAGCCGGGAACAGCCAGCGCCCTTACGCCGGGCGCCACATGGCGCCCCTTGATGAGGGCGGCCACTTCCCGGAAGTCAGAGATGCGGCCATTGGTGCAGGAGCCTACGAAGCACACCTGCACCGGCAGTCCCTTGAGAGGCATTCCAGCGGGGAATTTCATGTATTCCAGCGCTTCATTAATCATCTTCCGTTCGTCATCATCTTTGGCGGAGGCCGGGCTGGGCGTGCTGCCGCTGATGCCCGTGTTCTGGTCCGGGGAAATGCCCCATGTTACCGTCGGTTCAATGGCGGCGCCGTCAATCTCCACGATCTCGTCATATTCCGCGTCCGCATCGGAAGCGAAGCCCAGCCAGCGTTCCACGGCCTTGTCCCAGTCCGCGCCGGTGGGGGCGAACAGGCGTCCCTTGATATATTCCACCGTGGTTTGGTCAGGATTTACATAACCGCAGCGGGCCGCGCCTTCAATGGACATGTTGCAGAGGGTCATGCGTTCGTCCATGCTCATGGCGTCGATGACGCTGCCGCCGTATTCATAGGCGAAGCCCAGGCCGCCCTTGGCGCCCAGAAGGCCGATGATGTGCAGGGCCACGTCCTTGGCGCGAACGCCGGGAGCCAGCTTTCCGTTTACATTGATGCGGCGCACCTTGAGCGGGCTGAGCGCCATGGTCTGCGTAGCCAGCACGTCGCGCACCTGCGTGGTGCCGATGCCCATGGCAATGGAGCCGAAGGCGCCGTGCGTGGCCGTGTGGGAGTCACCGCACACGATGGTCATGCCCGGCTGGGTGATGCCAAGTTCCGGACCCACCATGTGAACGATGCCCTGGAGCCCGGTAGGGAGGTCGAAGAAGCGGATGCCGTTTTCCGCGCAGTTCCGGCGCAGTTCCTTGATCATGGCGTCAGCCGTGGCGTCCGCGAACGGTTCCGCCTGGTTGTCCGTGGGAATGATGTGGTCCACGGTGGCAAAGGTGCGTTCCGGATGGCGCACGGCAAGGCCCAGGTCCCGGACCATTCCGAAGGCCTGCGGAGAGGTGACTTCATGCAGCAGGTGTGTAGCGATGAACATTTGCGTTCTTCCGTCCGGCAGGATGCCGACGGAATGAGCGTCCCAGATTTTTTGGAAAAGCGTTTTCCCCATAGCTGGCATAAGCATCCGTCCGTTCGGGAACCGCGTCAAGATGCAAGGGCGTATTGCTGACACGGTCTGTGTCTTACAGAAAGTGTTTTTTTGAACATTTTCACTGCATTCATGGTCTGAAATGGCCGCTTCCCAGTCTTTGGCGCATTTACGTCTTCAAGGAAAGAAGGCTTTCAACGCTCTCCTGCGCCGGAATTCCTGTGGAATTTTTCCTTCCACAGTTCTGCGAAAACGTCCCCGAACCGGGTCAGCAGCGCGTCCCCGGGGCCAGGGTCCGGCATCTCGTTCTCCAGGCAGGTCATCTGCACGCCCTGGATGCCGCAGGGGGTGATGGCCTGGAAGGGAGGCAGGGATTCACGGGTCACGTTGAAGGCAAAGCCGTGCATGGCAATCCATTTTTTCACCCCTACGCCGATGGAGGCTATTTTGCGGTCCTCCACCCACACGCCCACCAGCCCTTCCCGGATGCGGGCATGCACGCCGAACCGGGCGCAGGTTTCAATCAGGGCATTTTCCAGAGCGGTAACGTAGTTGTGCAGGTCCCTGCCGCAGCGGTTCAGGTCCGTAATGGGGTACCCTACCAGCTGGCCGGGGCCGTGGTAGGTGGCCTGCCCTCCGCGGTTGATTTCATAAACGGGGAAGGGGAGCATGGAACCGGGATGCAGGCTGGCGCGGTCCCGCGTGCGGCCGATGGTGTAAACCCCGGCGTGTTCCAGCAGGAGCAGGTCGTCTTCTCGCTCCGGGTTTTCCTGATGGGCGCGGACCAGTTGTTCCTGGAGCTGGAGGGTTTCCTGATAGTCTGCCAGGCCGGGAATGCGGATGATGTTCATGCGGCGGGAGGCAATGCCCGGTAGGACCGGGTTTAACGCGTTCTGCGCGCCTGCTGGCCCAGGGCGGTGCGGTACTGGCGCACGGCGGCGGCCAGGGAGGAGGCCATGAAGTTCTGGTAGCGTTCCGTAGCGATGAGCAGGGCCTCCTGCGGGTTGGACATGAAACCCCCTTCCACCAGGATGGCCGGGTGCTTGATGGTGCACAGCACGGAATAACGCGCGCGCTTGATGCCGCGGTCAACCATGGAGATGCCCTCCTTGATGGCGAGCGGCCCTTTCAGCATGTGCCCCTGCACGGCCGTAGCCAGGGCAATGTTCATGCTGTCCTGGGCGTTGCCTTGGAGCGCGTCCTGCCGGATGTTGCGGGACATGGAGGAGGAAGTTCCTGCAGGAGCCAGCGTAAAGGTTTCCACTCCGCGGGCGGAGGAGCCTCCGTCATTAAAATGGATGCTGATGAAAATGGCGTTGTCATGCCTGTTGGCAATGCGGACGCGGTCCTGGAGGGTGATGAAGTTGTCCGTGTCACGGGTCATCACCACCTGGTAGCCCATGCCCTTGAGGCGGTCGCGCAGTTTTTTGGCCACGGAAAGGTTGATGTCCGCCTCCCGGCTGATGCGGTTGCGCGTGCCGCTGTCATGGCCGCCGTGGCCGGGATCAATGACTACCGTGTTGAAGCTGCGGCGGTTGGCGATGTAAATGGGGCGCAGAACCGGATCAATGATTTTATGCAGGTCCATGTTGGAGACCATCAGCCCCTTGGAAGGATGGTCAGCCACGGGATAGGACAGCACGAACTTCATATTGTTCATGAACATGTCCTGGCTGTGCGCCTGCATGCGGATCTGAATCTTTTCCGGCACTTCGTAAACTTTCTGCCGTCCTTCCGTGCGCTCACGGGTCAGCTTGTAATGGGTGCGCACCTCGGACATAGGAATATACTGTATTCCGTTGATGGTTTCCGGGTTCCATCCGAAGGCCGTAGACAGCGTCAGCAGAAACATGCCCAAAACGCCGAGCATGGCTGCAAATGATGTGCGAGAGGTCGGATACATAGGACGATATCGCGTCCAGACTAACGGATTTTTCATGACGCACAAGAGAAAAGTTTCCGTGAAAGATTCTTTTGCGCCCGCGTCCGTAAAGAGGAAAGGCGGCTTCCGTTTCCGGAAGCCGCCTTGGAGGAGGGGAGAGGGAAGGCGACGGGTTATTTGGCCGCCTTCTCGTCCATCCTGGCCTTGACCAGTTCTTCGATTTCCTTGTACAGGTCCGGATTGGACTTGAGGGCTTCCTTCGCGGCGTCCCTGCCCTGGGCAATCTGGCTGCCGTTGTAGCTGATCCAGGAGCCGCGCTTCTGGATGATGTCGTATTCCATCGCCAGGTCCAGCAGGCTTCCCACGGAGGATATGCCTTCATTGTACATGATGTCGAACTCGCATTCCGTGAAGGGCGGAGCCACCTTGTTCTTGACCACCTTGATCTTGGTGCGGTTTCCGGCCACGGTTCCGTCGCTGGCCTTGATCTGGCCGATGCGGCGGATGTCCACGCGCACGGAAGCGTAGAATTTCAGGGCGCGTCCGCCGGGAGTCGTTTCCGGGTTGCCGAACATGACGCCGATCTTTTCACGGATCTGGTTGGTGAAGACGCAGACGGTGCGCGCCTTGGAGATGAAGCTGGTAAGCTTGCGGAGGGCGGCGGACATCAGGCGGGCCTGGGCGCCCACCGTGGAGTCCCCGATTTCCCCTTCCAGTTCCTGCTTGGTGACCAGGGCGGCTACGGAATCCAGCACGATGACGTCAATGGAGTTGGAGCGCACCAGGGCTTCACAGATTTGAAGGGCTTCTTCACCGGAGCTCGGCTGGGAGACCAGCAGGTCGTCCAGGTTCACGCCCAGGCGGGCGGCGTACTGGGGGTCCAGCGCATGTTCCACGTCAATGAACGCGGCCAGGCCGCCGGCCTTCTGGGCCTGGGCGATGGCCGTCAGGGTCAGCGTGGTCTTGCCGGAGGATTCCGGTCCGTAGATTTCCACAATGCGGCCGCGGGCGAAGCCGCCCACGCCCAGCGCGCGGTCAATGAGAAGGTTGCCGGTGGGAATGACGTCCACTTCCATTTTTGCGTTGTCGCCAAGGCGCATGATGGCGTTTTCACCGAAGTCTTTCTGGATCTGGGAGAGGGCCAGGTCAAGGTTGCGCTTGCGGGCCGCCGCCAGTTTTTCAGCTTCGGGGGATGAAGGTGTTTCGTTGCTCATAATATCGTGGGAATTATAGCTGACGCGGCCTTGATGGCAAGTGTTCAGTAGGTCTTCACGGCCTCATTTCCCGTTGAGAAAGAATAGAATTCTGACATGGGGAAAATCCTGTGAAAACCGGGTATTCCCTCCGTTGGGAATTGAAGAAAAATGGAGAATTCTCCGTGAGTGGGCACGAGGAATGGGAGAGGGCCCGCCACCGGGAAAGGGCGGCAGGGGCGCGTCATTCCTCAATCGGTTCCGCCAGGGGGATATCCTCGTAGGCGTCGTCAAAAATGACGGGGATGTTATGTTCCGGAATCAGGTTGATGGCGCTGATTTTGCGGTGCGTCTGGCGCGCGTGCTCAAGTGCCTTGGAGAGTTTTTCCACCTGGTGCTCCAGGCCGTAATGGCTGAAGGTGGCCTGGCAGTCATTGGAGAAGCGCACGCAGAAGGACCAGTCGTTGGGCATGGTGATGGAGACGATGCTGGGCAGGAATTCCGTCACGCTGCCGGACAGCAGTTCAATGAGCTGCATGGGCGCTTCCAGCTCACGGATGCTGATTCCGTAAGTAAGCTGGCCGGAGCTGGGCGGCCTGAGGGTCACGGAAGGCATGTGCTTGCCCTGGATGTAGGGCAGGTGGACCTGCTCCATGCAGGGGAAGATGACGCCCTCCTTGTCCGCCAGAACGCCGTACCTGGCGTCCCCGGGGCGGATGCCGAGTTCTGGGCAGTCAATCCAGGCCACGGGGATGCGCGCGTCAATATCTACCAGCAGGGTGGGATCAGAAGATATCTGGCGTTTGACGGACGCTCTGCGGATGGCCGGGCATTTCAGCAGGCGCTGTTCCAGCTCTGCGGCGTCCATGGAAAAGATGTTGTCCCCGGGACCCACGCCCATGAGGGAGAAGGCCTGCTCCGCGTTGAAGATGCCGTTGCTTTTCAGCGTAACGGTATCAATGGAGAGCCAGTCGTATTTAAGGATGTAGTCCTTCCACAGGAAAACGATGGCCCCGATGAGGCCGAAGATGAGCGTGTAAACGGTGAGGATGTGGAACAGCCTGCGCCGGAAGAGCCAGAAACGGTAGTTCCGGCCCTTGCGCTCAATGGTTTCTTTTCTCGCCTCCCGCTCCAGCTGGAGCAGCTCCGGCCTTTTGGCGGAACGGGGGACTGGCGTTGTGGCTTTGTGCGACATCGGGGGGTGTAGGAGGGGCGACTCCCCGCCCTCTGTCAGATATTACGCTATTTCCGGGGGGTGGCTAGCGATAATTCCGCTATTTTTTCGCAGAGGGCGCCGTAAGACCAGCCTGCGGCGGCGGCGGCCTTGGGCAGCAGGCTGGAGGGGGTCATGCCGGGAATGGTGTTGATTTCCAGCACAAAGGGTTCGTCGTCCTCTTCACGCAGCAGCACGTCCACGCGGCCGTACACTTCCACGCCGGCGGCGCGGTAGGCCTTCAGGGCGGCTTCCTGCACCTTTTGGGCGGTTTTCTCCGGCAGGTCCGCGGGGCAGATGTAGTCCGTGCCGCCGCCCATATTCATCCACGGGTACTTGTTGCTCAGGTCATAGAACCCGGAGCGGGGGCAGATATGGATGACGGGGAGGGCTTCCCCGTCCAGAACGCCTACCGTAAGTTCACGGCCTTGAATGAATTCCTCCACCAGCACGGTGGAGCCGTGGGTAACGGCTTCCTCCATGGCGGGGAGCACGTCTTCCTGCCTGTGGACGATGTGGACGCCCACGCTGGAACCTTCGCAGGGGGGCTTGATGACAAAGGGCAGGGGAAGTGAGGGCATCACGATGCCGCCGGAACAGTCCAGAATTTCTGCGCGGGGAGTGGGCACTCCGGCGGCCAGGAACACTTTCTTGGACTTGGCCTTGTCAAAACACAGGGCGCTGGAACGGGAGCCGGCCCCCGTATACGGAACGCCGCGTTCCTCCAGAATGGCCTGAAGGGCTCCGTCCTCGCCGAAGGTGCCGTGGATGATGTTGTAGGCCAGTTCCGTGCCCTCCGGCAGGTGTAAGTCCGGGCTGTGCACGTCCACCTGCGTTACATGGGTGAAGCCCGCCTGGAGCAGGGCGTCGTAAACGGATTTGCCGGAGACGAGGGATACTTCCCGTTCAGCTCCGGGACCGCCCAGAAGAAGGGCGATCCTGAGGTCGCGCTTGAGAGTGCTCATATTGAAATAAAATAATAAGTAGGTTAAAATTGAGGTTCCCGGTCACCGATGACCTGGGCTTCCGATTTCAGGTCAATGCCGCGGTTTTCCATGGCTTCCTTCCGGATCATGTCAATCAGGATGGTGATGTCCCGCGCCCTGGCGCGGCCGCGGTTGATGATGAAGTTGGCATGCACGTCGGACACGCAGGCATCTCCCACGCAGGCGTTTTTCAGGCCCAGTTCGTCAATGAGCCTGCCCGCCGGGATTTCCGCCGGGTTCTTGAAGATGCAGCCTGCGCTGGCTCCTACGGGCTGGGTAAGCTTGCGCTTGGCGCGGGCTTCTTCCAGGCGCTGCTCCATTTCCTGGGGGGAAGCGGGCTGCGTCTCAAACACGGCCTGAAGAACAAAATTATGGGCCAGGTCCGGAATGGAACGGTACTGGGCATTCAGTTCCTCCTTTGTGTGGCTGCGGATTTCCCCGTCTTCATCCAGGCAGACGACGGAGATCAGGTTTTGGATCATATCCATGCCCATGGCTCCGGCGTTCATGCGGAGGCTTCCCCCCACGTTGCCGGGAATGCCGTCCATCCATTCCAGGCCGCCCAGGCCGTTCTGGACAGAGGCGGAGACCAGCTTTTTCAGCCGTACGCCCGCACCTGCGGAGATATGGCTGCCCTGGATGTCCAGCACGTCGAATTCGCCGCCGGAGGGGTGAATGACGGCGCCGCGCAGGCCGCCGTCCCTGACGATGATGTTGGAGCCGCGGCCAATGACGTGCACGGGAATGTTCCGGTCCCGGCAGTAGTTGACCGCCGTCCGCATTCCGGAAAAGGTGGAAGGCTCCAGCCAGTACTGGGCGCAGCCGCCCACGCCCATGGTGGTATGGCGTGACATGGGTTCATACAGCCTGCCTTTCAAGTCTTCCCCCGCGGTGCGTTCCAGGTCTTCCAGCAGGGCCAGGTCACGGGCGATGCGCATGCCGCATTCATGGACGTTCCCGGCTCCCAGCGTCAGGAACAGGTCTCCCGGGTTCAGCGCGTTGCCGATGGCGTGGTGCGCCGTGGCGAGGTTGGGAAGGTAATGGGTTTCCACCGGGCCGTGCTTGTGCATGGCGTCAATGATGGTCTGCCCGCTTACTCCCTTGATGGGTAGTTCGCTGGCGGGATAAACGTCCGCCACAAAGACGAGGTCCGCCGCCTGGAGCACCTTGCCGAAGTCGTCCGCCAGCATCTGCGTGCGCGTGTAGCGGTGCGGCTGGAAGTACACTACCAGGCGGTTGGGCTGGAGGGAACGGGCGGTCTGAAGGGTGGCGGCTATCTCCGTGGGATGGTGGCCGTAATCGTCCACAATCCGGATGGAGGGGGAAAGGTACTTGGTTTCAAAGCGGCGCTTGGCTCCGGCAAAGGAGGCCAGCCCGCGCGTCACCGCCGGGAAATCCACGCCCAGTTCCGTTGCCAGCGCAATGGCCGCCAGGGAGTTCAGCACGTTGTGGCGTCCGGGGATGCCCAGCTCCACGCGGCCCAGTTCCTCCTGCCCCTTCAGCACGGTGAACAGGGTGCGGCCGCGGCGTTCCACCACGTCCGTGGCGGTGTAGTCCGCATCGGACCAGCCGTAGGAAACGGAATTGGGGTACGCGGCGCATACGTCCGCAGCGCCGGGATGGGCGCGGCAGTAAATGATCTTGCCCCGCGTCTGGGAGCACAGCTGGTTGAATACGGTCTTGATTTCATCCAGATCCTTGTAGTGGTCCAGGTGTTCCGGCTCAATGTTGAGGACGATGCTGTGCTCCGGAATGTAGTTCACCAGCGTGCCGTCGCTCTCGTCCCCTTCCGCCACCAGGTATTCGCTGTCCTCGTTCCAGTGGGCGTTGGTGCCCAGCACGGGAATTTCCGCGCCCACGTAATGGCACGGGCGCATGCGCCCTTCCCGCATCAGGTGGGCGCAGAGGGCTGACGTGGTGGTTTTGCCGTGCGTTCCGGAGACCACGACGCCCTTCTTACCGTTCAGGATGGCCGCCAGGCATTCCGCGCGGCGCATGCAGGGGATGTTCAGCTTGCGCGCGGCGGACAGGGCCGGGTTGTCTTCCCGGATGGCGCTGGAATAAATGACGATTTCCGCGTCCGAGACGGCGTCCGCGGAGTGAGGGCAGGAAAAAGACAGGCCCAGGCTCTGGAGCCGTTCCGTTTCCGTGCTGGTTACCCGGTCGCAGCCGCTCACCCGGTGGCCCATTTCCATCAGCATGAGAGCCAGGCCGGACATGCCGGAACCCGCTACGCCGATGAGATGCAGGCGTGCCGGGTGTTCCCTGTCCATCAGGCGTTTGCGTAAGGTTTCAATCATGGATGGCTGCATGGTCCGTGTTTTCAATGACATTGGCGATGCGGGATACTGCATCAGGCGTATCCAGACGTAAAGCACATTCATTCATGGAGGCCAGCAGGGAGGAATCCTTGAAGACTTCGTTCAGAAAGGCCGTAATATCGTCCGGCGTGAGGGTGTTTTCACGCATCATGCGCGCCGCCCCGTGGGCGGCGAAGACGCGCGCGTTGTGCGCCTGGTGGTCATCCGCGGCAAAGGGGTAGGGAACCAGCAGGGCCGCCTTCCCCATGTGGGCCAGCTCCGTCAGGCTGGACGCCCCGGAACGGGAAATGACCACGTCCGCCGCGGCATACGCGGTCGCCATGGCGGAACAGAACTCAATGACGTGCACATGGGGCATGTCCGCCGTCAGCTGGCTCACGCGCGCAAAGTCCGCGGAGCCGGTGATGATGAGGAAGTCGCACAGGTTCGCGCACTGCCGGGCCGCTTCAATGACCAGGGAATTCAGGTTCTTGGCCCCCTGGGAGCCGCCCATCACCAGGGCTACGCGGCGGTCCTTCGGCAGGTTGAGCTCCGCCCGGGATTCATCCTTGTCCCTGCGCTCCTCCATCTCCTGGCGCACCGGGGTGCCGGTGACGATGCACTTGGCGGGGTTGAAATAGTGCCTGGCCTCCTCAATGCCCAGCAGCACGTTCGTGCAGCATTTGGCGGTCATGCGGTTGGCTTTGCCGGGCAGCGCGTTGGAGTCATGCACGTAAGTGCGGATGCCCTTGCGGTGGGCGGCGTACACGGGCGGAAAGGAGGTGAAGCCCCCCATGCCGATGACGACGTCCGCGTTCACCTCGTCCAGCAGGCTGCGGCTGAAACGGATGGCCTTGTACAGCTTGATTCCGAACCCCAGCAGGGCCATGGACGGGATTTTGGGCATGGCAATGGCTTCAATGGTGCGGAAGTTGAGATCGCCGTAATTCCGGCTGGCCTGGGCGTCCACCTTCTTCTGGGAGATGAGCAGGGTGACGTTGTGGCCGCGCTTTTTAAGTTCCTGGGCCACGGCGATGCCGGGGAAAAGGTGTCCCCCCGTGCCGCCGCAGGCAATCACGATGTTCAGGGTGGGACGCGTGGAGGAGGGGTCAGTCATAATCTTACATCAATGGAACGTTCGTCTTTGCGGGTGATTTCACAATTGGGCTGTGCTCCGGTGGAAAATCTCTGAATACTGGTGAGCATGCCCAGGGCGGCCAGCGTGAAAACCAGGTTGGTGCCCCCGAAGCTGATGAAGGGCAGGGGAAGGCCGGAGTTGGGCACGGCGTTGGTCACCACGGCAATGTTCAGGATGGCGGGACAGAAGATGATGGCGACGATTCCCACGGCCAGGAACCGCCCGTAGGCGTCCCGGCACTGCATGGCTACGCCGATGCCCGCGTACGTCATCAGGAAGTAGCAGAGCAGGACGAACATGGTTCCGTAAAAGCCGAATTCCTCGCCAAGCGGGGCGAAGATAAAGTCCGTATGGGCGAAGGGCAGCGTGCCGTGTTTTTCCGCGCTGTTGCCCAGGCCCACCCCGTCCAGTCCCCCGCGGGACAGGGCGATGGAGGCGCGGTACTGCTGGAGCCCCGCGCCCAGGCGGTGGGCGTCCAGGTCCTTCCAGGCCAGGAAGCGTTCCAGGCGGTTGGCGTTGCTCTGGACCAGAACGTAAAGGGCTCCCCCGGCCAGGGCCAGGGCGCCGCCCAGGTAAATTTTACGCGTTCCCGCCACGAACATCACGCAGAACGCGGCCAGGGCCAGCGCTACGGAGGTGCCCATGTCCTTTTCAAAAAGGATCAGCGCCAGCGGAATGCCGAAGATGAGGCCGGGCATGGCGAACCCCCACCAGAAGGAAGTGGTGCGGTCCCGGTACAGGGCCAGCCAGTGGGCCAGCGCCATCATCATGCAGAGCTTGGCGCATTCACTGGGCTGGAACTGCATGCCGATGGTGATCCAGCGGCGTTCCCCGTTGATTTCCTTCCCGATGCCCGGCACGTAGCACAGCACCAGCAGGAAGGAGGCGAACCCCAGGATCCACCAGATGTATTTCCTCCATATCCGGTAATCTATCCGGGAGAGGACCAGGGCCCCCAGCAGGCCCGCGCAGGCAAAGGCCGTCTGCTTGAACAGGGGCTCGTACGGATGCGTGGTTTCCTCCGCCCACGCCGCCGTGCTGGATACCATCACCAGGCCCACGACCAGAAGGCAGATGACGAAAAACCAGACCAGAATCATGCAGACTTTGGAAGACATGGCGGGAGGGTTGGGGGCGGGAGGAGAGCTACTTCTTGGGGATCATGATCTTTTGGCCGATCTTGAGGCGCGCTACGTCCTTGTCGCTCATCTTGTTGAATTTCTGGATACTGCGCCAGTTCATCTTGTACTTGCGGCCAATCACGGAGAGGGTTTCTCCCTTTTTCACAACGTGCGGCACGCCGTCCAGTTCCGCCTCAGCCGCGGCGGTCTTTTCCTGCACGGGCTTGTCCCCCGGGCGTGCGGGGATGACCAGCGTGCTTCCGCTGACAAGGCGCTGCACCTTGGGGTTGACGGCCTTCAGGTCATTGACGGCCACCCGGTTGTCGCGGGCAACGCGGTCCCACGTGTCCCCCGTGCGTACAATGTGGCGCGCAGGACCTGCCACCGGAGCGGCGTCCGGAATATGTTCCCGGGCGGCGGGCGCAGGCTGCCTGTCCGGGCGGGCGTCCACTACCTGTTCCGGCTGCGTGATGGTGACCGGGGCGGCGGGAGCGGCTTGCGGAACACGGGGCAGCGCCGCGGGGGCAGCCGCAGGCGCGGGCGTCTGGGCAACAGTGGGCGGCGCAGGCAGCGTGGTTGCCATTTCCACTGTTTCCGTGGTGTTTCTGAACCAGGTGCTGCGGATATAGACGCCGCCGATCACGAGAAGGTGGAGAAGAAGGAGGACGACAAGCCAGCGCACGACGGTGCTGCTGGGAGCGTCATCTTCAAATTCGGAGACGCGGGCGCGGTACCTGCTGAGCTTGGCGCGGAGTACGGTGCCCATTTTGCGTTTCGGACGGGTGCGTCCGGTCGGATTGTGATCGGGGGTCTTGGTCGTTTTCATGATGGTGGGTTTCTGGTGGGTTGTCAGGGAAGGGGTGTGAGGGCGTTCACCGCGTCCCGGAAGGCCTGGCCGCGCTGGACATACCCGGTGAACATGTCAAAAGAGGAGGTGCCGGGGGAGAACAGGACGGTGTCTCCCGGCTGCGCCAGGGCGCGGGCCCTGGCTGCGCAGTCCGCCACGTCCGCGGCTTTTTCCGTGGGAACCACGGGGGAAAAGGCATTCTGAAGCTGGTCCGCGATCTGGCCGAAGACGACGCACGCGCGCACCTTTTCCTTCAGCATGGGCCGCAGGGGCAGGTAATCCAGTCCCTTGTCCTTGCCTCCGGCAATGAGGACCACGGGGGAGTTCTGGGATTTCAGCGCCGCTTCCAGCGCGTGCAGGTTCGTGGCCTTGGAATCGTTCAGCCACAGCACGCCGTCCAGCGTGCGGACGGTCTCGCAGCGGTGGCCGGGGGGAGTGAACTCCTTCAATACTTTCGCAGCCGTTTCCGTGGGAATGCCCAGGTGGCGGCAGGCCAGCACGGCGGCCATGGCGTTTTCCGCGTTGTGGCGCTGGTTCAGGGTGGTATCCGCCAGGTTCAGCAGGGGCTTGTCTCCCTCCATGACCTGCGGTTCCCGGTAATAAAGGTCCGCCGCCGGATCTTCCGAACTGAAGGTGCGGACGGGGGCGTCCAGGTGCGGAAGCCGCTCTCCGGAGCGTACCACGGCCAGGTCGTTTTCCGTCTGGTTGTCGAAGATGTGCAGCTTGGCCTGGTAATAATCCTCCACGGACTTGTAGCGGTCCATGTGGTCCGGCGCAAAGTTGAGCCATACGGCCACGTCCGGGTGGAAGTCACGGATGGTTTCCAGCTGGAAGGAACTGACTTCCAGCGCAAGCACTTCCGGCACGGAATCACGGAGCAGGATTTCCGCCATGGGAACGCCGTAATTGCCGCAGGCCACGGCATCCTTTCCGGCGCGCAGCAGGATTTTTTCCACCAGGGACGTGGTGGTGGTTTTTCCGTTGGTTCCGGTGATGGCGATGATGCGGCCATGGTAGAAGCGGCAGGCCAGCTCCATTTCACCGATGGTTTCCACGCCTTCCCGCCCGAAGGCCCTGACAAAGGGGCTGTCCGTCTCAATGCCGGGGGAAATGACTACCAGGTCCGCGCGGAAGGCGCGCCCGTCTTCCTCCGTGGCGGCAGCGTGCAGCGGAATGTCTTCCGGCCAGTTTCCGATGGAGGCGGAGGTGTCAAACACGCGTACGCGGGCGCCGTGCTTCATGGCGAGGCGCGCGGCGGCGCGTCCGCTTCTTCCCGCTCCCAGGACGGCTATGTTGAGGTTGTTGAGCTGCATGTCCGTGGCTTGTCAGGCGGTGGTGATCAGGAACAGGCCCAGGAACGCCAGCAGGAGGCTGATCATCCAGAAGCGGGTGATTACCTGCGTTTCCTTCCATCCCTTGAGTTCAAAGTGGTGGTGAATGGGGGCCATGGCGAAGATGCGCTTGCCGTGGCGCAGTTTGAAGCTGCCTACCTGGAGGACGACGGATACGGCTTCCATGACGAAGACGCCCCCGATGACGATGAAGAGAAGTTCCTGCGCCGTGCAGACGGCGGCCATGCCGAACGCCCCGCCCAGGGCCAGGGAGCCGGTGTCCCCCATGAAAACCCTGGCCGGGTAGCAGTTATGCCACAGGAAGCCCAGGCAGGCCCCCACCAGGGCCATCATGAAGACGCTGATTTCACCTGCGCCGGGGTGGAAGGGGATGTCCAGGGAATCCGCCATCAGCCAGTTCCCGCAGACGGCGGCAAGGATGGCATAGGAGATGCCCGTGGTGACGGAGCAGCCGGAGGCGAGGCCGTCCAGGCCGTCCGTCAGGTTCACCGCATTGGAAGCGGACATGACCACCACGGTGCCGAAGGGGATGTAAACATACCACGGCAGGTTTACCTGGCCGTAAAACGGGATGAAGAGGGAGGAAACATAGTCATTCAGTTCCACGCGGGGAGCGCCTTCCGGGTACAGGTACAGGAACGTGACGCCAGCCAGCCCGGCCAGAAACTGGATGAGGAGTTTTTTGCGCGCGGAGATGCCGTCCGACGTTTTCTTGGCCACCTTCAGGTAGTCGTCCCGGAAGCCCAGCAGCCCCAGCGCCAGCGTGACGAACAGGCAGGCGATGATGAAGGGATTGCCCATTCTGGCGCACAGCAGGGTGGCTGCCGTCATGGAGCCTGTAATCAGCACGCCGCCCATGGTGGGCGTGCCCGCCTTGGCGCCGTGGAGCTCCGCCAGCTTGTGCACTTCCTCCGCCGTTCTGATGGGCTGGCCGATTTTCAGGGAAATCAGCGCGCGGATCACCCGCGGGGCGAACATCATGGTCAGGACAAAGGAGATGAGGCAGGCCAGCAGGGCTCTCCCTGCCGGTTCTGCAAGCGCCCCTGCGGGGCTGAGCTGTTCAATGAGGGAATGCATAAAATTTACTGGGGCGGAAAGGTGAGGTTCATGACTTGCTCCATCCGGGCAAGGCGGCTGCCCTTGAACAGGACGATGTCCCCGGGGGATGTGTGGCTGCGGAGCCACTCCGCGGCTTCTTCCGCGGTGCCCAGGTTTACGGCCTGGGTGGAGGAGCCGGGGGAAATGGCGTCCGTGATGCGTGCCGCGTCCGGCCCTACGCTGACCACGCAGTCAAAGCGGAGTTTTTCCGCCGTGCGGCCCACCAGGGCGTGGCCTTCCGCGGAGAACGTGCCCAGTTCCCCCATTCTGCCCAGCACGGCAAAGCGCCTGCCAGGGCAGGAGAGTTCCGCTACGGTGTGCAGGGCGGCCTGCATGGAATCCGGATTGGCGTTATAGGTATCGTCCACCACCAGGATGCCGTTGACCCGGGTGCAGTGGAGCCTGCCCCCCGTAAGCTGCGCGCTGTTGAGGCCGGAGACGATCTGCTCCTTCGCAAGACCTGCCACCCAGCCCGCGGCGGCGGCCAGCAGAGCATTTTTCACCATGTGGCGGCCGTGGACGGGCAGTTCCACCACCTCCCGGCAGAAGTCCGGGATGGAGAGGGTGAAGCGCGTCCCGTTTTCCGTGGAAACGGGGTTTTCCGCGCGGACGGTTCCGGCGTCAATGCCGCAGTCAATGCAGGCGGCGCGGGTGGACTGGCGGATCATGTCCGCGTAGTCGCAGTCCGCCGGGAAAATCATGAAGCCGTCTTCCGGCAGGCAGCGCGCCACCGTGCATTTTTCCCGGGCGATGTTTTCCCGGGACCCCATGTATTCAATGTGGGAGGTGCCGATGCTGGTGATGATGCCGATCTTAGGGCGCGTCATGTCGCACAGGGGGGCCAGTTCTCCCGGGTGGTTCATGCCCATTTCCCACACGGCGGCTTCATCCGCCGGAGAGGCCTGGAGGATGCTGAGGGGAACGCCGATGTGGTTGTTCAGGTTGCCCTGCGTGGCAATGGTCCGGAGGCCCTGGGAAAGAACGGAGGCCGTCAGGTCCTTCGTAGACGTTTTTCCGTTGGACCCCGTCAGCCCGACGGCGGTGAGGGTAAGGCCCGTGCGCCACCAGGAGGCGAGCTTCTGAAGGGCTTTCAGCGTATCCTCCACCAGGATGACGGCGCAGGAGGGGTCAATGCCCGGTTCCACGCGGCTGACGACGACGGCCGCCGCGGTGCGGGATGCCTCCGGCGCAAACAGGTTGCCGTCAAAATTTTCTCCCCCCAGCGCGAAGAAAACGGCATGGGGCGGCAGGGAGCGGCTGTCCGTGCACACGCCTCCGGAAGCGACCCTTTCCAAGGGGCCGCTGACCGGTTTTCCGCCGATGGCATTGCAGATGCCGTGTGCCGTGAGGGAGGTCATGAAAATGATGGTGCGTGTGTTATGCCTGCGGGAATTCTTCCCTCTCCTTGATGAACATGTTGCGGCGAACTTCCTTGGCGTCGCTGAAATCAATGCGCCCGGTGGAAAGCTCCTGGTAGTTTTCATGGCCCTTGCCCGCAATGAGGACGACGTCCCCCAGCCGGGCCTGTTCAATGGCTGTGGCGATGGCCCGGGCGCGGTCCGGAATGATGGCGTACCTGCCTTCCGGCATGCCCGCCGTAATCTGGTTGATGATGGAGAGGGGTTCCTCGCTCCTGGGATTGTCGGAGGTGACGATGCTGGCGTCAGACAGGCGCGCGGCCACGGCGCCCATCAGCGGACGCTTGCCCTTGTCCCGGTCCCCGCCGCAGCCGAACACGGTAATCAGGCGGCGGGAGCAGATTTCCTTGAGCGTCTTGCAGACGTTTTCCAGGGCGTCCGGCGTATGGGCGTAGTCAATGAAGATCTGGGCGCCTCCGGGGTGGGTGAACAATTGCAGCCTGCCGGGAACCTGAGGAATGTTCTGGAGGTTCGCGATGGCGTCCCGCACCGGGATGCCGGCGCAGATCACGGCCGCCAGCGCGGCGAGGCTGTTGTACATGTTGAATTTGCCGATCAGGGGCACGCGCACCAGGTAGCTTTTCCCCTTGTATTCCAGTTCATACTCGCTGCCCTTGGCCGTGGCGTGGTGCACCAGCATGCGGAAATCCGCGCCCAGGGCGGAACCGTAGGTCTTCACGGTCATGCGGCCGGAGAACATCTCCGCCAGGCGTCGGCCGTAGGCGTCGTCAATGTTGATGACGGCCACGGGCTTGCGGCGGGACTTGGTTTCCTGCGCCATCTGCTCGAACAGCTTCGCCTTGGCCTGGAAATAGTTTTCCATGGTGTGGTGGTAGTCCAGATGGTCCTGGGTCAGGTTGGTGAAAATGCCCACGTTGAAATTGATGCCTGCCACGCGTTCCTGGTCCAGCGCATGGGAGGATACCTCCATGGAGACGCCGCGGCAGCCGTTTTCATTCATTTCCTTCAACAGGTGTTCCAGTTCCAGCGGGCCGGGCGTGGTGTGGGTGGAGGGGGTGATTTCCTCCCCGTTGTCATAGGCGATGGTGCCGATCAGCCCGGCGCGCAGCCAGGACTGTTTGAGCAGGGAATGGGCGATGTAGGCCGTGGTGGTCTTTCCGTTCGTCCCCGTTACGCCGATCATGGTCATGTGGCGGGAGGGATGGCCGTTCCAGGCCGCGCCCAGCAGGCTGACGGCCAGGCGGGAATCATTTACCTCCACCCAGGAGACGCCGCCGTCCCGGGCTTCCTTCGTGCAGGGCATTTCCGCGACAATGGCGCAGGCTCCGCGGCGGATGGCTTCCGGGATGAACTCGTGCCCGTCTGTCTGGGTCCCCTTCACGGCGATGTAGCAGGAGCCGGGCAGAACACGGCGGCTGTCGCATTCCAGATGGGAGATTTTCACCTGGGGGGAGCCGGTGAGCGTATGGGCGGGAAGGTCTTTGAGTAGCGTAAGTAGCTTCATGATGTGGTTTATCTGCGCGGCGGTTTGGACGTGGAGGAAGAGGCTTGCGCCCGGGAGGCTTTCTTGTCCGCCTCTGCGGAAGGCGTGTTTTTGGGGATGTTCATGGCCGCCGCCAGGCGTGTGGCCAGTTTCTGGAAGACCGGGGCGCAGACGGTGCCGCCGCCGGGATGGCAGTGCTTGGAGGTGGGGTCGTCAATGACGATGAGGCAGACGAAGGCAGGGTCCTCCACCGGAAGCATCCCTACGAAAGAGACGGTATAGCGGTTTTCAAAGTAGCCGCCCGTGGGCTTCACCTTGTGGGCGGTTCCGGTTTTGCCCCCCACGTTGTAACCTTCAATCCGCGCCCTTTTGGCGGTGCCGTCCAGGTCCGTGACATGGAACAGGGCGTTCCGGAGGCTGCGGGCCGTTTTAACGCTCATGACCCGGCAGGCTTCCACGGGCGGGGAGGGCTGGAAGTTCTTGTCATCCACATAAATGCCGTCCACCAGGCGCGGGCGCATGCGCACCCCGTCATTGGCGATGGCGGCATAAGCCATGGCGACTTGCAGAGGGGAGACCATCAGGGAATAGCCGAAGCTGATGCGGGAGAAGTTGACGAAGTTGTTGCCGTCCTGGCACTGGCTGCTGGTTTCTCCCGGCAGGTCAATGCCCGTCTTGGAGGAAAAGCCGTACAGGTCAAAGTACTTTTTATAGGTGGGCCAGCCGGACCTGAGCGCAATGCGGAAGGCGCCCGGGTTGCTGGACTTTTTCAGCACGCCCGCTACGGTCAGGCCGCTGTAGAAGCGGGGAGCGTCCGTGACGGGGCGGGAGCCGGGCACCATGTACGGCGTGCAGTTGATCATGGTGTCAAACGTGGCTTTCCCGGTATCCACGGCGGAAGTGACGGAAACTATTTTGAACGTGGAGCCCGGTTCGTACAGGGACTGCACGGCAAAGTGGTAGGCTCCCTCCTGAAGCCCCTCGCGCGTATTTAAATTATAGTGGGGGCGGCTGGCCATCGCCAGAATGCTGCCGGTCTTGGGCTCCACCACGATGATGCAGCCGCGGGGCTTGTGGGTCTGGTCCGTGTAAAAGGAGATGGCGGCATCCAGTTCCTCCTCCACGATGGTCTGGTACTCCATGTTCACCGTCAGGCGCACGTTCAGGCCGTCCACGGCGTCCTTGAACCGTGAATCCGCGGAGGGGATGATGCGGCCGCGGCTGTCCTTCCGGTACTCCCTGATGCCGTTGTGGCCCAGAAGCTGGTCGTCCAGCTGCTTTTCAAGGCCGGAAAGAGCCACGGGCCGGGGGCCGCTGTCCTTCGTCTGGGCAATGTAGCCCAGAATGTGCACCATGCATTCCGGTACGGAATAGACGCGCTTGGAAGAGGTTTCAAACCGGAACCCCTGGACGCGGGCGTTCTGGATGGCCTGCCGCAGCAGCTCCGCTTTTTCCTCGGACAGGTTCTTGGCGATGACGATGCGCTTTTTGGGAATCTCCCCGTCCTTTTCCACCGTGTTGATGATGTCCTGCACGCTTACGTCCGGCAGGAAGGGGGCAATCACGTTGGCGGCGTATTCCAGATGGGCCTGCACGTATTCCTTCACCATCTCCGGCTCGTACAGCTCTTCCAGCTTTTTCCTGGCCATGTCCACCCCTTCCGGGCCGTCTTCAGGTTCTTCCAGCAGGATTTTGGCCAGATTATGTTCCTTGCTGCCGTCTTTTTTGCTGGCCGCCTGGCCCAGAATCTTGCTGCGGAAGCCGGAAACGAGCTTCTCTTTTTCCTTTTCCGTCACGGCTTTCTCCCAGAAGGCGGAATGGACGGCCTTGGAATAGGCAAGCGCCCAGCTGATGGTCTTGGGATCGTTCAGGTGGTAGCCATCCGCAATCAGCTCGGAGCTCTGCATGTTGTTGGTCAGGATTTCCTCATTGGCATCCATGATGCGGCCGCGCTGGGGCAGAAGCACCTCCCGTTCAATGATGCCGCCGCTGGGAACGCCGCTCGTTTTCCGGGGGGAAACCAGCTGGAGGTTGACCAGAGTCAGCATCAGCCAGATGACCGCAGCTCCCGCCACGCCGCACAGGACGAGGCTTCTTCTGGCAAATCTGGACTTCGTGATCGTGGTCATGAACGGCTCAACGCATTAATTGCCTGCCGCGGCAATGCGGGAGGCGTTTTCGGAAGAAATGTATTCGATGGCGGAGGGCTCAATAGGCTGAAGGCTGGACTTGTCCTGGGCCAGCCGGTCGCGGATGGCCCAGCGGCTGGTCAGGGAGGAAGTCTTGGAGCGGTAGTATTCCTTCGTGAGTTCGCAGGAGGCGATCTCCTCGTTCATTTGCTTGATGTCGCGGGCGACCTGGATCTGGTCGTTCTTCAGCACGGCATAAGTGATGCCCGCTCCGCAGGTCAGGGCGGCGAAGGCAATGAGCCACATGATCATGCTTACGCTGATCTGGTGGCCGGTGAAACGCTGTTTGAATTTTTTCATGGTGGTGGCGAAGGAGAGGGTGTCAGACGATTTTTTCCACACCGCGCAATTTGGCGCTGCGGGAACGGTGGTTGGTTGAAAGTTCTTCTTCTCCCGCGGTGACTGGCTTGCGGGAAAGCAGGCGGAAGCAGTAATCCGGATTGGGGCGCGGCGCCGGCCATTCCGGGCGGTCGATCTCCGGACGGCTCCGGAGGTCGAAGAACTGCTTGACCCTGCGGTCTTCCAGGCTGTGGAAGGTGATGACGGCCATGCGGCCCCCCTTGCCGAGCAGGCGCACGGAGGAATCCAGCAGGGAGTCCAGGGCGTCCAGCTCGCCGTTGACGGCAATTCTCAGGGCCTGGAACGTGCGGGTGCCGGGATGCTGCCTGCCTTTGCGGGGGAGAACGGATTCCACCACGCGGGCAAGCTGGGCGGTGGTGGTGACGGGAGCCTGGGAGCGGGCCTTCACGATGGCGCGGGCGATGGCGCGGGAGGCGCGTTCCTCGCCGAACTGCCAGAGAATGTCCGCGATCTCTTCCTCCGGAGCCTCGTTAACCAGGTTCCGGGCGGAGAAGGCGGCGCGGGTATCCATGCGCATGTCCAGCGGGCCGTCTTCCCGGAAGGAAAAGCCGCGGGAGGCGGTGTCAAGCTGGTGGGAAGAAACGCCCAGGTCCGCCAAAAGGCCGTCCACCCGGGAAACTCCCTGCTGGGCGAGGATGGCTTCCACATCCTGGAAATTGCCCGCGAGCACCTTGAAGCGGGAGCCGAAGCGGGCCAGCTTGAGCGTGGCGGCGCGGCGTGCGTCCGGGTCACGGTCAATGCCCCAGACGGTAGCGCCCTGTTCCAGAAGAAGTTCCGTGTGGCCGCCGCCGCCCAGCGTGCAGTCCACGATGAGTTTGCCGGGGCCAGCCGCCAGCATGTCCACCGTCTCATGCAGCAGGACGGTGATGTGGCTGAAGCCGTTGCCGGAGACGGCTTCGTCCGTTTCCGCGTCAGCGGTGGCGGAAATGGCGTCATCCCCCAGCTCGGCAACCAGGGCGTCCACTTTGGCTCCGGCTTCCGGAGCCTTCAGGGCTTCCGTATGGTACACGTTTTCCCAGGCCATGGAGGGGGCGAGCGCTTTCCAGGAGCAGACCAGCTCATCCACGCCCATCTCCTCCGTCAGCTCCGCAATCACATGCACATGGTTGCGGCAGATGCTCCACGCCAGCACGCGGCAGGAGGTGGTATCCGCCAGGCCGTCCGCCAGGGCCTGGACCTCGTCCGGGCGGATGTGCGTACCCGCGCCCGCGCGTAAGGAAAGCTCAACGTGGCTGTCAAAAGCCCGGTTCAGGCTGGAGGACAATGCGCCCAATTTGCCGTAGGCGCCCTTCTGGCCCGCCAGGGACATTTCCCCGGTGATGCGCGTTTTTTCCTGCTGCCAGGCGATCATGTCCTGCGCCGGAAGGGCGTCGTGCCCCCAGAAAACAATGGAATATGCCGTGACTTCCGCATCCAGCCCGGTTCTGGCTCCAACGCCCAGGCTGGAAACAAGCCAGCCCGGGCGCAGCGCAAGCGTTGCGTACGGATGGGCCTGGTGCGAGGGCGGAATGGTGGAGTCAGGGGGCATGAAGGATGGAGATCAGAGAATGCCGTAGGATTGGTTAATATCGGAAATGCTGGCGTTTTCCCGCCGGGAAACCTCTTCGTAGAGAGACGGTTCCCATAATTCGAAGTATCCTCTCCGCGCGGCCAGCTTGACGGAGGAACTTAATTGTGCGTGTTCGCACATTTGTTTGGGTATCAGCAATTTACCCTGGGCGTTAATGACAGCCTCCACGCAGTTGGCGTATAATCTGCCGATAAACAGGTCGATCTGCGCCTCCGTGTATCCGGGGGTGGATTCAATCTTATCAATGATTTGCTGGAATTTTTCCCGCGTGTAGGCTTTAACAGTCGGCAGTTCAAGGCGCCGTCCGGACAGCAGGAGCAGGGCGCAACCTTCGGTAGGCCTCCATTCAGTCGGAATTGCAATCCGGTTTTTGGGGTCCAGCTTGTGGGTGTATGCACCAAAAAGGTTGTCAGATACACTGCTCATCACATGCAAGTACACTACGTAGTGACTTCAATACACTTTAATGCACTTGAAATGTCAACACCGTACTGGAAAAAAGTATTTTTTATTGTGTTCATGTCGTGAAAAAAAAGCATTGATCCGGTCTTGCGCCGCTCCGGGACCGGTATTATATTCCGCGCATGATGCAGTTTTGCGTGTTGGGCAGCGGCAGCGGAGGAAATGCCACCATCGTGAAGGCGGGGGAAACCGTGCTGCTGGTGGATGCCGGGTTCAGCGCCGCCAGACTGCGGGATAAAATGAAATCCGCCGGTGTGGAACCGGATGACCTGGACGCCATTCTGCTCACCCACGAGCACAACGACCACATGAAAGGCGTGCACCAGTTCACCAAGAAGTACACCGTGCGCGTTTATGCCACCCGCCATACGGCCATGTGCGTTCAGGAAAAGGCGCCGGAAGCCCCCTGGGCCTACTTTGAAAAGGGGCAGTCCTTTAAAATAGGGGACATCGTGGTCACCCCCTTTGCCACCTACCATGACGCCGTGGACCCCGTGGGGTTCAAGTTTGAAACGGAACAGTCCAGCCTGGGCTTCATTTCCGATACGGGGCATGCCCCCGGCAGCGTGGCGGAATACCTCTCCATGGTGGACAGCCTGGTGGTGGAATCAAACTATGATCCGGACATGCTGGCCGCCACCCCCAAGCGTCCCTGGCCGCTGAAGCAGCGCATTGCCTCCGAGCACGGGCACCTGTCCAACGAGCAGGCCTGCGACCTGTTGCGGCGCATCGCCCATGACGCCCTGAAAAACGTGGTGCTGGCGCACCTGAGCGCAGAAAGCAATTCTCCGGCATTGGCAGAAAGCCTGATGCGTGCTACCCTGCATGACATGGGACTGGCTTCCACCTCCCTGTTCTGCGCCAGCCAGGACTCCTGCCTGCCGTGGATACGGGTCTGCTGAAGCTCTCCTCTTCCTCCTTTCCCCCGCCATGTTCCTCTCCATCTGTGAAATCATGAGCACGATCATTGGAGCCCTGGCGGGGTCCATTGCTTCTTCACGGGTGAAAATGGACCTGTTCGGCGTGATTGTCTGCGGCACGCTGGCGGCCCTGGGGGGCGGAACCGTGCGTGACCTTTTGCTGGATATCCCGGTATACTGGACGCTGCCTTCCGGTGAAATTTTCGTTCTGGCCGCCGTCGTCACCAGCCTGGTGACTTTTTACCTGGCCCAGAAATATCCGCCGCCCATGGGCACTATCCGCGTGGCGGACGCCATTGTGCTGGCCCTCTTCGGCATGATCGGCACGGAAAAATCCTACCTCCACGGCTATACGCCTACCGTTTCCGTGATGATGGGCATCTGCACCGGCGTGGCGGGCGGCCTGCTGCGCGACGTGCTTACCGGGAACGTTCCCTACGTGTTCCGTCCCGGGGAACTGTATGCTACCGCGGCCCTGCTGGGCGGTGTGGCGTACGCGGTGCTTTACTACTTTGGAATCGACTCCTCCACCTGCTTCGTGACGGGGTTCGTAGTCACGCTCTCCGTGCGCCTGGCGGCCATCCGCTGGAACTGGAACCTGCCTTCCTACATCCCCCTGTTCTCCCCGGAGGCGGAACCGGAAGCCATGGAAGAGGAGGAGAAGGAAGCCCTTGCCGGGAAGTCCGGCGGGAAGTAACGGTTTCCGCTCGTTGAATGGCGTTTCCGGACGTTCCGGAGGGTTATTTGCCCAGGCAGAAGGAGGAGAAAATGGCGCCCAGCACGTCCTCCGTATCCACAGCCCCGGTGATTTCCCCCAGGTGCGTCAGGGCTTCCCTCAGTTCCAGCGCCGTAAATTCCGGGCTTTCCTGCCGGGAGATGGATTCCGAAGCCATCCGCACATGCTCCAGGCACAGGCCCAGTTCATGCTGGTGCCGGGCGTTGATGGCTACCAGGGAGCTGCCCGTTTCACCGGGCAGGGAGGAGGCGAAGGCCCGGACGATGGCTTCTTCCAATTCCTTTCTGCCTTCTCCGGTGGCGCAGGAGAACCGGATGCCGGGAACGGCCTCCCAGTCCGGGTGGATTCCCAGGTCGCACTTGTTCAGAATTAGCAGCCGGGGCGCGGTACGGGCGGCGGTGGGGAACGCCTCTGTCCGGGGCGCGGAGGCGTCCGCCACTTCCAGAACTAGGTCCGCGGATTCCAGCGCCCTGTTGGTGCGGGTGATGCCGGCCTGTTCAATGACGTCGGAAGATTCCCGGACGCCTGCCGTGTCAATCAGCCGCAGGGCCAGCCCGGCAAGCTGGACGGATTCCTCCACCGTGTCCCGCGTGGTTCCGGCAATATTGCTGACAATGGCCCGGTCATACCCCAGCAGGGTATTCAGCAGGCTGGATTTTCCGACATTGGGCGGTCCGGCGATCGCGGTGCGGATTCCTTCCCGCAGCAGGCGGCCGCCCTCGGCGGTCCGGAGGAGGGCGGAAAGTTTTTCTTCCATGCTCCGGAGACGCGCCAGCAAACCGGAGGCGGTGTCCGGGGAAATGTCTTCATCCGGAAAATCGATATAGGCCTCAATATGGGCCAGAACATGAACCAGGCTGTCCTTCAGTTCGTTCACCTGGGAGCCGATGCCCCCGCCCAACTGGCTTTGCGCGGCCTTCAGGGCCAGGTCGCTTCCGGCGGAAATCACGTCCATGACGGCTTCCGCCTGGGTCAGGTCCATGCGCCCGTTCAGGAAGGCCCTCTTTGTGAACTCGCCCGGTTCCGCCGGGAAAGCTCCGCACTGGTACAGGTGTTTCAGCAGGCGGTCTGTCACCAGCATGCCGCCGTGGCAGGAGATTTCCACGGTATCTTCCCCCGTATAACTGGCCGGGGCCGGGAACCAGGTGATGAGCGCCTGGTCAATGGCGGTTCCCTCCGCGTCCAGAATGCGGGCCAGCGTTGCCCGGCGCGGCTGGAGGTGTTCCGTGAAGGCCGCGGGGGTGCATTGTTTCAGGACGGCCATGCAGCCGGGACCGCTCATGCGGATGACGGCGATGGCTCCCTGTCCTGCGGCGGTGGCCTGCGCGGCTATGGTGCGTTCCGGGTCAATCATGGTTCTATGGATTCAAAA
Source organism: Akkermansia muciniphila (assembly GCF_002884975.1). Classification (NCBI taxonomy): domain Bacteria; kingdom Pseudomonadati; phylum Verrucomicrobiota; class Verrucomicrobiia; order Verrucomicrobiales; family Akkermansiaceae; genus Akkermansia; species Akkermansia muciniphila. The sequence continues at coordinate 233,361 of NZ_PJKB01000003.1, read as the reverse complement.
AAACCGCCGCCCAGCAGCTTGCCTCCGTCGTAAAAGGCGCAGACCTGTCCCACGGCCAGCGCCCGGAGGGGCGTATCAAAGCTCAGGCGCACCTTTCCTTCTTCCAGATATTCGCAGGAGGCCCATTCCGCCTTGGCGCGGTAGCGGGGCTGCGCCATCACGCGGGAGGGCAGGGGAGACAGCGTATTGGAAATGCCGCCAACCACCGCATGGGCTGCGTACAGTCCCTGCGTGGACGCGTCTTCATACCCCAGGATCAGGCGGTTGCGTTTGACGTCCTTCCCCACCACCACGTAGGCGATTCCTTCCCGCGGGGAGGCGACGCCGTGGCCTTTCCTCTGGCCCATGGTGAACAGGTGCAGGCCGTTGTGGGAGCCAAGCGCCTTCCCCTCCGTATCCACGATTTTGCCGGGTTTGTCCGGCAGGTAGTGGCGCAGGAAGTCGCTCATCTTCACCTGGCCGATGAAGCAGATGCCCTGGCTGTCCTTCTTGCGCGCTGTGGGAAGGCCGTATTTATCCGCCAGCACGCGGACTTCCGGCTTCAGCAGGTCCCCCAGGGGGAACATGGCACGGGCTGTCTGGTCCGGGCGCATCAGGGACAGGAAGTAGGACTGGTCCTTGTTGGGGTCCCGCCCGCGCAGGATGAAGGAACCTTGCGGCGTATCCAGCCTGCGGGCGTAGTGGCCGGTGGCTACGGAATCAAACCCCTGTTCCAGGGCGTAATCCAGAAAAACGCCGAACTTCATTTCCCGGTTGCAGAGCACGTCCGGATTGGGCGTGTATCCGGCGCGGTAGCCTTCAATCAGATAATTCACGATGCGGGAACGGTATTCGTCCACCAGGTCGATGACCCGGAATTCAATGCCGATTTTTTTGGCGACGGCCAGCGCGTCCTGGATATCCTGCTCCCACGGGCATTCTCCGGGAATGCCCTCGTCATTCACCCAGTTTTTCATGTAGGCCCCCACCACGTCATGTCCCTGCTCCACGAGCAGGGCTGCTGCCACGGAGCTGTCCACCCCGCCGGATAAGCCTACAAGAATGCGTGCCACGATGTTGAAAAGGATATGGGTGTGATAGGGAACCTGCGTTTGGGAAGTCTTTCCCGCCTGCCCCTGTAAATCAAAGATGCCCCCGCAAGCCAAGACAAAAAGCGGGGAAGACAGGCATCCGGCGCCAACATCAGGCGGTAGCGCGGTGTTTCCGTGCGGACAACCGGGCATATCTTTCCCCGCGGGCCACGTGGCATTGCTGAATACGCAGCACTGTTTGGAACGGTTCCGGATGTTGCCGCCGTGTAAAAAGGGCTAACGCTCCAGCTCCCTCATGATGCGCTCCGCAAGTTCCCGGGGGGAGGTGGACGGGGAGGCGGGAAGCTCCCGGAGCCATTGTTCGCGTTTCAGCCAGGTCCGCTGCCGTTTGGCGTACTGGCGGGTGGCCAGGGCCAGCTGCGCCTGGCAGGTTTCACGGGTGGTTTCCCCCCGCAGCATGCTGCGTATGAGCGTCAGGCCAAGGGTGCGTTCCGCCGTGGCGGAGCAGGGGCCCAGCCGCTCCACTTCCTCCACGGCTCCCTCCTGCATCATGCGGGCGGCGCGGGCGGCTATTCTGCCGTCCAGTTCCGGAACTTCCCGGGTGATGGCCCAGCCTGGGCCACGGGGCGGTTTCAACCAGTTCCGCTTCCAGAAGGAAAGGGGTTTTCCTCCTGCAAGGACGATTTCCAGGTTGCGCTCCACGTAACGCCGGTTGGCGGGGCTGGTAGTTGCCGCGCCTTCCGGGTCCAGGGCGTAGAGCCGGGCGTACAGCTCTTTCGTGGAGTAGCCTGCAAAGGCGGCGCGCAGGGAGGCGTCTCCCGGCGGAGCTTCCGACAGGCCGTGGGAAAGGAATTTGAAGTACAGGCCGGAGCCTCCCGTGACGATGGCCGTTTTTCCCCGCGCATGGATGTCTTCCACGCACCGCATGGCCCGGTGGTAGTGTTCCGTGGCGTCCCAGGGCATCTGGACGGGAATGACGGAAATCATGTGATGGGGGATGCGCGCCTGTTCTTCCGGGGAAGGGACCGCCGTCAGGACGGGAATTTCACGGTACACCTGGTAGGCGTCCGAGCTGACGATCTCCGCGCCCAGCATGTCCGCCAGTTCCACGGCCACGGCGGATTTTCCGGATCCGGTGGGACCGGCAAGGAACAGGGTGGAGAGGGTGGCTGGGTATGGCTGCATGGAGATTCTGTGGTGGCCGGAAAGGGAGAGGGCTACTTTTTCAAACAAGTTCTGACGGCGCTTTCCAGTTTTCTGGCGGTGGCGGAAAGGCCGTTTAACAGGGCATCTGTACAGGCGCCTGACGGCGGAGCTCCCTGAAGCTGAAGCCAGGCGTCCATATCCTTGTCAACTTCCGGCCGTTGTCCCCCGATGGAGTCCAATGCCTTTAGGTGGCGCTGAAAACACAGGATGGAGAAGATGGCTTGGTCGTGCCTGTGGTCCTTGAAGGAAGGGCCGTTCGGAATGTCCGTATTTGCGTCGTAATCTCCTACCAGCGGCAAATGGCGGCATTTTTCTTCCCATTCCTCCGCCAGTCTCACGGTCGCCGGAGTTTTCCTCCAGACGGAGAAGGAGGTCTGGATGGGAGGGGAATTCAACATATCCGGGGAGAGCGCTTCCATTTGGTTCAGCGTGGCGGCCTTGGTCCAATTTTCTATCGTGCCCGTATAGGGAATGTATATTCCGGGCATGATGTCCTGGCGCAGTTCTTCCAGCCATTGCTGGACCGAGCCCAGGGAATGGTGGAACATCCGCACCCATGGCCTGCCGACGTCCGAATAGATGACCATGTCTCCGTCCTGCACCTGCCGCAGGGCATGGTGAATGATGAAGGGTTTCCATGACCAGAATGCAAATCCTCTCTGGGAGGGATGAAACCAGGGGTGGGTGCCGTAAAACCCGAGCTCTTTTAAGTGTTTAGGCTGGAATCCATATACTTGATCCGCTTTTCCGGCCAGTTTGGCGGAAAGAAGCTGCAGCATTTGCCGGTGCGTAAACCGGGCGGAACCGAAGTTAATGAAAACGACCTTTTTCATGGAAACGGAGAATGAAGGAGGATGACCGGGCGCAGAGCCGGGTTCATGTGCGGGTGGATCAATCCGGAAGGGAGGATGGTTTGCCGTTCAACAAAGAGCCGTACAGGGAAAGGAATTTGCTGCAAGTCAGTTCAATTTTCAGAGCTTTTCTAATTTCATCAACCCCGTAAAGCCCCATGGCCATGTTTTTTTCCAAGGATTCAGTCAGGGACAGGACTGCCTGGCCAAGGGCTTCACTGTCTCTGACGGGAATAATGTACCCGGACTTGCCGTCAACGACATACTGGGTCTGCCCCCCTTCGCAAGTGGTGATAACGGGAAGCCCGATGACTCTTGCCTCCTTGACGCAGTTGGGAGAGGCATCCCCCAGGGTGGGGTGTACCAGGCACCATGCTGACGACAGCCGTTTTTGCAGTTCAGGGCGCTGCAAGGTGCCAACCCAATGGATATTGGGCGTGCTTGCGGGTTCCAGTTTTTTCCTCAATTCGCCTGATCCGGCAACATAAAGTTGAACATGCTGCAGTGAGGGTTTCATAAATGCCTGAATCAGGTACCTGACGCCTTTTAATTCGTTGAGGTTTCCTGCAAACAGGCATTCCGGAGTAGCGGAGGGTGATCTTTCAACATGATGGAATGACTCCTCCACTCCGTATTCAATGAGCGAAACCTGGGCGGAAGGGGATATTTCCAGAATACGGTCATGTATCCATGGTGATTCACAGGTGATGTGATGGTATTCCGGAGTGGTCCGTTTTTCCCAAAAAGCTTGAATCTTCGGGAACATTTTCATTTTGGAACGTTGGCAAGAAGCAATCAGTGAGCCCTGGTAGGATAACAGCTTGGGGCGCGGTTGCGTTTTACAAGCGGTCGCGTATGCCAGTTCAATGCCCCAGACGTGAATCAAGTCCGGATTCAGTTGGTCCAGAAGACGGCGGATTTTCCTGGAGGCGGAAAAATGGTGGGTGAGCAAACCTATCGCCAGGCTGGAGTCCGGCAAAATATGGATAGTCTGATGATGGAGGGATTTGACCGTATACCCGGAAACATATTTCTTAAGGGTGATCCAGTGGATGTCGTATTCCGTTTGGTTTGCCAGAGCCTTGAACAGAGAGAAAATCCATGGTGTCAGGGAACGATCTTTTTCCTGAAACTCGCTGGGAATCAGGCGCCCCAACGGCATGTCCGAGACAATGGCGAGAACGGGCCGGGTATGTTTGGAAGGGATCATGTAAAGAGGAGATTAAAATCATTTATAATTCATGTGCTTGAATGCTTTCAGATTTTTTGGCGGAACGGAGCAGGGCTTCCCACTGGGCATAGACGGCATGGGGAGCATAGCGCTGCTGCCACTGCCGGAGCCCGGCGGCGCCTAAACTTTTCCGGGTATCAGGATCCAGCATGGAGGTTAGAGCTTTTTTAAGGCAGCCGGCAGTTCTGCTCTTCAGCATGATGCCGCCTTTTAAAACGGAAATGCAGCCGATGTCCGGAGCTATCCAGGGAATGCCGCAGGACATGGCCTCCAAAATGCACAAAGGCTGTTGTTCCTGGTAGGAGTAGAGGAACATGGCGTCGCTTTCCGAGATGGCGGCCTCCACCTCATGCCTTGGAAGATTGTAAAGAATGCGGAATCCGGGATGGTCCCCAATGGCTTTTTCCATTTGCTCTGCATACGGGTTGCGTTGAGGGACGAGAAAAAGGAAAACGATGTTCTGCAAATTCATGCGTTTTGCATGGCGGATGAAGAGAAGCTGTTGTTTTGTCGTGCAGGCGCTGGCCGCACAGGTGAACAGGGAGACACCGGCTAATCCGTATTTTTCCCTGAAGAAGGGGGTCCCGCGTTGCAACGCCGGAAAAGTGTTGGGAATGCAGCAGGCGTTGGGCAGCTTGAGCTTGCTGGCATAATAATAATCAAATCCTTTAAATAAGGTTCCGCAGGGTTCAAGAAAGACAAGTTGGTTCAAGGGCGCATCTTTACCCGTACGGAGAACGGACTTCCTGGTACTGAGAAAGGAGCCGATCCATTTTTTCATTCCGAAGAAGGGGGGGTAACGAAGTCGGAAGAAGGCTGAAAAATTGGTGCCCGTGCCATGCGAGCGCAGGATGAAGGGGATGCGGTGTGCCCCGGCATATTCCATGAGTTCCTCCCTGCACCAGTTTGACCAGGAATGATATATGATGAAATCCGGCTTGAGGCCCTCCAGAAGGGTATCCAGGTATTCCCTTAAACGCGGGCTGTCTTCCGTTAAGGAATCCGGCATGGAGGTGACGGAACAGCATTCCGGACGGGATTGATCATCCGGAAGGTTCTGTTCGCGGGTGAGGACGTGAATGTCCCATCCTAAGGCGCGCAGCCCTTTTGCCATTTCAAAAGACGCCATTCCTACCCCTCCCTCTCCCGGAGGAAATGTATAGGCGACGATTAAAATACGGCCTTTACTCATGAGCTCCAATATAGATGGAAGGCGGAAATAAGGCAAGGATGCTTTGTGTGCCTTGTTTGAATAACTGGAATTAAATGGATTATGCCGGTATTAGTAAAAAGTATTGATGTAGTGCAACGATGTGTTAGGGTAATGCCGCTTTCATGGGTATACTATTGGCGGAATATTTTGCTTTATTTTACAGGCTGAATAAATAAAGCCGGGTTTGTGCAGTGGCTGTATTTTATATTTCCTGATAAGGCCAGGTTGAATTCCTGAAATAAATGGTATGAACGAATCCCGCGTAAAAAAGAGTTTGCAGAACGCTCGTGTGAATCTTGTTTTTTACATCCTGATTCTGTGCATCTCCTTTTTTTCCAGAAAAATATTTTTAAATTGTCTGGGAGCCGATTTTGTCGGCTTGACAGGAACTTTATTAAACCTGCTGAATTTTCTCAATCTGGCGGAACTGGGTGTAAGTACGGCGATCGGCTATGTGCTTTATAAACCGATTTTTAACCAGGATAAAACCAGGATTAATGAAATCATTTCCGTCTTGGGCTACATGTACCGCTGGATAGGCCTGGTCATCATCGGTGCCGGGTTGGTGCTGGCATGTTTTCTGCCGTTGATTTTTCCTTCCACGGGGTTTTCCTATGGAATCATCTATTTTGCCTATTTTTCATTTCTGGCGTCTTCCCTGATTGGCTACTTCGCCAATTACAGGCAGGCTCTCCTGGGAGCGGACCAGAGGAATTACGTGGTAGCCGTCTATTTCCAGACGGCTACCATCATCAAGATTTTATTTCAAATGCTGTCCGCCTGGTATACCGGCAGCTACTATCTGTGGATCGCGATAGAACTGTTGTTTGGAGGAATCTATTCATTCATCCTGAATTGGAAAATCAACCAGGTATATCCGTGGCTGAAAAGCAGTGTTGCTATGGGCCGCCAGTTATTCAGGAAGTATCCGGAAGTTATCAAATATACCAGGCAGCTGTTTGTTCACAGGATTGGGGCTTTTGCCCAGTTCCAGATAACGCCGCTCCTGGTTTATGCCTTTGTCTCCCTGCAGATGGTGGCTTACTACGGCAACTATTCCATCATCACGGATAAGCTCTTTTCCCTGGTCAACAACCTGCTGGGCAGTACGGAAGCCAGTGTGGGGAATCTGATTGCAGAGGGGGATACGGCAAAAATACGCAGGGTATTTAATGAACTGTTCTCCCTGCGCATACTGATCGCCGGAACGATATGCTTCACCCTTTACCAGTTGCTGGAGCCCTTCATCTCCCTCTGGCTGGGTTCCGGGTATATCCTCTCCCGGGAAATCATGATTCTGGTAATCATTAATCTTTTCATTGCCATTACGCGGGGAGTAACGGATCAATTCCTGTACGGCTACGGCCTTTTCTGGGATATCTGGGCGCCGCTGGCGGAGAGCGTCATCAACATTACGGTGGCTATCATAGGAGGCTATCTCTGGGGACTGCCCGGAATTCTGCTTGGGGGCATCTCCAGCCTGACGCTGATTGTAGGCATCTGGAAGCCCTTCATGCTGTACACGTGGGGCTTCAGAAGGAATGTGATGCTCTACTGGCTTCAATTCGGTTACCAGCTGGTGCTGATTCTGGCGCCAGCCGTGCTGATGTCCTGGGTATGGAAATATATTCCCTTGCAGCCTTCCCTGTCTTTCCTGAACTGGTTCACCTGCGCCTTTCTGATGGTTGTGTCCTATGGCGGTGTAACAGTGCTTTTAATGTATTGCGGCACGGCGGGCATGCGCTCCATGGTGCACCGGGCATGGTCCATGGCGGGCAGCCGCCTGCGCCTGCTGTGGAAAAAATAACCCCGGCATGCCGCAGGGCCTGTTATGCTGGTCAACTCCGGGAGATTAGGCTAAGGTCTGTCTATTGTTTCTCCCTGATCCAGTTTCCCGTCATGAATCATTCCGATCTTCCCTCTATCAGCATCATTCTGACCGGGCATAATGAAGAATACTGTATTGAAGATGCCATCCGGAGTGTATTCCGGCAGGACTATGAGGGACCGTTGGAAATCATTCTGTCCGATGACGGTTCTTCCGACCGTACCTTTGTTATCATGCAGGAAATGGCTGCCCGGTACAGCGGGCCGCATAGGGTGGTTTTAAACCGGAATGAAACAGCCCTTGGGCGCGGACAGCACATACGGCAGATTGTGGAGCTGGCCACCCATGAATGGATTCTCCGCCAGGATGGGGATGATTGTTCCTTTCCCTGGCGGTGCAGGGTTTTTGCCCGGGCGGTGATGGAGCATCCGGATGCCGTGGCCGTTGCCAGCCAAATGACCCAGGTTTATGAAGAAGCCGGCGTTCCGTTTAAGTTTCCGGCGTTTCCGGCTGCTCCGGAAGGGACTTTGGCCGTCCGGCTCCAGACGGGGCCTTTTTCTTCCGGCGCCCATTACGGAGGGAGCATGATGATCCGGAGAAGCGCCTGCCAGTGGGGAAATTCCTTGCCGATGACGGCCAGCTTTGAAGATGATTTAATGGCATTTTATGCATGGCTCCAAGGGAATATTTATGAACTGCCGGGTACTTCCCTGTACTACTACAGATTTGCCTTCAAGAACATCTGTGCCATTAACAGCGCAGCGAGATTTGCCGGCATGAAGACGGCGCGGGCCTTTGAGAAAAGAGAACGGAACGTGCATTTGCAATTGAAAAAAAGCAAATGGACAGGCCTGGAATTATGCGAGGATCTGTTGAGATCCGGAAACGCGGTATTCCGGTCCCGCGAAGAATTGCTGGCGGAGATTGAGGAAAGGAAGAGAATTGTTGAAGACATTGACCATCTCCTGAACTGGTGGGATTATCCCTTCCACCGGAGATGGGAGTTAAAAGGAAAAGGGTGGATGGGCATGGCCCATACGTTGCCGCAAAGTCTCTATTTATTCTGCATGGTTTCCTTCTTTAAACTCAGGAAGGTTAAAAAATATCTTTGCGGCGGGTAAATACCTGTTGAAGGAAAGGAAAACCCTATCCGTCAAGGGATGGGCAGGCATTGCCGTGATGGCTGATCCTCCGGTGAAGAAGAGCATAGCTTTTTGCCTGGGAATGGAATCCTTGAATGAGTAAAAGACGTTTCATGCGTGGCTCCAGTTGGACGGGAAGGTAAATTTGAGGCGTTGGGATAAGGTGGGTGAACGGTTTATGCGTGATGATTTCCTGTCCGGTTGATGGTTTTTTAAGCCTGATTAATTAAATTTATGAGAATTGATACTGTTAAGGGGGGCGCGTATGCGCTGACATGTACAGAAGCCTGTACCGTTCAGGCAATCCGCGCCGATGCTGCTTTCATCACCATTCTGGAGGCTGATACGGCTGGACAGTATAGTTTTGTGGCTCCCGGGGAAGCCGTGGAAGTGTCCGATGAAAACGCCATGGTAACGCAGGTGCTGAAACCGGCCGCGTTGGGCGTGACTGGCCGGAGCGGCATTCAGAGCGGAGGGGATGTGGTTTTAAGAAATCTGATGGCGGAGGCGGCCGCGTTTTCCGGAATCGTCAATGCCAACGGAGGTATTCATGTTCCACTGGCTGCCGGGGCTGAAACGGATACGGCGTCTGTGAACCGGGCTTACGCCATGGGGATGGCCCAGCTGGTGCTGATGCACCAGACACGCACCTATTGGCTTACGTCCTCCTGTACGGCTACCAATGGCGTGACGATCAATCATGCGGCTCCAGGGTGTTACTGTGAGGTGCTCCTGGGGGCCAATGGCGGTACCTCCCTCACTCTGCCAACTACCGGAACGGTTAGTGGAGGCGACTACAGCAAGATCTTGGGATATTCCATCCCGTTTCGGCATAATGGAGGGGCTGCCGGTACCTGGATCAAAGTGTCCATGCTCATAGGGGCCGGGGGGGAGTGGACGGAATCACTGGATGCGGGAATGGACGGCTACCGCTTCAGGCCCGTTTCAGGAAGCGCCCCATCCATTGCCCGGCTGGTTGAGGTGACCCTCTACTATCATGAGGGGTACAAGTCCCGTGTGCGTGAACTCATCGGCGTCGGCAAGCCTGCGGGCTATGTGGTGCGCACTACTGAATCCAGCCTGAATTACGACAGCAACACGAATCCCTGTTCTGCGGCCTATCGTCTGGTGATTACCCAATCCGAGATATCTTACACCAGTGAGCTGGGCGCTGTGGTGTGGCTGGTCATGGGCGGGGCCTCCGGCGACACGGTTGTTAAGCTGGCGCATATCCGGGGATGGGATACGTACCATACGTCAGTGTCTCCCACACTGTACCTGGATGTGCAGGCTGGGGAATACGGCGGAAGGGTGCACCTGGAATCTCCGACGATTCTCAACGGCATAGGCAACAATACCTACGTGCGTTACGGCCTGGAACCCTACCAGCGCAGTTGGATTACCGCGGAGGCGGAAGTCCCGTACAAGGAGCCGGAGCAGCCGTCCGCATCATAGATGCGGTGCGGAAATATTTCTTAATGACCATCTCCGGGAGGAACAATCTTCAATCGGGGCAGATGCTTTTCCCACATAAAAGGGAAATGGCTGCATCTCTCCATGCCGGAACGTTCCTCCGGTGAAAGGTCTCTCCCGGTACCCGCAGCGGGTAAAGGCAGGCCGGGTTCTCAGACAAAAAACGCTTTTCCACGGATGGTGGAAAAGCGCGGTAAAAAAGAGGAAATCCGGAGGGCGATTAATACACGTCCCGCTGGTAGCGGCGGTGTTCTTTCATGTCAGCTACGTATTCCGCGGCTTCTTCCGGAGACTTGCGGCCCCAGGTCTGGATGACTTCATGAAGGGCGGCGTCAACATCCTTGGCCATGCGGGAAGCATCACCGCAGACGTAGAAGCAGGCGCCGTTTTCCAGCCATTTCCAGAGCTCTTCGCCTTCCTGAACCATGAGGTGCTGCACGTATACCTTCTTCTCCTGGTCGCGGGACCAGGCTACGGACAGTTTCAATCTGCCGTCCGCCGTCAGTTTGGCCAGCTCGTCTTCATAGCAGAAATCGGTAGCCTTGTACGGATTGCCGAAGAACAGCCAATTGCCTCCCTTGGCTCCGGAGGCGATGCGTTCCTCCCAGAATGCCCGGAAGGGGGCGATGCCGGTGCCGGGGCCAACCATGATGATGGGAGTGTTTCCGTCTTCCGGCAGGCGGAAATTCTTGTTGGTATGCACGAACACCCTGGCCGTATGTCCCGGCTGGAGGCGGTCAGCCATGTACGTGGAGCACACGCCGCCGCGCTTGCGGTCCCGGGCCGTGTAGCGCACGGCGCCCACGCACAGATGCACTTCTTCCGGGTGCGCGTTCGGGCTGGAGGCAATGGAGTAAAGGCGGGGCATGATTTTTTTCAGGATGCTGACAAAAGCTTCCGCAGATTCAAAGGATACGGGGTATTCCGTTGCCAGGTCCAGCACGTCGCGGCCCCACAGGAAATTATTGAGGGCTTCCTTGTCCCCGTTCAGCAGGGCTTCCAGTTCCTGGCTGCCTGAGGCGGCGGCCCATTTGGCCAGAAGAGCCTTGTTGACGTTGGTGATGTCATAGTTGTTGACCAGAGCATCCTTCAGGCTGGCGGTCTCTCCTTCCGGAGTGGTGACCTGGGCATCCGGACGGAGGCCCAGCTTGCTGATCAGGGTGTCTGCCAGGGCATGGTCATTGGCGGGAATCACGGCCAGGGCATCTCCGGCGATGTACACCATTCCGGCGCCGTCCAGGCTGTATTCAATATGGATCGTCTCTTTCGGGCTGCCTTCCCCGGTGAGGTGCTTCACGGAAAGGACGGGTGCGGGGAACGGATTCTTTTTGCCGTACGGTTCGGTTGTCATGTGTAATGTAAGTTCTGGAATGGAATAACGGAAATTACCAGCGGATGGCTGCGGCGCCCCACGTGAGGCCTGCGCCGAAGGTGACCAGGACGACGTTGTCTCCCTTGCCGAATCTTCCGGTGCGGCGCGCCTCGTCAAAAGCGATGGCTACGGCGGCGGCGGACGTGTTGCCGTATTTTTCAATATTGATGAACACCTTGTCTTCCGGGATGGAGAGGCGCTGGGCCACAGCATTGATGATGCGGAGGTTGGCCTGGTGGGGGATGATCAGCTTGATCTCCTCCGCCGTTAGGCCGGCGCGTTCAATCACGCTGGCGGCGGAATCCTTCATGCGGGGCACCGCCTGGCGGAAGGTCTCCTTGCCGCGCATGGCGAGGGTAGCCAGGCGTTCATGGGCATTTTCCGCCGTGGTGGGGCAGCGGGAACCGCCGCCGGGAATCTGGAGCAGGTCATGCAGGGCGCCGTCCGTGCCGATGTCCGTAGCGAGGATGGAGCCTTCCCCTTCTTCCCCCGTGGAAGCCTGGAGCACGGCTGCGCCGGCGCCGTCCCCGAACAGGACGCAGGTGGTGCGGTCTTCCCAGTTGACGACGGTGGAGAGTTTTTCCGCGGCAATGATGAGCGCCGTTTTCATCTGGCCCGTGCCGAGGAACTGGACCGCCGTCTTCATGGCGAACAGGAAGCCGGAGCATGCGGCGGAGATGTCAAAGGCGGCGGCATTCTTGGCTCCCAGCGCATCTTGGATATAACAGGAGGTGGAAGGGGTGAACGTATCCGGCGTAATGGTGGAAACGATGATCAGGTCAATATCCTCCGGCTGGAGCCCGCAGGACTCCAGAGCGCGCTGGGCGGCCTTCGTCCCCATGTGGGAGGTATACTCGTCAGGGGCGGCGATGCGGCGTTCCACGATGCCCGTGCGTTCGATGATCCATTCGTGGGAAGTGTCCACCATCTTCTCCAGGTCCGCATTGGTCAGACGGCGTTCCGGAACATAGGAGCCCGTACCGATGATCTTGACGGGCAGTCTTTTAAAGGCGATATCAGAATTTGCGGCCATAGCTTTGGGCGTATGATGAACAGAAAACGTCCTGACGTTTTATGTGGGGATAGTCTAAAAGAAAGGAGGCCTGATGACCAGCACAAAACACGGGACTCCTGCCATGCCGTAAACGGATGGCTTACAACAGCCATCCCTGGCCGTTGGCGGGTGGCGTGGCGCCCATCTTGAGATAGGCGGAGGGCATTGCCACGCGCCCCCTGGGGGTGCGGCTGATGTACCCCTGCATGATCAGGAAAGGCTCGTGTACATCCTCCAGCGTGGAAGCGTCTTCTCCCACGGCCACGGCCAGGGAGGAAAGGCCTACGGGACCGCCGTTAAACTTGTAAATCATGGCTTCCAGCAGGCGCTTGTCCATCTCGTCCAGGCCGTCGTCGTCAATCTCGATCATGGTCAGGGCGTCGTGCGCCAGTTGCTCCGTAATCACGCCGTCGCCGCGTACCTGGGCGTAATCCCGCACCCAGCGCAGCAGGGAATTGGCCACGCGCGGCGTGCCTCGGGAGCGCAGGGCGATCTGAAGCGCGCCTGCCGGTTCCACGGGCACGTTCAGGAGTCCGGCGGAACGTTCGATAATGGAGCACAGATCCTCCTGCGTATAATAATCCAGCCGGTTCACGAGGCCGAAGCGGGAACGCAGCGGGCTGGTCAGCATGCCGGCGCGGGTGGTGGCCCCCACCAGCGTGAACTTGGGCAGATTCAGCTGGATGGAGCGGGCGTTCGGGCCCTGGTCAATAATAATATCCAGCCGGAAATCCTCCATGGCGGGGTACAGGTATTCCTCAATAGCCGGGTGAAGGCGGTGAATCTCGTCAATAAAAAGGATGTCCCCTTTTTCCAGATTGGTCAGCACGCCGGCCAGGTCTCCGGCCTTCTCAATTTGGGGGCCGGACGTCGTATGAATGCGGCAGCCGACGGCATTCGCAATAATATTGGCAAGCGTCGTCTTCCCCAGGCCAGGGGGGCCGCTCAGCAGAATGTGGTCCAGCACGTCGTCGCGCTGTTTGGCGGCTTCCACCATCAGCATCAGGCGGTCCTTGATCTTCTCCTGCCCGCGGAACTCGCTGAAGGCGGGCGGCCTGAGGGACAGATCAAAGGCGGAGGGGGGTGTCTCCGTGGTGCGTGTGTAAAAGGACTCTCCCATGCGCAGGACTAGCAAACCTGTCTTTGAGGCATCCGTCAAGATGGAAGTGCATATGGGAAATGCCTTTTCCGGGACATGCCGGAAGCCTCTGGCCTTTTTTGATTGCGGAGGGAATGCGGTTCCGGCACAATCGCGCGCAATGAAATGGCGTATCCTACCTCTTCTGCTGGTGATGAGCGGCAGCGTTTTTGCCGCTGGCGACGTGGAATCCCGGCCCTATCAAATCATCCCGGAACCAGTCGAAGTCAGTACTTCCTCCGGCGTCTGTAAATCCCCCAAAATCCTCAAGCAGGCCGCAAACAAGGCTCTGGGGCCGGAGGGATACAAGCTCACCATCAAGCCGCAGGGGGTGGAAATCCAGGCTGGTGATCGTGCGGGCCTTTTTTACGCCAAAAATACTCTGGAACAGCTCCAGGCCCAATACAAGGACGGTGGAATTCCTTGCGGGGTCATTGAAGACAAGCCCCGGTTTGGCTGGCGCAGCATGATGATGGATACCGCGCGCCACTTCGTGCCTGTGGAGGACGTCAAAAAATTCATTGATGTGATGTCCTTCTACAAATTCAACAAGCTCCATTTCCACCTCACGGATGACCAGGGCTGGCGCCTTCCGGTGCCCGGATACCCCAAGCTGGAAAGCGTGGCCTCCAAGCGTAAGGAAACCTTTGGCAACAAAACCCCCCACGGTGGCATGTACACCAAAGAACAGCTTAAGGACCTGGTGAAATACGCCGCCGCACGGAACATTGAAATCATCCCGGAAATAGATGTGCCCGGCCACAACCAGGCCCTTTGCACCGCCTATCCGGAATTCCTCTGTTTCCCGAACCCCAAGCTGGAAGTGCGCACGAATGCGGGCATCTCCTACACGCTGGTATGTCCCGGCAACCCGGACGTCTGGAAATTCTATAATGCCGTCTTCAATGAACTCAAAGACATTTTCCCGTCCCAATACGTGCATCTGGGCGGAGACGAAGCGCCGGAAGACAACTGGATGAAATGCCCCAAATGCGCCGACTTCCGTGAGAAAGCCGGTATCCGGGAGGAAAACAAAAAGGCCGCCGCGCAAAAGGAAATGGTGGAATTCTTCACCCGGTGCGCCAAAATGCTGAAAAGCCGCGGAAAAACGGCCGTCTTCTGGTATGAACCCATGGGCAAATATCCGGATGGAGTAATTGTCACCACGTGGAGAGGTGGCCACACGCCTAAAACGGTAGCCAACACCACGGGCGACAAGGTGGATGTCATCTGTGCCCCCAACGGCAAATGCTACTTTGACTATCCCCAGCTTCCCGGCGACTGGCCCTCCGGCCAGCCGGATACGGGCTGGATGCCCGTCAACACGCTGGAAAACGTGTACTCCCTGGAACCCGGGCAAGGCCTCTCTGCCAAGGAAATGGAACGTGTGCGCGGCGTGGACTGCTGCCTGTGGGCGGAACGTCTGCCGAACATTGAACGCGTCTTCTACCAGGCTTACCCGCGCGCCCTCGCTCTGGTGGAAACCGCATGGTCCCCCAAGGAGGTGAAAAACCTGAACCGCTTCAAGGACAAACTGGAATTCCACAAAAAATTCATGCAGGAAAAATGGGGTATCAGCCTCGAACGTCCGGAAAAGAAATAAGGACCGAACAGCAAGGGTCCCCTTCTGAAAGACGCAATGTTGAAAAAATAGAAAGAACGTTCTTTGCCCTTCTAAAGAAGAGAGGCATCTGGTACGAAGGACTCAACCTTGTTTAATGACAGGCTTCTGTAGATAACAGAAGCCTGTTTTTATATGGTTCATGAGGTTCTCTTACCATCCCATTTCCAAAATTCCCTGGATACCTATGCGCTTCCATCCTTTTCAGGCAACAGACGGAAACGCGGGAAGAGCTTGAGGAAAACAGTAAAATGCCTCCCAAGTGAAAAAAAGATTGCCAACCCCCTCTTCTACCGTTACATTATCCCCGCTTTCCTATCTAACACAATCTATCAACGGGCAGGTGTCAGAGTGGTCGAATGAGCACGCCTGGAAAGTGTGTGTACTGGCAACAGTACCGAGGGTTCGAATCCCTCCCTGTCCGCCATCAATTTTCTGCCGCAATGTATTCGTAATGAGTATATTGCGGTTTTTTGCAGGGGTATGGTTCGGCAACATGGAAAGTGTGGCCGATGAAATGGGCAACAGCATCCAGATGATCCGGAAGCACTACTACAAGCCGACCAGGAAAAAGGATGCGGAACTTTACTGGCATCTTTCCTCTGAATATGTTGACTCCATTGTTAATTCTGTTGAGTTAAATGACAAATGCCTGGATTTCAACGATATTACCGAATTCAGAAAAACTATCTAATGTCATAATAAAAAATCCTATAATTTTCGAAAATTATTATAGGAATTCTCCTTAATAAAGAACAGCTATGTTCAACATTAAAAAATATTATCAAGAACCATTTTTAATCTTTATTAACGCTTCTAAAGTTTGCATCATCTCATGCTGAGGTGTACATGGATCATTTTTAGAAAGAAGCCTAGTAGGATTTTCTCCAAAAGCTCTAATTGTCATTTCTATCAATCTTTGCTTAAAAAAATCATCGTTTATTGCTAAATCTTTATAACCATCATAAGTCATAGCAATTGATTCCTTAAAAGCATAATCTTCTCTTAATTTATTAATCTGAGAATATTGACGGCCAGAAAACCAAGTTCCCCATATTATAGGAGAAGCAATTAAAAATCTATATATTATTTCAAAATTTATTGATGATTTCGAATAAAATAATAAAAATAAAATACACATTGAAAACAACATTAATAACCCTATGCAAAAAAGCAACCCCATTAATTTCGATTTTTTATCTAGTCGTTCTTTTGTTTTAGTAAAAGTACCTAATAATCTTTTTTGAACATATTCACTTATTTTTCTTAATTCTTCTCTTCTTTCTAGTTCATTTTTTGCATCTATATTATTTTTTTTACTAGCTTTTTCTAACCAAAATACACCTTGCTTTTCATCAATATCAACTCCTTTGCCTTCTAAATAACTTTTACCAATTTTATATAATAAAGTATTTGGAGTATCTGTACTCTTTGCAGAAGCAATAAACCATTTCATGGCCTCTTTTAAATCTTTTGACTTACCAATTCCTTTTTCATAAATATTCCCTAAAGCTCTTTGTGCTAAATGATATTCTTTTTTTGCTGCCAGTAAAAAAAGCTCATATGCATTATTAAGATTTTGTTTCACCCCTCTTCCTTTTTGATAACATAATCCTAATTTATAAGTTCCATGCACATTCCCTTTGTCATGTGCCTTTGTGTAATAGCTAAATGCTTTTGTAATATTTTTTTTAATATGATTATTCCCATAATAAAAAATTTCTCCAAGGCGAAACATAGCTTGAGGGTTACCCTTTTGCTCAGATCTTAAAAACCAATTTAAGGCTCGCTTTTCGTTCTTATCGACTATTATCCCCTCATCATACAGTTTTCCTAAAATAAATTGCGCTTCGCTGTCACCATGCCTTGCTTCAAAAACAATTTTTTGGAATTCGATTTGTGTCATTCCAAAATAATGACATAAAAAATGAAAAATGAAATAAATTTTTTATCAAATTAGTTAGAATATAATTACTTGGTCTTGTTGGGATAGAATTTTCAAGAAAGGTCTTTGACAATTATTCAGGAATACTAACTATCCATAGGGGCAATGCAATCGGTCAATTGTAGTAATTCTTTCTGCTCCATGAACAATACAATGTTCCAAATCTCTCCATATTCATTTACCTAAAAATAATGCCATAGACAGCTATCTTGGGGAAACGATTTCAAACTCCATACAGGATCAACCAGGCGTCAATACATTCGAATTACATTGGATGATTCTAAGCCTTAGAGGAATTAATACTAAAGGTATACAGGGAAAATTCTCTCTCCCATATATTTTATATATACATTGAGTGAGACCGTTTTTCTTATAACTTGCTCGTTTCTAACATTTTATAATTTATGAAACCAATTTTACTGTCTGATTACCCCTGTGGAAATCCCCTATTATTGGGATTGACTTGCGCAAATCTGAAAAATTATCGTCAAAATCATTTTGTATTACAGTGGCTAAATGGACTTTCCTCTTTCCTTTTTTATTTATTTCCTAATGAAGAAAAAGTCGTCATTTTTACTATAGGGGGTATGGTATGTCTGATACCCGTGAAGAATAGCCAGTATTTCCGAATACTCCTATTCACTTATTCTGGTAAAGTCGGATTTAGGTTTTGGGTAGGCTTTATTGGCAATCCATTTTTTTGTTTCAGTTACCATTTCGGGAGTGACGGTGAAATCGTAATTGGCGTAGTCGCCGATGTGGAATTGTCCGGTTTTGAAGAAGCCCCATTTCTCGAAGAAGTCGGTCAGGTCGGTTTTTGTGACGTCGCAGCATGCTCTGATGAATTCAAACTGGTATTTGATGGTATCATTCCCTCCGTAGTTTCCCGCGTTGTTGCGCAGGTATTCCATGACGTCAGGGTAGAAGTCGGGATGTCCGTTTTCGGTAAAGTAGAGATGGAGCTGCCACAGGGGGACCAGTTTGTTGAAGACATCCTTTGATTGCAGATAGGCAATTTTTCCGTCGATGATTTCCTTGCGTGCTTTGTCGTAGCTGCCCTGGCGCTTCAAACGGCTTTCGTTGCCCGTTTTGGCGGCGGCTTGAAGAGAGAAAATATTGTTGCTGACCTCCGTCATGCCGCCCCAGGTCATTGGGCGCATTTGCATGACGTGACCTACTTCGTGGGAGAAGCCCCAGCAGGCGTCGCCCTTGAGGACGTTTTCAGGATCGGTCACCATTCGCATCGTACCGTTGTCTCCCAGGTAGGCGACTCCATCACCGTCGCGGAACATGTAGTAGTTGAAGTTCACACGGGCAAAGACGCGGTTTTTCGGGATTTTGCTGTATTTCTCAAGACCCATCAGCTGGTATTGGATGCCTATCAGTTTGTCGTAGGCGTTGATCAGTTCAGTCCCGCGGTCCCTGGTGAATTTTTTCAGGAATTCGACGGGGTAGGCAACCTGGATGTATTTTCCCCGGGCGTCCATGATCGGAGAGACGGCCTGGTCAAGCAGGCGTACCCAGTCTTCATTGGTATCGCCCCGGGTAGTGTCGAAGTAGCCGTTGACTTTACCCGTCACGAAATGGACGGGGATTTTCGGCGCCGTGTCGGCATCGTTGCTGAAGTAGCTGATGTAGGCGTTGGCGGGCGTTTCCACATCAATGATGTTGATTCCTTCCTTGAGGGGAATCTGCTTTTTGTGCAGTCCCCACCCGTTGGGGTCTTTCGTCGGCTGCACTCCTTCGGCCGGCTTGCGCATCAGGTTCGGGAGCAGGAGGCTGATTTCACGCCCATCCGTCTTGCCGACCAGCACGACGTGCTGCCCTTTTTCCAGGTAGACACCCGTCATGTTGTCGTATTTGCTGAATCCATCTCCGATTCTGAGATTTTTGCCCGTTTGGCGTGGTGAGGGGAGGGCCTGGTATTCGGCATACAGATAGTCCGGTTTGTAGTTGCCTGCCAAGATTTTGCCCGCAAGTTCCTTCATCGCGTCAGACTGGAAGGCGGAAGTGTCCTTAACATCCTGTTTCAGGGCCGTGCAGGAGGTATCCTTGAATAGCTGGAGGTCATTGCCGATACTTTCCGGCGTATTGGCGGCAAATACCGTTGCGAGCGAAAGCAGAGGAAGGGAGAGTAATGAAATAATCCGGTTCATAACAACGTGGGGAGTGAATGATTTTACGATGTTAGAAGTTACACTCTCCGTTTTCCTCTTCTTTCACCGTTTCTCTTTTTTACCGGCAACGGAAACCCACCCGGCTTCAACACAAGGCCCGGGCTGTTTGATGAAGGGGAGTGCTTCAGTATGGTACTGTCAATCTTCTTTGCTTGTGATTTTGAAGGCTTCCATTGTTTTAATCCCTGACCTCCCCCTGCTGCGGTTGCCGTGACAGGGGCATTCGCTGCTGCCATGCTTGAGATATTTGCCTCGGGTGAAGCGTTTTTTCCAGGTTCAGAGGCCGTTAGCGGGGCTTCCCGGTTCATGGCGTTCCATGGCGCTGGTTTTTACCTTGAGGACATTAAAGTTGTAACATGGTACACCTTTCCTTCTTCTTGAGAGTCTTATTCTTGAACGGAGAGGCTTCGATACTGTTTTAACAGGAGAATAGCCTTCAACCGTTTTTCCAATTCCAGCTTCTGATGAAAGGGTCCTTCATTTTCCAAATCAGGTTATTGTTTTTGCGGGCTAACAAGCTGCTTTGGGTCAAGGCCACCTATTTTGCCTTGCTGGCTATTATTACGGCTATTGCATCGATTTACCTGGGTGAGTTTGTACCATTTGATATTTTTCAGAAGATCGGAGCCGATACGGTCGATACGATTTTAAATATCCTGGCTTCAAGCATGCTGGCGGTTACGACTTTTTCCTTAACCACCGTCGTTTCCGCCTATGCAGCGGCTACGTCCAGCGTGACGCCCAGAGCCACCAAGCTGCTGATGGAAGATTCCACGGCCCAGAATGCACTTTCCACGTTCATCGGGTCCTTCATTTTCAGCCTGATTGCGATCATCTTTCTGAATTCCGGCATGTACGACCAGAAAGGAAGAGTCGTGCTGTTCGTTGTCACGCTCGGGGTCATAGCCATTATTCTGGTTACGCTCATCCGGTGGATTGAGCATTTGTCCCGGCTTGGCCGGGTGGGAGAAACTTCAGAGCTTGTGGAGGAGGTAACGCGGAAAGCGTTACTGGCACGCGCCAGGGAACCCTATCTGGGGGCTAATCCCCTGGCTGACCGGGAGCTTGATATTCCGGAAAATGCCGTTCCCGTCAGGAGCGATCAGGCAGGCAATATCCAATATATTGACATGGAGAAGCTGGACCACCTTTCCAGAGACAGGGATCTTAATATTTACGTTGTTGCGCTACCGGGGGATTTTGTTTCCGCTACCTCGGCTCTGGTTTATGCTGACAAGCCTGTGTCAAATGAAACCCGGCGTGAACTGCATGGAGCTTTTGTGATTGGCCATGAGCGCAATTTTGAACAGGATCCCAGATTCGGATTGTGCGTGCTTGCGGAAATCGCCGCCCGGGCCTTATCCGCGGCCGTCAATGATTACGGCACAGGTATTGATATTATTAACCGGGGTGTGCGGCTGTTAACGGCGTATGCCCAGGCTGACCGTCATGTCGAGGTGAAGTATGAGAGAATCTGGGTGCCTCCTTTGACTGTCTCCAATCTGTTTTCAGATATTTTTGCCCCTATCCTGCGGGATGAAGGAGGCATTACAGTGATTGACATCAAGCTGTTGAAGGCTTTTGCCGCGCTGTACGGCCTGGATAATGAACAGTTCAAAGTAGAAGCCCGGAAATATTCCCGGCTATGCTATGAACACGCGGTCAGAACCGTAGTGCTTGACGAAGATAAGGAAGCCTTAAAAAAGCTGGTCATTGATTAGACCGTTGGTTTCTCCGTGAGAAAGGGAAGTCCGGTCAAAACCGAGCGGGCTGAATTTTGAAGACAGCGTGAAGTTTCCCAAATGCCTGGGGTCGCAACAAAGGATTTATTTCCGGGCAGACTTCGTTGGTAAAAATCGGCCCGGAAAACGGAAAAGCTCCCGACGTTTTTATTTCATCAATGGGGGCAGGTCGTGGTTGTTTCGTGTTATTATAGCTGATGGTTAATGTTTTAGAATGCCGCCTTTTCAGGGATGATCAAGTTTCCTTGTTTCCTGATGATTTCTTCCACGCATGGAAATTTTAATGAGAACCGAGCCGTACATGCTCATGATCTTGTGATCTTATGATGAAGATGAACATATGTGTCCGTTCCGGGGTGCTTTTCTGTCTGTTGATGGCGGGTGTCCCTTGCAGTTTTGCTCAGAAGCCCGTTTTAACGGACTGGAATTACCTGCCGTCCTACGGGCAGTCGCTTTCCGTAGGATGGACGGCCAAGCCGGTCGTGACCACGGAGCAGAAGGACGGCAATTTGATGTTCAAGGGCGGTGTGCGGCCTTTTGAGGGCGGCAATGACCGGAGCGCTGCCGTTCCTCTGGTGGAGAGAGTTTCACCGGACGGCGCCAGGGGGGAGACGCCCGTTTCCGGAGCGTCCGGTAATTTCATGCGCCTGCTGAAGAAACGCGATGCCGGAAAGGCCGCCAGGGTTCGGTTCCTGTGCTCTGCCGACGGAGTGGGAGGCGTCAGCATCGGTGTTCTTTCCAAAGGTAACGCGCCCTATCAGCGCATTCTGGATGATTTGACAGCGGGCCGCGAGCTGGCGGACAAGGCTGGCAAGACCTTTTCCATGCCCTGTTTCCTGTGGACGCAGGGGGAAACCGACCAGCAGGACAGAAAAACAAGGGAATGGTACAAGGAGAAGATGCGCGCGCTGATTCAGGATATTGACGCGGACGCCAAGGCCGTCACCGGGCAGCAGAATGACGTGCTGTGCTTCGGGTACCAGGTTTCTTCCCACCTCAATTATTTTGCCCAGAACCCCACGGATTACCCTGTCATTGCCGTGGCCCAGCTGGATCTGGCCCTGGAGAAAGACAGCCGGTACATCATGACCACGCCCATGTATCATTTTTCCTATAGCGACGGGGTGCATTTGACGGCTCCCATGTCCCGGCTTTACGGGGAGTACGCCGGATACGTCATGTATAAGGTGATGGTGGAAGGCGTGAAGTGGAAGCCCATCCATCCCGTTGCCCATGCCATCGGGAGAAAGGGGAAGGACTGGACGGTAGACGTGAAGTTTTTCGCGCCTGTACCTCCTCTGGTACTGGATACAAAGACAATTCTTGATCCGGGCAATTACGGCTTTTCCCTGGTGAACGACCGGGAAGAGCCCTTGGAAATCAAGTCCGTCAGCTTGATCGGCAGCAATGTTGTCCGCATTGTGACATCGTCAGACCCTTCCGGCAGTCGTCTCCGGTACGGGATGACCTTGAAGGAGAAGCTTCCCTCCGGTCCGCGTACCGGCGCGCGCGGATGCCTGCGGGATTCCCAGGGGGAGAAGGTTAAGACCCGGATTCAGGACGTGGTGTACAGCATGGATAACTGGTGCCCGTTTTTCGATTACCCCCTGGAATCCCGGGGCAGGATGAACAAGACGGATTCCAGGTAGATTTCCATAAGGCGGCCGGAGCCGTTTTTGTTCCTTTCTTCCTGTATGGTTTATCCATTCATTCTGAAAGACATGGAGTTCCTGTTCTGGCATTAGTGTTCTATACCCAAATTGGAGCCAGTTCAAATGAGAGAAATCTAAGGCTTGGTTATCGTTTGTAGATTGTTTGTCCAGCGTATCATGACGGAGGGAGTCCGGCACATGCGCTATGAGGTCTTTCTTCGTTATATTTTTCCTTCCATTCATCCAATCTCTCCTGAAGTTATAGGGTAAGGAAGTGCTCTCTGTCCGGCAGTTCACGCCCCAACTCGCACGGAGGCTTTCTATATGCACATTCTGCCATGGGGAGCCGGGCCGAATAGACAGGCGATTATTTTAGAAAATAAGAAGGGTCGAGAGTTTTTCCTATTGCTGCTGCAATTGTCTCAATTATTTTTTCACCCATTTTATTTATCTTCTGATGAGCCGGAATAATTTTCTGCACAATCTAGGCTGCACGGACTTTTCTACGAAAGAGGCAGGGAATGAAAGCAAGCAAGCCAAGCATTGAGGTCGAAGGCTCCGGAATAGCATCATGCACCATGCCGTTGAGCCGTATGTTGCTAATCGCCAAACTTTCCTCAACATCTTCAGTCGTGTTGGCAAAAGCAATTCTGAATGTGACTTCGTTTATGTTGCTATAGGTTTGACTCCAGGAACTCAAGTCGAAAGATACACTTTGATCAAAAGTTTTGAATCCTGTATCTGTTCCAACATTAATGATGCCTCGCTGGCTTGTCAGACCAAGAGGTATCCAATCCTCTCCGCCTATGTTGGCGAAAATTTCAAATCCGAACCGTGAATTTACTGTTGTCGGTTCCAGGACAGCCGCTCCCCAATCAAATGTAATGTTATATAAATCAAGGGATTTTCCTTCTTCTGCCTTGGTTGAAAATTGAATATATGATCTGTCGTAGTGGGGGGTGTCGCTCGGCGTTGTATGATCATTGAACAGGGCCCAATAGTTGCCATTGCCACCCGATACGGTTGGGAAGTTGATCGTATCCAGATTTCTGCTATAGGTGAATGAAGTGATGGCCCCCTCATAAGTAGTCATCTGGCTGCCTCCCGAAGGGTCAATGCCGGGTACTGTGACAGCATGGTTATAGGGACTTGCCTGCCCGTCAAGGAAATGGGACAGCAGCTCGGCTTGAGCCGAGCTACAAGCTGCAAATGCCACCAGAATGAGGAAAAAGTTTTTCATTTTACCTGAAAGGGTTCCCGCCAGGAATAGGAACATTCCATGTACGCGTGTTTGTATCGGTTTTGACATCCTGGCATATTTCCATGTTGAGGGTATGACCTATGGGGAAACGGCTTCATAAGGGAATGATTGCTTCCCGCAGGTTTCTTTTTAACGGGTATTCGTCACGTGCGGCGCAGCCACGGCATCCGGGCGAATTTTCTGCGGTGCAGGACACCAGTTATTTTTTATGATGATGATCAACATGTTTTGATGGTATTTCATTATACCCGCATTGTTATTGGTTCGATTTTCCCCATTGAGAGAGTCCTGGCGTGAAGTTTCTGCCAAGAGGCGGAAAAAGAAGGCGCATGATTACCGAGTCATGAATTGCCCGGAAGGCGTTTTTGACTCCCTTCTTCCGGAAGGAGTGACGGCATCCGGGAGGTCTGCGGAAAACCGGATGGATTGCCTTCATTCCTCAAGAGTTTCCTCTGGTCTTCACTCGAATGCATGACATGGCTGTTGTGCGGAAAGAGAAAGTGAAATAGGATAAAGAGGATGATGAATTCCGTATTAAAGTGTTTGATAAGTGCCGTATGTGCCGTGGCATTGCCGGCATTGGGGCAAGAAGAAAAGGCCGGTTTTCCCACGGACAACGCTGTGACCGTGTTCAGCGCCGGGGAGGGGAATCCTTATGCATCCATCCGCATTCCCGCATTGCTCAATATAGGCAAGGGGCAGCTTCTGGCGTTTGCCGAAGGGCGGTATAAGAATACCGACCAGGGGGAGAATGACATTATTATGAGCGTCAGCAAGAATGGCGGGAAGACCTGGTCACGTCCCCGGGCGATTGCCAAATCACATGGGGCCACATTTAACAATCCCTGCCCGGTTTATGATTCCAAGACCAAGACGGTGACTGTTGTGTTCCAGCGTTATCCCGCAGGAGTCAAGGAACGGCAGCCCAATATCCCCCAGGGATGGGATGATGAGAAGTGCATCCGCAATTTCATGATCCAGAGCAGGAACGGAGGCGCCACCTGGACGAAGCCGGAGGATATCACGAAGACGACCAAGCGCCCCACCGGTGTGGATATCATGGCTTCCGGCCCGAATGCGGGGGCCCAGTTGAAGAGCGGCCCCCACAAGGGGCGCCTGGTGATTCCGATGAATGAAGGGCCATTCGGCAAGTGGGTGATTTCCTGCATTTACAGCGACGACGGCGGCAAGAATTGGAAGCTGGGCCAGCCGACCACGAATATGAAGGGCATGGTGAATGAAACGTCCATCGCGGAAACGGATAACGGAGGCGTGGTCATGGTCGCCCGCCACTGGGGCGGAGGCAATTGTCGCCGCATCGTTTGGTCGCAGGACGGCGGGGAAACGTGGGGGGAAGTGGAAGATGCCCCGGAGCTGTTTTGCGACAGCACGCAGAATTCCCTGATGACTTATTCTCTGACGGCCCAGTCTGCCTTTGGCGGCAAGAGCCGCCTCCTGTTTTCCGGCCCCAGTGCCGGACGGCGCATCAAGGGACAGGTGGCGATGAGCTATGACAACGGCAAAACCTGGCCGGTGAAAAAACTGTTGGGAGAAGGCGGTTTTGCCTATTCCAGCCTCGCCATGGTAGAACCCGGTGTCGTGGGGGTGCTTTATGAGGAGAACCAGCCGAATATCAAAAAGCTGAAGTTTGTTCCTATTACGATTGAGTGGCTGACCGACGGAAAGGACACGGGGCTGCCGGAGGGAAAGAAGACCCCGGGTCTTAAATAAGTTCGCAAACGGTAAATATTTGTTTTCTAACGGGACTGGATTTTCAGTCCCGTTTTTATGAAGAGAGGGTTGAGAGGGAGGGACAATGAAAGAACACGTTCATGTGGTATGGTAGGGAACCGACTGGCAGGGAATGGAGTCTCCGGTCTCCATGACTGAATTTGTACCGAAGCGCAGCGAAGGTATTTGTTTTCTTCTTCCGGGTGCCACGGATCAATTCCCTGAATGATTTAATTGTTCATGAAAGATGGGCCTGACCGCTTTCCTCTGGAACGGGCCTTATCATTGTTACTTGCTTTTAAAAAATTCAAGGGGAGGATTTTAGTGTACAAAACATGGTTATATCTGTTAGATGAAAGGGTATTCAACTACTATCCCTCATGAGAACTTGGTGCAAAAAGATTTGTACGGCTGCAGGTTTGCTGGTGTGCGCAGTTTTTGCCTCCCGCTCCTCTTCTCTTGCCGTTGGAGGAACATTGGGCGTCTTCTCGGGAGAGACTCTTGCCCGTACCCCTCTGGGAATAACGTTGGCGGAAGCCGAACAGCTTTACGGGAAAAAGCACTTTCCTACTTCCTGGGCCAGCAAAGGGCAGATATGGAATTTTCCAGAGTATAGCTTGATTCTTTTCTTTGACGGCCCCGGAAACGTATCCTCCCGGCTGACCGTTTGCAAAACCAAGAGCCTGACGCTGGCGGAGGCGGCCCAGTATGCCTCCAAGCATCTCCCCAAGGGTTATTCCGTAGTCCGTTCAAAGTTGTCAAATGACTCCCAGCCCGTCGTATTTAAATCTTCCAATCCCTTGAATGGCAGTTCAACAGGCGGATGGACAAGCCGATCTGGCTGGTATTGCCTGGATTTTCATAATGCCCGGCCCAAGGAAGAGATGGAGGCCAAAGACCTTTTAGATGCCATTCAGGAAGGCGTTTCGGAAAAGACCGGGAAGAGAACCCAGGAGCAAATGGCTGAGTTGCGCGCCAAACCACGGCTGGGGATGACGCTGGAAGAGTTGAAAGCCTTATGGGGGGAAGGATGGCCGCGCGATCTGAAAAAATATCCTTGTACCCTGGAAGGCAGGAACAGCAGGAATGACAAGGATTACCTCGTTTTTGCCTCCATCGTTCCGCAGTGCACGGCATGGCAGTGGATGTTCCGGGAACGGCAGAATTTATCCATTACCGCTATCCTGTGGCGCGGCAGGTGTGTGGGACTGGATTTAAACCGGACGGGAGGATTCACGGTTGCGGAGGCCATTGAGCTGGCCAGTGAAATCGTTCCCGGGATTGCGTTCCCTCTGCCTTCCACCAAGAAGGACGGCGTTTGCACCTTGTATTCCCGCAATTTGGAGCAGGGGTACAAATTGCAGCATTGGGGAGACAAGGGTTACTTTGAGTTGAAATCCTCCCTGCTGATCAAAAGGATGAAAGCCCAGCGTCCCATGGACCAGAAAAACAGGGCTCGCGTACTTGGCGCCGCCATGAAAAAATTTTCAGATAAAACACAAAAGCCTTTAATGGGACTGACGCTGGATGACGTCAGAGAAGTGCTGGGAGGCAAAGGGCAGGAACTCGCGGAACACCGCTGGAATGAACGGACATGGCTCTGGAGTGACCCCAACCAGGATTTGATTCTGTTGGGATCATTCAGAGATGGCGGAAAACATATGTTTTTGCACCATCTGGTGGTGATGGATCGGGAACATGAATTGGATCTGCATGCCGCGCTGGCGATTGGATATGCGGCCACACAGCCCTATACTTGGCCGGCCCTTTCTTCCGCACAGCTTAAATCAGGATTCAGCATAAAAAGCCGGGACGGACAGCAGAGATTTCTTCTGAAATGGTATCGGGATACGTACACGGGGCCTACCCTGCATCTTGTGGATGACCTCGTGGACCGGGTAGCCCGGAAGCAGGCAGCGGAAAAGCCGAAGAAGACGCTGGAAACGATCAAAAATATTCTTTGAGTTCGTCCTTTGAGATATTCCCCATTGGTGGTGAAGTTAGAGACCATGATCTTATCTCTAGTTTGTGTCCCAGCGCGTGAGGAGTAAGAGTTTAAATGTAAAATTTTCTAGTTTATCTTCATCCCCATTTGAGAATACATGTAAGAGCTATGATAAGAATACAGGAAATCCTCATATGGAAGCGGCAAGAGGATGTGGATATGGTGAAAGAGCAAATGTGAGAATGGTTCATGCAAAATGGATGTTTGGAAATCCTCAATTTTATTGGAGGCATAGCTTTGGAGAGTCTCTCATTAGGATTATTGGCATGGATTTGAAAAATTCAAGAAATTATGAGAGTTGTATAAATTATCTACATATAAAGATTGTTTTTAAAATTTTTCTGAGCTAACCTCTCCAAGTCACACCCCCATGGGGTGTGTGGGTTGAAATATATGTAGATAATTTATTGTTAAGGATAAAGTCCTTTCCCAAGGCTGGGCCATTTTTACAATAGAATGATAGATTATTTCATCGTTCATACCTCAGGCTCAATGAGCATTAAATAATATTATACTTGTCACAGGGTGTTGAATTAGAGTTATTCCTGTGTACAGATATGGCTAGAATTGTTCCGTCAGTGCGGCTGCTTTTTCCCGATGACAGGGTACGCATGCATTGCCGGCTTGATTCCGGGGAGGACGCAGTTACCCTGCAAGGAATCCGTTGCCCTTGGAGCTCTTCCCATTCGGGAGGGCCGGCAAACGGAAGATGATTCCCCGTTTCAATATATGTCCTGGATTTATCTGGTGTTGGCCGGTCTCTGTGAGATCGGATGGCCTTTGGGCTTCAAACTTTCACAGGCGCCCGGCACGGGTTCCGGCAGGTTTGCCGCCTGCATTGCGTTCTCCGTGTTCAGCATGGCTCTGAGCGGCTTCCTGCTGTGGCTTGCCCAGCGGAACATTCCCATAGGTACGGCTTATGCCGTATGGACGGGCATAGGCGCGCTGGGCACGTTCATGGTGGGCATCCTGTGGTTTGGGGATTCCTCCAATGTCTGGCGCATGCTGGCGGCCACGTTCCTGCTGATAGGTATCATTGGCTTGAAGCTGGCTCCGGGCCATTAAAGGAATCCCGTGCCGTTGAACGGCAAAGCCGGAAAAACGCAGCCTCTCCCGTAACATCACTCTCCGCCGCAGGGGCTTCAGCTATGGGAAAGGCCGTTTGACCAGACGGTTCCGCAGGCGTCGGAAGGCATGCGCCAGTCTCCGCGCGGGGAGAGGGAGATGGTGCCCACCTTGGGGCCGTCCGGAATGCAGCTCCGCTTGAATTGCTGCCGGAAGAAGCGGCGCATGAAGACGCCCAGGCACCGGCGGATGAAGTCCGGCTGGAATTCATCCCGGAAGGCGTTTTCCGCCAGATACAGGATTTTTTCCGGCTGTGCGCTGTATTTGATGAAGTGGAACAGGAAGAAGTCGTGCAGGTCGTAGGGCCCCAGGACGTCTTCCGTCCGCTGTTCAATGGTGCCGTCGTCGGACGGTGGCAGCAGTTCCGGGCTGACGGGGGTATTGTTGATGTCCAGAAGGGTAGCCGCCAGTTCCGGAGAGGATTGGGCGGCAATGTGTTCAATCAGGCAGCGAATCAGCGTTTTCGGAATGGAGCAGTTGACCGCATACATGGACATGTGGTCCCCGTTGTAGGTGCTCCACCCCAGGGCTATTTCAGACAGGTCGCCCGTGCCCACCACCAGGCCCCCCATCTTGTTGGCCAGGTCCATCAGGATTTGCGTGCGCTCGCGGGCCTGTACGTTTTCGTAAGTGGTGGTGCGCTCCGCCGGATCGTGCCCGATGTCGCGGAAGTGCTGGAGAGAGGCTTCAGAAATGGGGATTTCCCGGAGTTCCACCCCCAGCAGGCGGCACATGTTCACCGCGTTCGTGTGTGTCCGGTCCGTGGTGCCGAAGCCCGGCATGGTCACGGCCAGAATGGCGGAAGCGGGCTTGTCCAGCGCCTGGCATACCCGCGCGCAAATGAGCAGGGCCAGCGTGGAGTCCAGGCCGCCGGAGATGCCTATCACCAGCCTTTGGGCATGCGTGTGTTCCATCCTCTTGGCAAGTCCCGCCGTCTGGATGGCGATGATTTCTTCACAGCGCTCCCGGCGGTGCAGGGGCGGGGGCAGGAAGGGCCGCGCAGGGTTGCAGGCGTGTTCCAGGCCGGGGGAGGGGGGGACTTCCTCTGCCAGCGTGAGATGCAGGGTGTTTACGGAGGGGAGTAATGCCTTGCTGTCGTTAAAGGAGCTTTCCGAGAGGCGCGCCGCCGCCAGCCGTTCAAAATCTACGTCTGCCAGAATGAGGGTGCTTTCCCTGCGGAACCGTTCGCCTTCCGCCGCCAGCCTGCCGTTGTCCGCAATGAGGGAATGCCCGCCAAACACCACGTCCGTGGTGGATTCATGCACTCCGGCGGAGGCCAGGACATAGGCGCAGAGGCATCTTCCGCTTTGCTGTTTGACCAGTTCGCGGCGGTAGGCGGCTTTGCCCGTGAGTTCCGTTCCGGCGGACGGATTAAAGATAGCCCTGGCGCCTTGCAGAGCCAGCATGGAGCTGGGAGGGATGACGCTCCAAAGGTCTTCACAGATTTCTATGCCGAAGCTGAAGGAGGAGGCTCCATCATGAAAGACGATGTCCGTGCCGAAAGGAACCAGTGCGCCATTGACCGTGACTTCCCGTACGCCCGCGCCCGGCTCCCTGCCGGAAGTGAATTGCCGTTTTTCATAGAATTCCCGGTAGTTGGGCAGCATTGTTTTGGGGACCAGCGCCAGAATCCGTCCTCCCTGCACCACGGCGGCGGTATTATACAGGGCGTCTCCGTACAGGAACGGCAGCCCTACCACGGCAACTGTCCTGGTCCCTTTTGTGGCTTCCGCAAAGCGGCGCAGGCCATTCAGGGCCGCCTCCCTCAGGCGCGGCTGGAAGAAGAGGTCCCCGCAGGAGTAGCCCGTGATGCACAGCTCCGGGAAGACGACTGCTGCAGCCTGCTGCGCCGCAGCCTGCCGGAATCCTGCCATGAGCTGGTCAATGTTGTAGTCCACGTCAGCTACGCGGAGCTGGGGGACGGCGGAAGCAAGTCTGTAATATCCGAACATGGGCGGAGCGGTCTGGAGATCAAGCCCGCAGACGCTTTGTTCTCCCGGAGCAGGGGGCAATCCGGAAGGGGCGGGGGCCTGATCCCGATACTAAAAGCTCCTGAAAGACTTGTAAAGCCGGGAGTGGGCACCGGCGCTGCTCCTGCCAGGGTTCGCGGCACAGGCACGGAAAGCCGTGGAGAAAGTGAGACGGAAGATTGTGACAGGATTTTGGCAGAAAGATTTTTCTGCGCCATGGAACGGGATTGGCGCTGGCAAAGCGGTGCGGCGGCGTTTTACCTTTGAACCCGGAAAAAACATTTCCCGACGAAGTGATGGATAATACAGGCAAATTCACCGGAAAAGCCGCTTCCTACACCCAGGGCCGCCGCGGTTATCCGGAGGCGCTCCTTGACATGCTGGCGCAGGAAGAAGGGGGGGCACCCCTCCGCGCAGCGGATGCGGGCTCCGGCACGGGCATTCTGTCCCGCGCCATGCTGGAGCGCGGCTGGACCGTGTATGGCGTGGAACCCAATAATGACATGAGGGAAGAAGCGGAGAGGCTGTTGAGGGAGTTTCCCCTTTTCCATTCCGTGCCCGGCACGGCGGAACATACCCTGCTTCCGGATGCTTCCGTAGACCTGGTGACGGCAGCGCAGGCATTCCACTGGTTTGATGCTGCCGCGTTTAAACGGGAATGCCGCCGCATCCTGGTTCCGGGAGGAAAGATTGCCCTGATCTGGAATTCCAGGGTGGAAGACGCTCCGGCGGTTCTGGAGGAAGGGCGCATCCATCGCCTGTACTGTCCCCGGTTTTACGGGTTCAGCGGAGGACTGGCGGATCTTCAGGAGAGGATAGCCGATTTTTTTGACCACCATTTCCAGGTTTTCCGTTTTCCGAACGAGCTGTCTTATACACGGGAACAGTACATCAGGCGCATGCTTTCCTCTTCCTATTCCCCCGGAGAGCGGGAAGAGGGCTATGCCGCGTGGCTGGAAGCTCTCAATCACCTGTTTGGCCGCTTCCAAACGGGTGGAAAGCTCACGATTCCCCATGAAACCGTTGCCTATCTTGGATAATCTCCGGTGGATGCCCTGCCGTCCGGCCGGGAGCAGACAGATGGAGAGTATCCGTCCGGTGATGGGTGGAAAGCTTTCCGTGGCTGGCCCGGAGAGGAGTGCCGGCGCAGCAACTGCTTCCCTCGCCATCTTCCCGCTTTCTTCAGGAAAAGGGATATGTTAGAATAAACTCCCACATGATGCAGCAGCCTTCTTCTCAAGAACCTTTCCTGGTGTCCGGATTACATGGGGACCAGATTCTGGGTGCCCGGAGCAATCAGCAGGATTCCTTTTCCATCCTGGCGGCGGATGATGCGCTGGTGATGGTTCTGGCGGATGGCATGGGGGGCTATACCGGAGGGGAGCTGGCCAGCCGTGCCGCCGTGGAAGGATTTTCACGGACGTTTGAACGGGAGGGGCGTGCCGCCCCCGGAAAGAGGCTGAAGGACGCCGTGCACGCGGCCAATGAACAGGTGCGGATTGCCCGGAAAAAGAGAGGCTCCAACGATGAAATGGGCACTACCCTGGTAGCCGCCTGGATTGGCGCGGAGGGGCTGCGCTGGGCCAGCGTGGGGGATTCCCTTCTCCTGCTGGTCCGGGAGGAACAAATGTTTTTGCTCAATGCACTGCACCAATATTCCTCGGAATTGGAACAGATGGTGGAGGAAGGCTCCATCACCAGGGAGGAGGCCTTGTGCCATCCCGCGCGCCATTCCCTGACTTCCGCCCTGATGGGGAAGGAGGTGCCCCACGTGGACCTGAGGGATGACTGTTTCTCCCTGCTGCCGGGAGACCGCCTGCTGGTGGCCAGTGACGGAGTGGGGCCTTACCTGGACTCCCTGGGGCCTGCCGGCATGCGTTACCTGTCCATGCTTTCCGCGGAGGAATTGGTGCGTTCCGTGCTGGACGGCATCATCAGGGATGGCGCTCCCAACCAGGACAACGCCACGCTGGTTTGTGCGGAGATAACAGAGGCATAATTCCCTTGGGGAAATGCCGTAAAAGAAGAGCCGGAAACGGTTAACGGCAATGGCCGGATTTTTAATCCGGCGTCAAGGGCTGATTTTTATACCAAGCAACTTATGCTGTGTGGCCGGTTCTTTATGGGCGACCGTTTCCCTGGGCAGGGGGGGCGCATGGAACGTTGCTTCCAATGTGTCCTGGGTCGTGCCGGAAACCCTCTCCGGCCGGAACGCCGGAGGATCAAATGGCTCCGGACGCATGCCCGGCGGGGGACGGCATTTCCAATCTGGTGAAGTACGCCACGGGGCTTGACCCGCTCAAGCCATGCGGAAGCGTTACCCGGCTTACAGTCAGGGAAAAGGAGGACGGCGACAGCCGCCTTGTGCTTGAATGGCCCGTTAATCCGGAGACCGTTGACGTGGAGCATTCCGTGGAGTGTTCCCCTGATCTGGAAACGTGGGTGCCCGTTCAAGTCATGGAAACAAAGGGAAAAACGAAAGCGGTTTTTGAAGACCCGGAGCCCGTGCACGGCGGAAACGCGCGCCGCTTCCTGCGCCTGAAAGTCACCCGGCAATAGGATTTCCGGTTAAAAAAATGCCCCGCATGCAGGAGACGCATGCGGGGCATTCCTTTTAAATGGCTGGCGCCATCCGCGTTCAGGAATGATATTCCTGGAGAGAGCGGGGGGACACCTTCACGTGCTGTGCGGAGCGGATGCCCTCCACCGTGGCCCTGGCGGCGGCGATGGTAGTCATGTACGGAATCTTCTTCTGGATGGACTGCATGCGGATGAAGGAGTCGTCAATCATGCTGGTGCGGTCCACCGGAGTGTTGATGATCAGGTCAATCTGCTTGTTGGTGATCATGTCGCCCAGGTTCGGGCGGCCTTCATGCAGCTTGTTGACCACTTCCGTTTCCACGCCCTGGCCGCGCAGGTATTCCGCGGTGCCTCCGGTGGAGACGATCTTGAAGCCCAGGGAGATGAGGTCCCGGGCGATGGGTTCAATGAACTTCTTGTCACGGTCGGAGACGGTGACGAGCACCTTGCCGGAGGTGGGCAGGATGCAGCCTGCGGCTTCCTGGGCCTTGTAGTAGGCCATGCCGAAGTTGTCCGCAATGCCCATGACTTCACCCGTGGCGCGCATTTCCGGTCCCAGGACGGGGTCCACTTCCGGGAACATGTTGAACGGGAAGACGGCTTCCTTCACGCCGATGAAGCGGCAGGCGCGCGGCTTCAGCCCCAGGTCCTTGAGCTTCTTGCCCAGCATGATTTCCGTGGCGTGGCGCGCCATGGAGATGCCCGTGACCTTGGAGACGATGGGCACCGTGCGGGAGGCGCGGGGGTTGGCTTCAATGATGTATACCTCGTCATCGCAGATGGCGAACTGCACGTTCAGGATGCCCTTCACCTGGAAGTCCTTGGCGATCTTGGCGGCGTGTTCCTCAATAGTGCGGACGTGCTTGGGGGCGATGGTCACGGGAGGAATGGCGCAGGCGGAGTCCCCGGAGTGGATGCCGGCCAGCTCAATGTGTTCCATCACGGTGGCCACGAAGGTGTCCGTGCCGTCGGCCAGCGCGTCCACTTCCGCTTCAATGGCGTTGTCCAGGAAGCGGTCGATCAGCATGGGGTATTCCGGGCTGACCTGGATGGCCTCCACGCCGTAGCGCTTCAGGTTTTCTTCATCGTAAATGACTTCCATGCCGCGTCCGCCCAGCACGAAGGAGGGGCGCACCATCACCGGGTAGCCGATCTGGCGGCCCAGTTCCACGGCTTCTTCCAGGGAGCGGGCGGTGCCGCTTTCCGGCTGGAGAATATTCAGGGCGATCATGCGTTCGCGGAAGTATTCGCGGTCTTCCGCCAGGCGGATGCCTTCCGGCTGGGTGCCCATGATCTTCACCCCGGCGTCCTTGAGGGCCTGGGCGATGTTGAGCGGGGTCTGGCCGCCGAACTGGACGATGACGCCTTCCGGCTTTTCCTTCTCGTAAATAGCCAGCACGTCTTCCACGGTCACGGGTTCAAAGTACAGCTTGTTGGCCGTGTCAA
This sequence comes from Akkermansia muciniphila, assembly GCF_002884975.1. Lineage (NCBI taxonomy): Bacteria > Pseudomonadati > Verrucomicrobiota > Verrucomicrobiia > Verrucomicrobiales > Akkermansiaceae > Akkermansia > Akkermansia muciniphila. Next base: position 198,567 of record NZ_PJKB01000003.1, on the reverse strand, counting down.
AGTCCGTGGAGACCGTTTCCGGGTTGCAGTTCACCATGATGGATTCATACCCGTTGTCGCGCAGGGTGAAGGCGGCGTGCACGCAGGTGTAGTCGAACTCAATGCCCTGGCCGATGCGGTTGGGACCGCCGCCCAGGATCATGATCTTCTTCTTGTCGTTCACGGGCACTTCATCCTCTGCGCCGCTGTAGGTGGAGTAGTAGTATTCCGCGTGTTCCACGCCGCTGACGGGCACGATGCGGTAGGCGGCAGTGATGCCGTTTTCCTGGCGGCGGGTGCGGATGGCCTTTTCAGGCACGTTGAAGATCTGGGCCAGATACTTGTCGGAGAAGCCCATTTTCTTCGCCTGGCGCAGGGTTTCCACAGGCAGGGAATCCCAGTCCTGGCCGTCCAGGGAGAAGTCAAAGTCCGCCAGTTCCTTCATCTGTTCAATGAAGAACGGGGTGATGCGGGTCAGCTTCACGATTTCCTCCACGGTCACGCCGCGGCGCAGGAGTTCATAAATCTGGAAGAAGCGTTCGCTGTTGCCGTACGTGATCTTTTCACGCAGTTCCGGCGTGGTGAGGGCTTCCAGCTTCTTCACGCGGCCCAGCCCGGCACGGCCGATTTCCAGGGAGCGCACGGCCTTCTGGAAGGCTTCCTTGAAGTTCTGGCCGATGCTCATCACTTCCCCCACGGCCTTCATCTGGGTACCCAGCTTGTCGGCTGCCTTGGGGAACTTTTCAAAGGCCCAGCGGGCGAACTTGACGACTACGTAGTCGCCGTAAGGCTCGTACTTTTCCAGGGAGCCCTTGCGCCAGTAGGGCAGCTCGTCCATCGTGATGCCGGAGGCCAGCTTGGTGGAGACGGAGGCGATGGGGAAGCCGGTGGCCTTGGAGGCCAGGGCGGAGGAGCGGGACGTGCGGGGATTGATTTCAATAACGATGATGCGGTTGTCCTCACGGTTGTGGGCAAACTGCACGTTCGTGCCGCCCGTGACGCCGATGGCGTCCAGAATGCGGTAGGAGTAGTCCTGAAGCCTGTCCTGCACTTCCTGCGGAACGGTCAGCATGGGGGCCACGCAGAAGCTGTCCCCGGTGTGCACGCCCATGGGGTCCACGTTTTCAATGAAGCAGACGGTGATCTTCTCGCCCTTGGCGTCACGCACGACTTCCAGTTCCAGTTCTTCCCAGCCCAGCACGCATTCTTCCACCAGCACCTGGTTGATCAGTGAGGCGGCCAGGCCGCGGGGGACGATCTGGCGCAGTTCCTCCACATTGTACACGATGCCGCCGCCCGTGCCGCCCATGGTGTAGGCGGGGCGGAGCACGACGGGGTACCCCAGCTCGGCGGCCACCTTTTCCGCTTCCTCCACGGTATAGACGGGTTCGGACTTGGCCACCGGCACGCCGATCTTGTCCATGGTTTCCTTGAAGATGATGCGGTCCTCACCGCGGGCGATGGCTTCCAGGTCCACGCCGATGACTTCCACGTTGTACTGCTTCAGGATGCCTTCCTCGTTCAGCTTGGAGGCCAGGTTCAGGGCCGTCTGGCCGCCGAGGTTGGGCAGCAGGGCATCCGGGCGTTCCTTTTCAATCACGGCCGTGATGCGGTCCACGGTCAGAGGCTCAATGTAGGTGTGGTCCGCCATGCCGGGGTCCGTCATGATGGTGGCGGGGTTGGAGTTCACCAGAACGACGTCGTAGCCTTCAGCGCGCAGGGCCTTGCAGGCCTGGGTGCCGGAGTAGTCGAACTCGCAGGCCTGGCCGATGATGATGGGGCCTGAGCCGATGATGAGGATTTTGCGGATGTCTTCGCGTTTTGCCATGGTATGATGCCTCTATGTGGTCCGTGGTGGTTAAAAATAAATACCGGAAACAAGGTCCGCCCAAGGTGCGTTGCCTCTCCGCTCCGCATACCCGGCGCGTGACCTGACGCACAGTAAGGGACGTTCTGCGATAAGTCCAGACAAAACAACAGGAATTCCGGGGAAAAGCTATGGCCTTTTTCCCTTTCCGTACAGCGCTGCGCGCGCAATCCGCCCTTGATATTTTCCGCCGCCCGTATACCCTGTGGGGCAAGGATGAGGAATGCCCTGATATTGATTTGCTGCCTCGGGCTGCTGTGGCCCGCAGCCGTGACGGCGGCGGAACGCGCCCCCGCGGGCCGGGGTGCGGCCATGACTCCGGGAGAGGCCGCCTGGTACCAGTCCCTGCGCGCCGGACTTTCCCAATTCCGGAAGGGCGGAGGCTACAAGATCAACAGGGAGGCCATGGAAGCCCTGGCGCAGAAAACCTGCCGCTGGGACCCCCGCACGCGCCGTCCCGTCTTCCTTCTCCGGGAGGCCACCCCCTCCTTCTGTTCCTCCGCCTGCTACCTGCTCCTTTTAAAATCCCTGCAACTATGGGACGCCGCCCAGCCGCAGCCCGTTATTTCCGAGCGCGCGTGGCTGGCCCTCATTCCCCGCCTGGGCCAGCATGACGGCGAAGGGCCGTGGGGCTGGGCGAATGCCAATGGCCCCGGCCTGGCCGTGCTGGTGCACAGGCTGGGCGCCGGCGTCAACTTTGAAGACTGGCGGAAGGCCCGGCCCGGAGACTTCATGAAGATATTCTGGACGGACCACATTGGCCGCCGGGAATCCGGCCACCTGACCGTCCTGGTGAAGGACGGCGGGGACACGGTCACCTTCTGGTCCTCCAACATGCCGGACGGCTACGGAGCCAAGACGGTGCCCAAATCCCAGATCAGGCGCGTCATTTTCACGCGCATCACCAGGCCGGAACGGTTCAATCTGGCCCCCGCGGTGGGAAGCCATCCGTGGCTCTCCTCCCTGCTCCGGCAGGAGGTGGGGATGAAGGAGGTGCGCAGGTACTCCGGCATGCAGAACCCCTGACCGCTTCCCGCCGTGAAGAAATGCTCCTTCCCTCCCTCCGTCACGCCGGAATGCTCCGTGCTGGTGCTCGGCTCCCTGCCGGGGGATGAATCCCTGCGGCAGGCCCAGTATTACGCCCATCCGCGCAACGCCTTCTGGAAAATCATGGGCACCCTGCTGGGTTTTGACCCCTCTTTGCCGTATGGGGAACGCCTGTCCCTGCTCAACCGGGGCGGGGTGGGGCTGTGGGACGTGGTGGCCTCCGGCGTCAGGCCCGGCAGCCTGGACCAGCACATCTCCCAGGAACAGCCCAATGACATTGCCGCCCTGCTGGAATGTTTTCCCGGCATTTGCACGGTCTGCTGCAACGGAACCGCCTCCCATAAATACCTCAAGCGGTATTTTCCGGAACTATTCCTCCGGGAAACCCCTGCCATCATCCAGATGCCCTCCACCAGTCCGGCGGCGGCGCGGCTGACGTATGAGCAGAAATTCCGCGCCTATGAGGAAATTCTTGTCCCCCGCCTCCGGCAGGGAGGGGAAAAAGGCTGAGCTTCCGCACCTTATTTGCCGTCTAATTCCCTGGAGGTTTTGGCCCCTGCTTCTTTCAGGATGCGCGCCAGGCTGCTCTTTCCGGTGGCGATGGCGCGGTCCAGGGGAGTGGCTCCGCCCCTGGCGCGGAAGTTCACGTCCGCCTTGTGCTCAATCAACAATTTGGCGGCGGCGTTTATGGAATTTTCCTGAAGGCCGGAAACGTCCGCGAGCACCCAAAGGGCCGTTTCCGAATTGGCCGGCTTGTAATGGCCTAGCCGCGGCTTGCCGTTGGGTTTATTGGGGTCCGCACCGTTTTCCAGCAGGAACCTGACGCTCTCCTCATTCCCGTACCTGGCGGCGGAAATCAGCAGTGTTTTGCCGTCGTTGCACACATAATCCGGGTCCGCCCCGTGCTCCAGCAGATAGGCTGCCTGCGGAGCCCTGGGATTGAAATAATGCCTGGCAAGAAGGGAGGAAGAAGCGTTTTTATACTCGTCAGACCGGCCAATTTCCAGATTGACGTCCGCCCCGTTGGCAATCAGGAGGTCCGCCAATTCAAAAAACTGCATGTCCAGCGCCAGGGCCAGAGCGCAGGAATTATCCCCCCTGATGCCCTCACCCTGGTAGTTCACGTCCGCCCCGGCGCGGATGAAGGCGCTCACTTTGGAAAGCTCCGGCTTCGTTCCCTGTTCCGGCAGCTTGTCATACTTCCTCTTGCCGTTGATGGTGACGGAGGTGGTTGTGCTTTCCCGCGCGGGCCTGTAATCCTTCAGCTTGTACAGGTACTCATACAATTCCAGCCCCTTCTTCTCCCGGGTGGCGCGGTCGGCGGAAGGGTCCACGGGCAGCGGAGCCTTTTTGGGAATCAGGCGCAGGGAGCGTTCCGCCGTGCGGTGCCCCTGCCTGGCCGCCTTGGAAAACCAGAATTTGGCCTGGGAGGGGCTGCGCTTGACGCCATCTCCCTTCAGGAAGCAGAGGCCCATACGGTACTGGGATTCCGCATTTCCTTCCTTCGCTTCCAGGTAAAGGCGCCTTCCTTCTTCCGGGGTGACGGCGCGGACGGCGGGCGAACAGCCGAGGAAGACGGCGGCTGACAACAGCAGACGGGAGTAGTAGGTCATAGTGGGGTAGGGGAGGTGAGGGAGTCTTCATTCAGGAAGACCCGACGGCGGCCAGCAGGTGGACATCCAGCGCCAGGGCTTCATGAATATTGAAATTCAAATCGTCGCGGAGCCTGTTGAGGGCTTCCATGCGCTTCAGCAATTCGTTCACGGGCATCTGCGCGGCCAGCGTGCGCACCTCCGGGTGAATTGGCGTGACTTCCGGGGCGCCGGAGGCGATCAGGGCCGCCTGGCCGAACCAGCTGATGAGCAGTTCCAGGGCCTGGTTGCGCTGTTCCAGGTATTCCGTTTCTATCTGGGCGGCGTTTGCGTCCTTGTTGCGGGACTCCCAGTCAGAGGTGTCCGTGCCCTGGGCGGCTTCCTTCGCTTCATCCTTCAGGGCCTGGTTCAGGTTTTTGGTGATGGCGGCCTTGGCCTCCGTCATGACGTCCACGAACTTGCTGCGGAAGGCAAGCGCGGCCAGGTCATTGTCCAGGTTGCGGCAGGTCTCCAGCCAGTGGGGCAGCAGGGCCTCCTGGATGGGGGTGAGCCTGAACTCCGCGGATTGCAGCAGGTTGACGCGCACGCAGCGGGAAATGATGGTCTGGAGAAGCTGGTCCGGCTGGGAGGTGGACAGAATAAGCAGGCACTGGCTGGGCGGTTCTTCCAGGGTCTTCAGGAAGGCGTTGGCGGCCTCGTCATTCATGCGCTCCGCATCCATGAACACGGCTATCTTCCATTTTCCCTCCGCCGCGCGCTGCTGCAGGAAGGGCTCCACCGCGCGGATGTCGTCCCGCAGGATGCGGCGTGACTTGGACTTGGGGCGCACCAGGCGGCAGTACTCGTCCCGCACGCCGTCCAGGTGGTCCGCCCGGATGCCGTTCATCAGCTCCAGCAGTTGAAGAATCAGGCGGGAGGCTCCCTGGTGTTCGTCTCCCACAATAAGCAGGGCATGGGGAAGCCGGTTGCGGGAGAAGGCGGTGCGGAGCAGGTCGAACGCTTGGGGTGCCGTGAATGCCATACGCTCCCTATGAAACCATTTCGTTGCGTCAGGGCAACAGAAAAGATTGGTATATGTCGGATATTTCATGTACTAAGGGGCCCGGTTATGGAACAAAATGACATCTCATCCCGGATTGTCTTTGCCGACCGCGGCAAGGTGAATGTGGAAAAAGGCGTGGAATTCGCCCCCAAATTTGACCAGAACGGCCTGATTCCGGCCCTCGCCATGGACCACGTTACCCATGAACCGCTGATGCTGGCCTACATGAACGCGGAATCCCTGCGCATGACCATGGAGCTGGGGGAAGCCGTTTACTATTCCCGCAGCCGCCAGGAAATCTGGCACAAGGGCGCGACCAGCGGCCACGTGCAGAAGGTGAAGCAAATCCTGATTGACTGTGACCAGGATGCCCTGATCGTGCTGGTGGACCAGTGCGGCGCCGGGGCCTGCCACACCGGACACCACTCCTGCTTCTACCGTTCCGTGCCTTTTGGCGACGAACTGAAGTCCCAGCCCCAGGGGGAACCCGTCACGCTGCGCGAAGCTGACGGAGGCGTTGTTTTTGACGCTGAAGCCGTGTACGGCAAGGGCCATTAACTCTTTTTTGCGCGTCAATCTGCGTTCACCGGGTTGACGCGCCCTCTTTTTCTGCTGTAAAGTCATGAATGTGAAAAAGCTGCTTGTCATGATGGCCGCCGTCTCCGGAACGCTGGTGCTGTGCCAGTGTTCTTCGGAAGCGCCCCCTCCCCCCGGAACCGTCCGCATGGTGGACCAGCAGGCCATCGCCCTGATGCAGGAAGCCAGGGCGAAGGAAGCGAAGAACGATCTCTCCGGCGCCATCAAGAAATACAGGAGGGTGGTGGAAAAGCACCCCCTTTCCAAGGAAGCGCCGCAGGCCCGGTTCAGAATGGCGGAACTCTATGAAGCCCGCAAGGAACCTGCGGATGCCTTTGACCAGTACCAGAAGCTCATTGACCGTCACCCGGACAGTCCGCTGTACAAGCAGGCCATGGAGCGGCAGAAGGAAATGGCCTTCGGCGCGGCGAGCGGCGCGCTGACCAACCGCGTGCTATGGATGTTTGACGTCAGGATGGACCCCAAGAACGTCACGGAATGGCTGAACCACGTGCGCGACAACGCCCCGTACGCCCCCACCGCCCCGCAGGCCATGAACGTGCTGGGCAGCTACCTGGCCGCCCGCGGCCGGATGAAGGAGGCCATTGAAGCATACCAGAACCTGGTGGACAACCACCCGCATTCCCCGCTGGCCCCCACGGCCCAGCTCCAGATAGCCACCCTGTACCGCCAGGCCGCCGCTGACGGGGACCGCAACCACGTCAATGTGGCCCGCGCCCAGGAAGCGTATGAAGACTATCTCCAGCGCTATCCCAACAGCTCCCGCGCCGGGGCCGCCCGCTCCGACCTGGCCGCCATGAAGCGTGAACTGGTCTCCCAGCAGCTGGAAGTGGCGGAATACTACCTTACCAAGATGAAGGATACCAATGCGGCCATCTTCTGCTACCAGGAAGTGGCCTCCAAGGGCAGCATCAATCCCGCCGCCGCCGCTACGGCGAAGGCGCGCCTGAAAAAACTGGGCGTCACCAGCAAATAACAGGAACCCTCCCTCCGCATGAACCGCATCCGGCACATGTTTAAACTCCTTCTGCCCGCCCTGTGCCTGCTCGCCGGTTCCTGCGGCTACCAGCTGGGGGGCACCAAGCCGCCCAAGCTGGAATTTGCGAAAACCGTCCAGGTCTGCCTCTTTGCCAACAACTCCCTGGAACCCCGCGCCGCCACACTGGTGACCGGCGCTCTGGCGGATGAACTCCAGCGGGACGGCACCTACAAGCTGAGTACCCGCTCCGGGGCGGACATCCGGGTGGAGGGGGAAGTATACTCCATCACCTTTGACCAGCTGCGTTCAAGCCGGGAAGACACCTATAAAAGTACGGAGCTGGGCCTGCGCCTGGCCGTCAAATACCGTGTGGTGGACGGCAGGACGAACGAGGTCCTGTACGCCAGCTCTGCGGAGGAAACGAGCCAGTTCTTTGACCTGGGCAACATCCAGACGGCACGGACCAACGCCCTCTCCTATGCGGCGCGGCTGGTGGCCACCTCCATAGCGGAAACCCTTACCAACGGATAGCCCCTTACTGTTCCGGATCATCCTTGCTTATGGCGGAAGTGGAATATAGCGTTTACTTTGTCCCGGTACCGATCGGCAACCGGGCGGACATCACCCTGCGGGCGCTGGACGTGCTGCGCAAGGTAGACGTCATTGCGTGTGAAGACACCCGCCATTCCGGCCTCCTGCTCTCCCATTATGAAATCCGGAAGCCGCTGATGAGCATGCATGACCACAACGAGCAATCCCGCGCCGGGGAAATCGCCGCCCGTGCCGCCGGCGGGGAAAGCTTCGCCGTGATCAGTGATGCGGGAATGCCGGGTGTGAGTGACCCGGGGTACCGCCTCATCCAGACGCTCAAGGAAAAGGAAGTCAGCTTCACCGTGCTGCCCGGACCGTCCGCCGTGGTGACGGCGCTGGTGGGTTCCGGACTGCCTACGGACGCCTTCTTCTTTGGCGGCTTTCTGCCTGTCAAATCCGGCAGGAAAGGGGCCATGCTCCAGGCGGCGGTGGAAGCCAGCCACACGAGCATCTTTTATGAATCCCCCCACCGCATCGTCAAAACCGTGCAGTCTCTGGCGGCGCTGGATCCGGACGTGCCCGTCTGCGTAGCCAGGGAACTGACCAAAACCTTTGAAACCTACCACCGCGGCCCCGCTTCCTGTCTGGCGGCGGAATTTGCGGAACGTGCCCCCAAGGGGGAAATCGTGCTGCTGGTGGGCGGCGTGAACGCGCCAAGGCTGGCGGGGCGGTGACGGGGCGTACACGGCTTAGTTGTGAAAGTGATTTTCACCATCAGGGCCGTGTCAGAAAAAAAGCATTTGGGAACATTGTAGAGGCGTGCGGCGCTTCATGGTGGTCTTTTGGCATTTCCGGCGCGAAATGGTGCGGGAGTTATCAACTTGACGCCTGGAAGTGTGTCATGATAATGTTCTATCATCATGCTGGAGGATAGGAGATCACGTTCCTCGCGCAAAACACCGGATTTGGTGACGGATGAGCTTATTGTCATTCTTCATGAAGCGGGCATGCTGGAATTCAACGATATTTTCCAGCGTACCGTTATCGTGATGAAAGAGAAGCATATGTCCCTGGGCGGCGAGGAAATCCTGCGGCTGCGCATTTATGAAAAGCTCCAGACCCTGGTGAGCGCGGGAGGACTGCTTAAAAAGGGCCGTGAATACACCGCCCAGCCCAAGCTGATTACCCTGAAGTCAGAGACGCTGCCGGATATACGGCTTTGAGAGTATAGAACCTCCGCTGGGTTTATTGCGTCCGTTTTCTCTGGAGCGGTTCCGGTATTTTTATGCCGGTCCATGAATAAAGCCGCTCCCCCGCAGGAGGAACGGCTTCCGGAAACGGACGCAGATGCGCCGGGATAAGTTAGAAGTTGGTGCGGAACGCGATGTTGTAGCTCCAGCCGGTGAAGCCTTTCTGCTTGCTGGAGTCCGTGCCGTTGGAATGGGCGTATTCGACGCCCGCCATGATCTTGGCCATGTTCGGGTTGCATTCAAAGATGTAGTAATTGACGCCCAGGTACAGGGCCTGCATGCAGTCGGACGTGCCGGAGTACGTGGAGTTCTGCGTGTAGCGTTTTTCCCACTTCACGGCGTTGCTGCCGGCCGCCATCTGGTAGCGGAGCACGCCTTCCCAGTTGGGCGTAAATTTGTAGGATGGCATGATGGTCACGCCGAACACGTTTTCAGCCCCGGCCTTCATGCCGATGACGTTGAACCCGGCCATCACTTCCGTCATCAGGGAGAAATCCCCCTGGGAGCCTTCCCAGGTCAGTGCTACCACGTCCTTGGCTCCGGTGCCCTGGTACTTGGACTTGAAGCTGTAGTCATGCAGCTTGTCGTACGCCTTGTTCCGGGCGTCGTCCCCCCACTTGGTGAAGTTGTGCGCGTAGTCCAGCCACAGGCGGCTCTTCTTCAGGAAGACATCGTTGGACGTGTCATAGCTCAGCGTTCCGGTTATAAAGCAATTGTCCTGGGAATTGAAGGCGGGTTCAATGCGGTTGTTGAACGTTCCGGTGCCCGTGCCTCCGTTGCCGTTCATCCAGATGCCCGCGGCCCAGCCCAGCCTGTCCTTCTTGTCGGAATTGTTCACCTGGAACCCGTAGTTGGTTTCCGAGCGGAGCTGGTTGACCAGCATGGAGCGTTCAATGGTCAGGATGGCGGAGGAGGAGGTGCGGTATTCCCCGGTGATGCGCGGCTTCATTTTGCCGATAGCGTAGGTGACGGGGCCGCCCTTGTATTCCAGATTCAGTTCATACAGGGAGTAGGTCAGGTCGGAGGTGTCCCAGCGGTTGGCTTCCGCGTTATAACTTTCCAGACCGTCCATGCCGCCGATGTTCCAGACGTTGTTGAATTTGAAGTTTTTCAGGAACTTCATGTTGAATCCGGCGCGGAAGCGGCGCCATTCGTCGTTGAAGCGGCGTCCGTTGCCTTCCTTCTCACCCATCACGCGCCCTTCGCCGTTCGGGTCAATCCAGTCCATGCCGTACTGCATGCGCAGGGAAACGTTAAACTCCTGGATGTAGGGATTCTTGTGATCCCGTTCCGCATTGAACCACTTGAAACGGTCGCCGAGCCATTTGCAGGCGGAAAAACTGTCGCGGGCCAGCAGGACGTCTCCGGCGGATGCCGTGGAAGGCGTGGCAGCGGCAAAGGCGGCGGCTCCGAGAGTCATGATGCCGATGACGGGGAGAGTATAGGTCTTCATTTGTTTTCTATGGTTGGTGTGTGTCTGTGAGAAGGTCTTCCGGGGAAGATTCTTCCTCACGGAGACGGCTTCTGTCTATCAAACCAGCCACAGGGCTGTCCAAGGCTTAAGGGTGACAAAATAGCCACCCGGTCCGTTAAAGGTTTACAGGGTAATGCGGAGCCATTCTTTGGCGGACAGGGCCACCGCGGCGGCTTCCACTTCCGCCTTCCGTTTACTGGCTCCATGGCCATGGCCGATCACGTGGCCGTGCCAGAGCACGCGCGATTCAAAGCGGTCCTCCGCTTCCCGCTGCCCCTTTTCCTCCGTTTCATAGGCGGGCGTCTCCGGCAGGATGGCCTGGAGAATGGCCTGGAGTTCCCCTTTGGGGTTGATCTCCTTGGGAGAGCTGGCCGCGGAATCCAGAGCCTCATGCAGAACGCGCAGGGCCACGGCCTTGGCCGTTTCATAGTCGGAATCCAGGGACATGGCCCCGAAGACGGATTCAAACGTGTTGGCAATGATGGAGTTCTTTCCCCGGCCTCCGGCTCTTTCCTCCCCCTTTCCCAGGGAAATGTACTTGTCCAGGCCCAGGATATAGCCGTATTTGCCCAGGTTGGCGCGGCTGACGGTGCGTGCGCGCAATTGGGTCAGCTCCCCTTCCGGAGACTGGGGCATCTGGTGGTAAAGGTACTGGGTGACGGCAAGCTGTAAAATGGCGTCTCCCAGGAATTCCAGGCGTTCATATGTCCGGCGCGTTTCCGGCTTGCTGTCCGTGCTGGGGTGGGTCAGGGCCTGCGTGAGCAGGTCCGGATTCTTGAAACGGTAACCCAGCTTGTCTTCCAGCGCGGTATGGTTCATACCCGGAAATGCTAGAGCCGCCCTCCCGGAAAAGCAACTCCAAACGGATGCCTTTCCGGGAGGGCGGGGCCTCCTCCGGCCGCGTCATCCCAGCCGCTCCGCGGCTTTGACATATGGGGGGAGAGGTGTAGGATGGTACGCGAACAAACGTTAGAGACCACGATGAAAAAGATTGATCCAAAGGAAATCCGGGACAACGCCATGCAGTTGATCGGGCATGACTGGATGCTGGTGACGGCGGGCACGCCGGAGCATTTCAATATGATGACGGCCAGCTGGGGAGGCCTGGGCTTCATGTGGAAGAAGCCTGTGGCGTTCGTGGTCATCCGGCCCCAGCGCCATACCTTCCGCTTCATTGAAGCCGGGGAGGAATTCACGCTTTCCTTCTTCAGTCATGAATACCATAAGGCCCTGACCGTTTGCGGCACCACGAGCGGACGGGATACGGACAAGGTGGCCGCCTCCGGCCTGACGCCGTATGGGACGGAGAACGGCAACGTGAGCTTTACGGAAGCGCGCCTGGTGCTTGAATGCCGCAAGCTGTATGCGGAGGCGCTGAATCCGGATGCTTTTCTGGATAAGACCATTGTGCCGGAATGGTACGCGGCCGGGGACTTCCACAAGATGTACATCGTGGAGATACTGAACGTCTGGGTGAAGGAATAGGGCGCCGGGGCAGTTCCTTTTCCAATCGGGCCGTGTTCAGGCCGGATTGAGCGCGGAATCCTCCAGCCGGAAGGCCGGCAGCGGGCATGGGGTGTCATGCAGCCAGTCCAGATGGGTGGTGGTGATGAGGCTCTGGGCGTCCGCGGGGAGCGATTGCAGAAAAGCCACCCGGCGCGTGGGGTCCAGCTCCCCGAAGACGTCGTCAATCAGGTGGATGGGCGTATGGCCCGTTTCCTCCGTAAGCAGGGATGACTGCGCCAGCTTCATGGAAATGGCGATGGTGCGCTGCTGCCCTTCCGAGGCGAATTGAGCGGCGCTCCTGCCGTTCAGCGTGATGTCCAGGTCATCCCGGTGCGGTCCGTTCTGGGTCTGCCCGTACCGGATGTCCCGGTCCAGCCCGGCGCACAGCCGTTCGTACAGGTCCCCTTCCTCGGCGGCGCGGTAGGTGACGGAGGCCTGTTCCTCCCGGCCTCCGATGTTGCGGTAGGCCAGGGCGATATGGGGAACCAGAAGCGCCAGCAGGCTGGCGCGCAGGTTCCTCAGTTCCGTGCCGTGCAGGGCAAGCTGCCGCGTATACGCGTCCAGTTGGAGCCTGTCCTTATGCCTGTGTTTGAGCAGGTAATTGCGCGTTTTCAGAGCCTTCCGGTAGCTGAACAGGGCCAGCCTGTAGCCCGGGTGCCACTGGCTGCCCAGAAAATCCATGTACTTTCTGCGGGCGTCCGCACCGGCCTGGACCAGGGAGAGATCGTCATTTCCCATCCACACCACCGGGTAGCTGTCCGCCAGATAGCTGCGCTGGTCCTTGCGCGGTTCGCCATTGACGCGGAGGTCCGGAGCGTCCGGCGTCCACAGGATGCGCCGGGCCTGTCCCGGCAGTTCCCCCCGGATGCCGAAGGATTGTTTGCCGTGGGCCGCCAGCGGGCCGGGCCGGGCGGTGCGGGGGGATTGCAGGCGCAGCAGGAAGCAGACGGCCTCCAGCAGGCTGGTTTTTCCCTGCGCGTTGTTCCCCAGGATGATGGCCCCCTGCTGCGGAATCTGCCAGGAGAAGCTTCCGTAACAGCGGAAGTCCATTAATTTCAGCCTGGAAATCATGGGGCCGGGAAAGGGGATTATTCCGCAGGAAGGGCGCGGATGGCGTCCATGATCCTGTCTGTCAGATGCTGGTACGCCTCTTTTCCTTTGGCGTTGAGTTCCGCCGGAGTGAAGGGGATGGGGTCTCCCACCGTGACCGTGACGGGATGGATTCTGGGGAAGCGGGAGCCGATGGGGAAGGCTTCATACGCTCCGCTGATGCGCAGGGGCTGTACGGGAACTTTCGTTTTGCTCAGGATGAGGCCTATGCCTCCCATGCCGTCGTGGATTTCACCGTCCGGCGTGCGGGAGCCTTCCGGGAAGACGAGCACGCGCTTGCCGGATTTCAGCAGGCGTATCACGTGCTTGAGGCTGGCGGCGTCCGGGTTTTCCTGGTCGATGGGGATGGCCTGGCAGAGCGGGAGGGCCCATTTGAAGATGCCCTGGAACAGGGTCTTGCGGGCGAAGAAGTAGATGCCCTCCTCATAGGAAATGCCCAGCATGGGAGGGTCCAGAAAGCTCTGGTGATTGCTGACAATGAGCACGGGGCCGTCTTCAATAAGCTTTTCCCGGTTGACGACCTTCCAGGAGAAAAAGGCCTTGGAGATGCTTTTGAAGAGCGTATAGAAAACCCAGTAGAAGGAGTTCATCTGGCGGAGAGTTTTTGCTGGATGTTGTCGGTAATGAAACGGACTACCTGGTCAATCGTCATGTCTGACGTATCCACCAGCAGGGCGTCCGGCGCCTGGGCCAGCGGGGCCGTAGCGCGGGAGGAGTCCTTGCGGTCGCGTTCCGCGATGGAGTCCGTCAGGCCTTCCGCGGCGCGGCGCGCGGCCCTCACTTCCTCGGAGGCGGTGACGAAGTACTTGAACGGCGTGTCCGGAAAGACCACGGTGCCTATGTCCCTGCCTTCCATGACCACGGGCTCCCGGCGGTTGTATTCCCGCTGCCGTTCCACCAGCAGGGCGCGCACTTCCGGAATGGCCGCAATGGTGGAGACGTGGTCGTTGACCTGCCGGCGCGTGAGTTCTTCACCCAGCACGCGTTCCCCGCACAACACCACGGAGCGGCTGCCGTCCTTGCCGAAGGAGAGGGGGACGGACGGCAGGGCGGCCAGTACGGCGGCCGTATCCGCCGGATCAATGCCCTGTTCCAGCATGTACCAGGTGACGGCCCGGTACATGGCCCCGGTGTTGATGAACGTGTAGCCGAGGCGGTCCGCAATGAGCTTGGCGACGGTGGATTTTCCGGATGCGGCGGGGCCGTCAATGGCGATGGCTGGGTGCATGAGTGTCTTCTAATGTTGGAAATGGGGGCTAAAGCCGCTTGGATTGTAACTTTGCGCCCTGTGGAAATCAAGACTGCGTTCCGGACGGCACTGTAAAAAGAGATTCACTTTTTCCTGTAAATCCGTTATACAGCGGGGCATGGCCCAGCTCAAACACCCGAAGATGGTGGACATCCGAGACATTTTGGACGAAAATACGCGTTTGCCTTCGCTGGTGGCGGCGTCTGCTGAAAAGCTGCTGGGCCTGGAACGCCTGAACAAGGCGTACGACAAGATCGTGAGAGACAAGGAGTCCGGCTCCCCGGAAAATTTCTTCCAGCTGGCTACCAGGCACTTGAACCTGAAATTGCAGCTTCGTCCGGGGGACCTGGAAAATATTCCCAAGAAGGGCCCGGTGGTCGTGGTCGCCAACCATCCCCACGGCCTGTCGGACGGCATCATGTTCGGGGAGCTGCTCACCCGCGTGAGGGAAGACGTCCGCATCCTGGCCAACGAGCAGCTTTCCCTGTGCCAGGAACTGGAGCCCTGGCTCATCAAGGTGGATGTTTACGAGGATGAAAACGCCAAGCGCAAGAACCTTTCCGGCATGCGCAAGATGATCTCCTGGCTGCGGAAGGGCGGCGTGCTGGGCATTTTCCCTGCCGGCACCGCTTCCAGTTTTTCCCTGGCCCATAAGAGGGTGACGGATGACCCGTGGAACGCGAACATCGCCGCCATCATCCGCATGACGAAAGCGACGGTGGTGCCCGTGCATTTTCCGGGGCGCAACAGCCTGCTGTTCCAGGGCGTTTCCCTGATCAACCGCAAGGCACGCGTGGCCTTCCTTCCCCGTGAAGTAGGCAGGGACGGCCGCAGCACGCACCGCATCGTGGTGGGCAGGCCCATTCCGTTCAGCCAGCTCATGCAGTATGATTCCGATGAGGCGATGGTTTCCCACCTGCGCCTGCGCACTTATCTGCTGGGCAAGAGTTATGAAAAGAGCCGCCGGCCCCATGTGCATAAAAAGGACCGCAAGGCGAAAATGGCCGCGCTGATCCCTCCCGTTTCCGTGCAGGACATGCAGGCGGAGATTGACGCTCTGCCTCCGGAATGCCTGCACGCGCGCCAGGAAAACGGAGACTGGGACGTGTACGTGGCGGACGCCCTGCAAATCCCCAACATCCTGATTGAGATAGGGCGCCTGCGGGAATACACCTTCCGCCAGGTGGGGGAAGGCTCCGGCAAGGCGTGTGACCTGGACACGTACGACAACCACTACAAGCACCTGTTCCTGTGGGACCGCACCCACCGGAAGCTTGTGGGCGCCTACCGCATGGGGGAGACGGACAAGATCATTGCCCGCTACGGCGTGAAAGGCCTGTATAACGGGGAATACTTTTCCTTTGCCCCCGGCGCCCTGCGGGTGCTGGAACGTTCCCTGGAAATGGGCCGCGCCTTCATCGTGCCGGAATACCAGAAAAGGCCGCTGGCCCTGGGCTTCATCTGGGAGGGCATCGGCCAGTTCATGGCCCGCAACCCCCATTACCGCTACCTGTTCGGCACGGTGAGCATCTCCCGTGACTACACCAACCTTTCCCGCGCCCTCATCGTCTCCTATCTGAAGGCCCATGAAATGGACGCTGAGCTGGTGCATGAGGTGAAGGCCTACAATCCGCCCCGCAAGGCGGACTTGAAAAGGTCTGAATCCTGCATCCTGCCCATCGGCCTGACGGATGCCCAGGGGCTTTCCCAGCTGGTGGCGGACATTGAGGAGGACGGCAAGGGGATTCCCGTGCTGCTGCGCCAGTACCTGAAGCTGAACGGGAAAATCCTTTCCTTCAGCGTGGACAAGCACTTCGGCGATGTGCTGGACTGCCTGATCCTGGTGGACATCTTCAAATCCCCGGAACGTTCCATCAAGCGCTACATGGGCAAGGACACGTACGAACAGCTTCTGCCCCACATGCAGCAGGAACGGATGGCGGACAAGTTGGCTGAATAATTCCGCGCCCGGCTAATTGAAATGCCTGTATCCCGCCGGAAGGGCGGAGCAGGGTTCCGTGGTCATTTCCCCGATGACGGCCAGTGGCGTTTCAGGAAAATATTCCGCTGCCAGCCGGACCATGCGGTCCCGGTCGCCGGGGCGGAAGGTCACCAGCAATTCATAATCCTCCCCGTCACCTATTGCTTGCGCCGCCGTAAAACCCGGGCGCACGGGCAGGAGTTCTTCATGAATGCGGAAGCCCAGACCGGAAGCTTTCGCCAGTCGGGGAAGGTCGGTCCCCAGACCATCGGAAAGGTCCATCATGGCGGTGGCCCGGCCGGAGGCGGCCAGAATGCCGCCCTCCCTGACCCGTGGAATGAAGGAAAGATGGTGCCCTGTAGGGAAACTGCCGCCCAGCACGCCCGTAACGGCGATCAGGTCGCCCGGCTGCGCCGTGCTGCGCAGCACGGCCTTTCCTTCCGGAACTTCCCCGGTCAGCGCCACGCTGATGATCAGGCCGTCTGCGGGCAGTCCGGAGCTTTCCCCTCCGGCAATGCTGATGCCGAACTGTTCCGCCAGCCGCCCCATTCCACGGTAAATGCCTTCTACCTGGGAGACGGGGCGGTCCGCATGCACAAACAGGGTCACCAGGGCGTGAAGGGGCGTGCCGCCCATGGCCCCGATGTCTGAGACGGCCCGCGCCAGGGCTTTTCTGCCGATCAGTTCGGGATCCGTGCCGGGCAGGAAGTGCATGCCCTCTACCACGCAGTCCGTTTTCAGGAGCAGCTGGCGGCTGCCGGAACTCCGCGCCACGGCGCAATCGTCCCCCGGTCCCGTCACCAGGGCGGGGTTGGAAGGCATCAGGGGCAGGAGCCGGGCTACCAGCGCATCCTCCCCCGTCTGCCGGATGGTGGGATCAGGTGCCATAGGGCAGGAGGACGCCGGGATAAAGAATGTTGATCAGGGTGGCGGTGTTGAAAATGCAGTGCGCGATGATGGGCGTCCAGAGGGTGCCCGTGTATTCGTACAGCAGCACCAGCATGGCGCCGAAGACAGCCAGGGGGATGAACGGCACCAGGCTGACGTGGATGATGCCGAAGAGCAGGGACGTGGTGACCAGCGCGAACCAGGCGCCCGTGTACTTCTTCATGATCGGGTACAGGTAGCCGCGGAAGATAAGTTCCTCCACCAGCGGGGCCGCGATGGCTGCGCTGAAACAGATGACCGTAATCAGGGGAATATCGCTGGAATTCCGCAGCACGGAGACGATGGATTGTTCCGCCGGAGCGTGCGTAACCTGTTCAATCCACTGGAACAGGCCTGCCCGGTCCAGCAGGAAGTGGATGACCAGCACCAGCAGGTAGCCCGCCACGGGGGCGTAAACCAGGGCTTTCAGGGAATGTTTTTTAAGCCCCAGAGCCTCCATTCTGCCCGTGTGGAACATGCGCACCAGCAGGACGAAGGCCAGGATGAGGTTCAGGCACGTCCCGTTGAATATCTTGTAGCCGTCCAGCTCCATGTTTGTGGTGGTGGGCGGTGCGGACGCGCCGGGAGGCGTGGCCGCCGCCATCAGCGCCCCCATGCTGAAGTACAGGACGATGATGCCGCACATGGCGATGTCCAGCATGTCCAGATGGTCCACGGGGACGCGCCATTTCAGGGGGCGCCGGATATTCGGCTCCTGGGCCTGGCGGAAGACTCCCACGGCCAGAGTGATGAACATGACGGCGATCAGGGCGGAGGAAAACAGGGTAATAAGCTGGTCCGTTAATTCATTCATGGAACATGTGTGCGTGGAGTAGGCCGTCCCTCCGGAGCGCCACGCCGGAAAAAGGGCTCCTGCTTCTTTAGTGAAAACACGGCGATTTTCCAGCAGAAAGTGAGCTATCCGCCTGCACGGGCCAAAAAAAATCACAGGGGAAGGGAATGAATACTTTTCAAGGAAAAGCGGGTATGCTACGTTTCCAACGGATTATTGCCATGAACATTCAACCCAAAATCACGCCTGTGCTGGACCCCGGCTTCGTGCCGGCCATCCTTTGGAATCAAGCTTTTGAAGCCAAAGCCGCCGCTGATCCCGCTTCTCATCAAGTGGACATCGCGCTGACCCGCAATGACGGAACCTGCTTCCGCTGGTCCGGCAAGCTGCTTCCCCACACCGGGGAAAACGTTGCCCTGAATGAGAAATATGTGGAACGCATCGTGAAATTCCTGCTGTGGCAGAAGGGCGGCAATATCATCCTCGTCGCCGGGGATGACGCCATTGCGGACATGCTGGCCTCCCGCTACTGCAAGGGCGGCGCCCGCGAATTCGACTGGGATTTCATCGGCAAGAAGATTTACGGCTCCCCGATTGAAGTGAAAAAGGTGGCCGTGGAAGACCTCCCTGCGGAATACTCCGGCTCCATGACCCTGGGCCGCAACCTGGACGGCTACCGCATCGGCTTTGACTTGGGCGGCTCCGACCGCAAGTGCGCCGCCGTGGTCAACGGCGAGGTGGTCTACTCTGAAGAAGTGGTCTGGGACCCCTACTTCCAGAAAGACCCGCAGTATCACATTGAAGGCATCCAGGATTCCCTGGAACGCGCCGCCGCCCATCTTCCCCGCGTGGACGCCATTGGCGGTTCCTCCGCCGGCGTGATCATCAACAGCGAGGTGCGCACCTCCTCCCTCTTCCGCGGCGTTAGCCAGGAAGACATTGAAAAGACCCTCGGCAAGGTGTTCCGCACCCTCCAGAAGGAAAAATGGAACAGCATCCCCTTTGAAGTGGTGAATGACGGTGAAGTCACCGCCCTCGCCGGGGCCATGGGCATGAATGACAACGCCGTTCTGGGCGTAGCCATGGGCACCTCCGAGGCCGCCGGCTACGTGGACCCGGAAGGCCACATCAAGCCCTGGCTGAACGAACTGGCCTTCGCCCCCGTGGATTACTCCGAAGAAGGCGGCGTGGACGAATGGTCCAAGGACATGGGCGCCCTTTACTTCTCCCAGCAGGCTGTGGCCCGTCTGGCTCCCCGCGCGGGCTTCCAGTTTGACGGCATGCCCTTCCCGGAACAGCTCAAGAAGGTTCAGGCCGCAATGGCGGAAGGCGACGAACGCGCCCGCAGGATTTATGAAACCATCGGCGTGCACTTTGGCTATGCCATCGCCCACTACGCCCGGTTCTATGACATCCGCAATCTGCTCTTCCTGGGCCGCGTGGCTTCCGGAGACGGTGGCCAGATCATCATTGACAAGGCGGAAGAAGTGCTGCGCACCGAGTTCCCCGAGCTGAAGATCCAGCTTCGCGTGCCGGATGAAAAGACCAAGCGCCACGGCCAGGCCGTAGCCGCCGCTTCCCTGCCGGCACTGGCCTGACAGACGGAATGAACATTTGCGGGAGGGGCCCTGTACGGGGTCCCTCCCTGCTCTTGTCCGGAGGGGCGGGAAAAACTCCGCGCCGCTGATTTTCCCTTTCTTTTCTCCTTCCCCTTCCGCCCCGCGTTCATGAACCCCCAGCAAGACAACATCATTGAATGTCCGGAATGCGGGCAGGCCATGGACGTCTCCCAGCTTCAGCCGTACGCCAATGCCATCTGTCCGGGCTGCCAGGCGCTGACGCGTGTGAAAACGCGCATGGGGCCCTACCGGATTACCGGAAAACTGGGGAAGGGCGGCATGAGCGTGGTATACCGTGCGCAAGACTCCGTGCTGGGGCGTGAGGTGGCCCTGAAGGTGCTGAATGATACCTATGCCGGGGATGCCCTGCGCAGTGAACGTTTTGAGCGGGAGGCCCAGATCATGGCGCGGGTCTCTCATGAAAACCTGGTGCAGATTTATGCCGTGGGGCATGACCAGGGCCTTTTTTACATTGCCATGGAGCTGGTGGAGGGTAGCGGCCTGGATTCCCTGATTACCGCGGAGGAACGCGTGCCGGAGGACAAGGTGCTGCGCCTGACGCTGGACATTGTGCGCGGGCTGGATGCCGCCTGGAACGCGGGCCTTATGCACCGGGACATCAAGCCGGCCAACGTCCTCCAGTCTCCGGACGGGGTTGCCAAAATCGTGGACTTCGGTCTGTCCCTCCTTCACAGTGAGTCCGACGTGGAACGGGAAATATGGGTCACCCCGTATTACGCCGCTCCGGAAACGCTGCTGCGGGGTGAGGAGGACTTCCGGACGGACATGTACGCGCTGGGCGCCACCATGTACCATATGCTGGTAGGCGCTCCTCCGCGCGTGGACGCCTCCCAGTCTTCCGATGTTCTTCTGGAGACCAAAAAAAACCTCCCCCGCCTGGACCAGGTGGTCAATGACATCTCCCCGATGACCTGCTTCATCGTGGACAAGCTGATGTCCTTTAATAAGGAGGACCGGTTTTCCTCCTATCCGGAATTGATGGATGCCGTGGAGCAGGCCCTGGGGGAATATGACAGGGCCATGCAGGAATCCGGCCTCACCTGGGCGGAACGGCGTGCGGCGGAGAGCCGCCGCGCCCGGCGCAGGAAATGCCGCATGATCGTCATTTCCTCCGTTGCCGGCGTCGTGGTGCTGGGCCTTGGCATCTGGGGATGGGCCGCATGGCAGGAGGGGAGGGCCGCTTCCCATGCCGCGCCCCCTCCGGCGCTTCCACCTACCGCCGGAGAAGGAACATCTCCGGAGGACAGGGCTTCAGCGGAATCCCGGCTGGAGCGCAGTATCCGCTTCGGGAACCTGTTCAATGAAGCCCAGGAATCCCTGAACCGGGGGGATATGGTGAAGGCTGCCGCCATGTTCGGTGACCTGGCGGACCAGCCGGACTGCCCCCTTTCCACCTCCCTCTGGGCCGGCTTGAACCAGGTTCTGTGCCTGTGGGCGCGCGGCCAGTTCCCGGAAGGAGTGGAACGGCTGGAGGAACTGTCCCGGAAAGTGGAGGCCTACAAGGACCCGGCGGAGCTGGAACGCGCCCGGGACGTGGGGAACCTGGTCATGTACCTGGGCTCCGGAGACTGGTCTTCCAGAATGCCGGGACTGCGGTCCAGCTCAGATCTGGCCGTGCATTACTACGTGGGCATGGCGTTGAAATCCTGGTACCTTGCCGGTAAATGGCCGGAATACGGCTCCTTTCTGGACCGGGTGGCGGCTGAGGCCGCGGATGACCGGGAGAAAAACATCCGTGAACTGGCTTCCGCATGGCTCAGCAACCTGAAGCCGTATACCGCCCAGTACGACCGCCTGAAACGTCTCCAGGACATGCCGGAAAAGACGGTGGCGGAGGTGGAGGCCAAACGGTCCGCCGCGGACTTTCTGCGGGAACAGATGATGAATGGGGAAGTGGCCTCCATGCCTCCGGCCTATGCCGCGCTGGAGGGAATCCTGGACCATCTGAGAATGCAGTACCAGACGGCGCGGGACTGGGAGGCGGCGGAAGCCGTGAGAATGGCCAAGCTGAAAGAGGAGGAGGAAAGGAAAAAAGAGCAGGAGGAGGAGAAGAGGAGGGAAGCCCTGCTGGCCGCGCAGTCCAGAAGCTATGAGGACATCTGCCGGGAAGCGGCTGAAGTCATGAAGAAAACGGGTGATTATGAAAAGGTTTCCGCTGCCTACCTTGCGGCGGAGGGCGTGGTTTCTTCTCCGGCGGTGAAGGCCAGGCTGGCCGCGCGCCGGGAAATGACGGACCGGATGCTGCCGCTGTTCACCCGCATGGAGAAAATCCTGCCCGGCCTGCTGGAAAAGAAGCCAGCAAAAACCCTTGTGTTGAAAGACGGCTCCAAAGTGCGCCTGACGGGGATGAAGGGACACCTGCTGACCGTAGAGCCGCAGGACAGCCGGGAAGGGAGTGACGCGTACCAGGTGAGCTGGAATGACCTTCCGTTCAATTCCCTGTATGCACTGGCACGGGAATGCCGTCAGAAGCAGCCTGCGGAATTTGCCGCCCTGGCGGATACGTATTCTAAGCCGCTTCTTATTTTCGGCAGCCTGACGGAAACCATTTCCCCCACCCAGCAGGAAAACGCCCTGCTCCAGATGGACCGCTCCTTCATTGAAAAATGGAACCTGTGGATGAGCAGCCTGGATGAGGAGGAAGAACCCCCGGAAGAGGAGTAAATAATTGTATTGAAAAAACTTGCCGTCCGGCGGGGGGAGTGGTACAGGGAAAACAACTCCCCTGTAAATCATGAAAAAATCTCTTATTCTTGCCGCGCTTTTCCCGTTGCTTTTCCCTTCCGGCTGGTCCGCTGATGCTGCCGTCCCCGCCAGTCCCTACTATTCCGGTGTTTTGCCCGGAGGCTGGAGCGTCTCTTTTTTCGGTTCTCAACTGGTGGACTCCATGGATAAGGCCGTCTTTCTCCGGGAGGGGCGGGAAGTGGCTTCTTTCAAGCTGCCTTCCGGGAATTCACTCAACAAGATCATTGTGGACGAACCTTCCGGACGGGTCGTGATCGGCATCCAGACGGACAACGCCACTTTTGTCCTGAAAATGTGTGATTTGAAAGCCGGCAAGGCCGCAGACATTGACATGTCCAACCTTCTGCTCAGGCTGGCTGAAGACTTTCCTGATTCCTCCCCGGAAGATTACGTGGGGCATTCCGTAGTGCAGTGCGGCGCCCTGAAGCTGGAAGATGGAAAAGTCATGGGGGAAGCTGTGAAATCCGGAACCGTGGGCGACCTTCGCTATGACCTCACGGTTCCTTTCTCCATTAATATCGCGCAGCCCTGGCCGGAAGCCGGGAGGAAAGCCGTAATGACCCTGGAAGAATCATCCATGGAAAGGACTCCGGATCCCGACCCGGTGGGGAAAACGCCGCGCATGCAGTAAAATTTGCTTGCCTAGGGTACTCCGTACGGCTCTCATAGCCGCATGAGACTGATCAGCTTTATGACGCTGGCATGCACTGCCTGCTTCCTCTCTTCATGCGGTTGTGATTGCCACAAACATGCGGACTTCGCGCTGAAGGACTACACGCCCACCTCCAGCAAGCAATTCCGTTAACCGTCCGCCATGTTTGAAATCCGCGAAAAACCGGAAATGGTGGAACGGGCCATGCTCGTCTCCATCTATTTTGATCCCTCTGAGGCCGGGGAAAAACAGGCCATGCTTGATGAGCTGGAAGACCTTGTCTCCAACCTCGGCATAGGCATTGTGGGCAAGCACCTGATTAAATCCCGTGACGTGCACGCCAAATTCCTGTGCGGTACCGGCAAGGCGGAGGAAGTGAGGCAACTGGCCCTGGACTGCCGGGCGGATTGCGTGGTGTTTGACAACATGCTCTCCCCTTCCCAGCAGCGGGAATGGGAACGGCTGATTGACGAATGCGTGATTGACCGTGAAGAGGTCATTCTGGACATCTTTGCACGGCGCGCCCGCACGCGGGAAGCCACCCTCCAGGTGGAACTGGCGCGCATGCAGTACTCACTCCCCCGCATGGCCCGCATGTGGAACCACCTGGACCGCCAGGGCGGCGGTTCCGGGGGCGGGAAGGGCGGCGGCGGAGCCGCCAGGGGCGAAGGTGAAAAGCAGATTGAAGTGGACCGCCGCCTGGCGCGCGCCAGGATTGAGGCCATTCAGAAGGAACTGGCCCTGGTCATCAGGCAGCGCGCCACGCAGCGCAAGGAACGGGAACGCCAGGCGATCGCCACGGCTGCCATCGTGGGGTACACCAACGCCGGGAAATCCTCCCTGCTGTCTCTCGTATCCGGCTCGGAGGTCATGGCGAAAGACATGCTCTTTGCCACGCTGGACACCACGACGCGGAAAATAGAACTTCCGCATGGACAGCCCCTGCTGCTGACGGATACCGTAGGCTTCATCCGCAATCTTCCCCACCGCCTGGTGGAGGCCTTCAAGTCTACGCTGGAGGAAGCCGTCCTGGCGGATTTTCTGGTACAGGTGGTGGACGCTTCCGACCCGGAAGCCGTGCGCCATTACGAAACCACCCTGGAAGTGCTGGAAGAGCTGGGCGCGGGTGACAAGCCCATGATCGTGGTCCTGAACAAGGTGGACCTTGTCCCGGAAGAAGAGCGCCACAAGCTGGAAACCCTGCTGACGGCCCACTTCAACGGCAGGGTGGTGCCCATGTCCGTACAGGAGAATCAGGGCGCGGAAGACCTGCTGAACGCCTGCGTGGAAATGCTGGAAAGCCGAGTGCGACGCGCATGGTTCCTGATTCCCTATACCCGGAGTGATCTGGCCGCCGCCATGCACAGCGAAGGCAAGGTCCTTTCCACGGAATATGTGGAGGAAGGCACCCTGCTGGAAGTGGTGCTCCCCGTGGCGTTTTACAACAAGTTCAGTTCATTCCTGGCGGAAAAATGAAGCCTTCCCGGCTTGCAGTAAAACCGCTTTCCCGTCTGAAGAGCATTGAAAGCAAGAGGACCCTTTCCGGGAAACAGCGTCCGAATGCTTGATCGGTCTATAGTAGGTAGCCCAGGCTTTTCAGGCATTCCAGCACGTTGTTGACCGGCAGGCCGATCACATTGTCCGTATCGCCGCGCACGGAGGAAATGATCATCTCCCCGTGCTCCTGGAAGGCATAGGACCCGGCCTTGTCCATCACGTTCACCAGCTCCATGTAACGGCGTATATCTGCCTCCGTCAGTGTCCGGAAGGTGACTTCCGTCAGCACGGCGATGTCCTTTACTCCCAGCGGGGACTGGATGGAGACTGCCGTGCACACGTGGTGCGTGCGCCCGGAGAGCATGCGGAGCATGGAGCGGGCTTCCTCCTCATCCTGCGGCTTGCCCAGGGGGCGTCTGTCCAGGAAAACGAGCGTATCCGCGCCTACCACGGTGGAATCCGGATGTTCCCGGAACACCGCTTCCGCCTTGGCCCTGGCATTGTGCAGGCAGAGTTCCTGCGGTGGCATGGCGGCGTCTTTCAATTCCTCCGTATCCCGCACGACGATGGAGAAAGCCACGCCGGCCTTCGCCAGTAAATCGCGCCGCCGCGGTGATTGGGAGGCCAGGATAATGGGAGGAAGCATGAAAGGGGAACCAGTAGTGGGAAGTTAATAGCGAAGAGCTAATATTTTCAATCTCTATTAACTTTTAATGATTAACTATTTACTTCCCATGATCCGGTTGAATGCCTCCGGAGATATCTCCCGGATGGACCGGATGATGTTCTTGGAAAAAGCGCCCATGCGTTCCCTGATGGTCTCCCGGTCTTCCGCGGATTCAAACTCCATGCCCACCAGGGCGCGGCCCACGCGTTCCCCGGTATAGGTATAGTTGAAATAGCAGAGGGAGGCCAGGTCCGCGATGCGTTCCATAAAGTCAAGAAAGGCCCCGGCGCGTTCCGGAAATTCAATGTGGACGAACAGGGGATGCTGGCACAGCTCCGCCTGGTAGTGAATCATGCGGAAGCGCACGTCGTCATCCTCACTGATGTCTTCAAACTCGATTCCCTTCTTCTTCAGCGTCGTGCGGATGGTGTCCAGATCCTCGTCAGAAGCGGCAATGCCGAACACGGGGTACTGGGCGGCTCCTTCCGTCTTGCCGTACTGCACGTCCACCAGCGTGGTATCCTGCGGGATGTGGCGCAGGTACTTGAGAACCTGCCCGCGCTTGGAATCCATGGAAATGCGCAGGTAGCGCGTTTCATGGTTGCCGATGCCCGCCTGCCGGGCGATCTGGGTGAGGTGGGTGAAGTCCATGTTGGCGCCGGAAATGACCACGAAACTCTTTTCATCAGGCTTCACTTCTCCCTGGTTCCATTGTTTCAGGAATCCTGCCAGGCTCATGGCTCCGGAAGGTTCCGGCACCACGCGGGAGGACTCCCACATGGCCCTGATGGCCTGGCAGACCTCGTTGTTGGTGACGGTTACGAACTCGTCGATCAGCTCCCGGCAGAGGGGATAGGTCAGTTCCCCGGGGATATGGACGGCGGTGCCGTCACAGAACACGTCCACGTAATCCAGATTCACCCGGTGGTTCTGTTCCATGGAGGTTTTCATGGAGGCCTGGTCCACGCCTTCCACGCCGATCACCTTGATGTCCGGCCAGAATTTTTTCAGCCAGCAGGCTACGGCCGCGGCCAGGCCGCCCCCGCCGATGGCTACATAGGCGCGGTCAAATGGGCCTTCCCCGCTCATCACCACTTCATCAGCCAGCGTTCCCTGGCCCCCCATCGTCACCAGGTCGTCATAGGGATGCACGAAGGTGCTTCCGTGGGTTTCCGCGTACTCATGGGCGGCAGTGGCCGTCTCGTCATAACAGTCGCCGTGGAGGATGATCTGCACGTGCCTGCCGCCATGGCGGCGCACCTCCGTCTGTTTCACCTCCGGTGTGGACCGGGGCATGAAAATGGTTGCCTGGCAGTTCAGGACGCTGGCTGCCAGGGCCACGCCCTGGGCGTGGTTGCCGGCTGAGGCCGCCACAATGCCCTTGTCCCGCGCTTCCTGGCTTAGCGCGGCCATGCAGTTGAAGGCTCCGCGCCATTTGTAGGCCCGGATGGGTCCCAGGTCCTCCCTTTTGGCGTACACCGGGGCCTTGATGCCCGGCAGATTCAATCGTTGAAGAGGAGTTGGTTCGCCAACGGTGTAAACGCGCTGGCGGGCTTGCAGTATTTCCTCGGAAAGACGGTCCGAAAGTATGCTCATGATTGTAATGCTGGCTCCCATTCTACCGGGTCCTGGCCCCCTTTTCCAGTAAAACATTCCCGCCGGGCTGCCTGTTTTCCAGGCCCCGGGCTTTCCGGGAACAAAAAAGCCGCCCGGAGGCGGCGATTCTCTTGAACAAGGTGGCGAAGCGGACGGGGCTCGAACCCGCGACCTCCAGCGTGACAGGCTGGCGCTCTAACCGAACTGAGCTACCGCTCCCTGACCTTGGTGCTGTATTCCTGCCTTGCGGCGGGGACGTGGAGGCTTATACAGGTACTCCCATGGGAATGCAAGACAAGAAATCACTTTTTCCTGCATGCAGGCCGTTCCTGTTGGGAGAAGTGGGGAAATATACGGGCGGATTTAAAATCCGGAAATGTTTATAAATAGGACCAGGCAACAATAAAATATTGATAATGCCCGAACTTGAAACTGGAACGGCCTCCTTCCCCTCTTCTTACGTTTTAATCCGGTCAACCATCCTAAAGCGCTTGATATTAAAAATTGTCATTGACTCCGGATTTTAAATCCGTTAATTATTACTAACAATATAGTCTGGTATATAATTTATTATTCATTATTAACACGTTACATAATTATGCGTCTGCATTTGCCCCTTCCCCTCCTGTCCGCTCTTCTGGCCTGTTTCATTTCTCCGTCATGGGCTGCCTATACATTAACGGGTAACGGAGAAACGACGATTTCCTTTGCTGACGACCAGTATACGATTACGCCGCCGGCAGGGGATCCCGTAACCCAGGCGGATTCCCCCGGTGCCATCTATTTAACGGATATTACGGCTGCCGGAACCTATGAGGGGGGCTATAACCGGGTTCTCAATCTGGAAGGAGGAACTTATACGGGGCTGCAATTATGGAATGTTGCGGGTACCGCCGGAGGCGTTACTCTGGGAGGGACCAATTCCTTTGTGATCAATATCGGGGCCGGAACTTCCCTGCTGAATACAAATCCCCAGTTGATGGGGTGGAGCAATCAGGACCGGGTAGTGGCCGCCGACATCACCCTCAATGTAGACCAGAATGCGGGGGCGATCAATGGCTTCTGCCTGGTGGGAGATGGCAACAAGGCGGATGCGTTCCGGACGACAGGAACATATATTGTCAATATCCATGGGGGAGAATGGGCTGGAACTTCGGTTAGCTCGCCGGACGCCAGGTGGTGCATAGGACTGGGGCAGGAATCCTTCCGCCATACGGGAGACGTCACCTTCACCATTGACGGCGGAACTTTCGCCCAGCTGGTAACAGCCGGAACAACACGTGGCGTGGGACAAAAGTCAACCATTCTTGGAAACGTTGCCCTGAATCTGGACGGAGGGACTTTTAACGGCTCCGTTGCCCTTCTGGGAAGGGGGCTTGTCCAATTGGGAGACGGCACGAATGCGTATACGGCCAAATTGAGAATTACGGGAGGCCAGTATAATGGGAATGTGTATGGTTTGTCCGATGCGACCGCATCAGGTTCTGCTGCAAATATTGCAGCCAATTCGTCCGCTTCCATGGAAATCACGGGAGGAACCTTTGCACAAAATTTGTTTGCGCAGGGAGTGACGACAACCATCACGGGAGCTACTTTTTCAGGAGACGGAACCAAGAAAATTTTTGCAGGTACCCGGACAAATACTTCCACTTGGAATTTAACCGATACCAATATGACGCTGGACTTGGGCAGTGGCACGGTAGCGGCCATGATTGCGGGGGGAAGCTGGGTGGAAACCGGGGAAAGTACGTTCAATATTACAGGCTCTACCAATCTGACGTTCAAATCCGGCACGTATACAGGCCAGATTTGGGGTGGTTCCTACGTTAACGGAACTGCTACCGCTGGCCTCACCGGGAATATCGGCGCCACCAATATCACGATTACAGGGGGCACGTTTGACGGAGCGCAAATATCCTTGGGCACTTATGTGGAACGTAACAATACCGGGGCAGCGTTGACGATCGGAGAAGCCAACCTTTCCATCAGCGGAGGCACGTTTAACAATGCCGCCATTTATGCGGGCGGTCAGAAGGTCAACGGCACTTCCCTGACCACGGCGCTGGCCAACGTGACCATTACGGGCAATGACGCCGTCTTTACCGGGACGACAACTCTTTCCGGGCAGGGGCGCGGGGATGTAGTCACCAAAAGCGTGCTGAACCTGAACGGCGTGACGCGCGCGGACATGTTCACCAATGCCACGATTACCGGATTTGACGAAATTTCCGCAGGGGAAGGAACGGACGCCACTATTGCCAACGCAACGGTGCTGGACGGCCGGAGCGCCTTTACCAAGAGCGGCACGGGCAAGCTGACGCTGAGTTCCGCCACCGGCTTTGCGAATGCGCTGACGGTTTCCGGCGGCGAGCTCAGCTTCGGGCTCACCGGGGGCGTCACCTTCGGCAACTCCATTACCCTGGGCGCCGGGGCGCGGCTTACCTCCGTGGGCAACATGACCTTGTCCCAGGCTTCCGGGCTGACGATGGACCTGACGGGGATGAATTCCGCCAGCGCTTCCGTCATCCAGTCGGGCGGCACGCTCTCCTTCAATTCGGAAGGAACGCTGACGCTGACTATCAGCGGAGTGGACCAGACCATGGAAAACGACTACAAGCTGATTACTGCGGACAGCTTCGGCACACTCACGGCAAGCAACTTTACCTTTGATCCCGCCGGGCTTTCCGGTGATTACAGTTATGTTCTGGAACTGATGGGGAACACGCTTTACCTGCGCGTGAAGGCGCTGGGGGAAGCCCTCAACTGGAATGGCGGCGCGGCGGGAACCTGGACCGTGTCCGGCGGGGGGACCATCTGGCTGGACAAGGATGGAACGGCCGTGGCTTATGATGCCACGAAATCCGCCAACTTTGAAGACCTGGCAGGGGTGGCCGCTTCCTCCGTTACGCTGGACGGCAATGTTTCCGCCGCCCGCATTACCGTTAATAATACGGATACGGCTTATACGTTCACGGGAACGGGGGCCATTGTGGACGGGGCCTCTCCGGTGGCGCTCGTCAAACGGGGGGAAGGGGAGCTGACCATTGAGAACACGGGGACTAACACCTTCTCCGGCGGTACCACCATCTCCGCCGGCACCCTCAACCTGAATGCCGTCCAGGGCCTCGGCACGGGGACGGTGACCCTGGCCGGGGGTACGCTGGCGCTTAACACGGCGGGAACCACGGATGGCACGACGGGTCTGGTGGCAACCAATAAGCTTATCTTTGCCGGGGGCACGTTCATGTACGGAACGGGGGCTGCGCAGGATATTTCCGGACTCATTGACGCCGCCGCCAGTACGGCTGCCGTCCGGGTGGATACCAATGGAAACAACATTACCTGGGCCACCTATACCCAGGACCTGGGCAACAGGGAAATCGTGAAACTCGGTGCGGGCATGCTGACGGTCGCCACTACGCTGACGGGCACCTTTACCGGCGCCATCACCGTCAACGGCGGAACCCTGTTCTATGACATCGGGGCCAACAGCGGCACCCGGACCTGGAGCGGAAACATCTCCATCGCTGAAAACGCCACTCTCCAGATACGGGACAACCGCGCCCATAACAGCACGATGACGGACACGCTGTCCGGACGCATTTCCGGCGCCGGCTCCCTGGTGCTCGGGCACAAGGAAGGCGGCACGAATCCGGGCGGCGGACGTTATTCCGTCAGCGGGGACAACAGCGGCTTTACGGGCACGTTCAAGCTGGTGGGCAACGGTACCAATGCCGCGTGGAATGAAGTGGGGTTTGCCAATGCCGCCGCGATCGGAGGAGCCAGCCTGGAGCTGGACGGCCGCGGCTTTTTTGTCAGTGATGCCGCCAACCCCGTGAATGCGGATATCCATGTGACGGCTGCCGGAGGCTGGCTGAACGGCAATTCCAACCAGACCGTGACGTTCGGGGGCGACTTGACGAGTGACGCCGGGGCCAACCTGGGAACCACGGCGGCAGGCGATCCGACGATGACAGCCATCTTCACCGGCAATCTCACCGGCTTTACGGGAACTATGCACTCCGGCCAGGGGAATGTTGTTCTTGCCTTCGGCAACGGCGGCGCGGCGGCCACGCTGGGAACGGGAGAATTCATCAAGGCCGTTTCCCTGGGCGGTGCGGGCACCTTCCGGGTCAATTACAGCGGCACGGGGAAAGACCTTCTTTATGCCGGCAACGTCATTGACACCGCCAATTTGAACGTGCGCGGAACGGACAAGCTCGTCCTGACCGGGGCGAATACCAGTACGGGAGCCTTGAGCATTGAGCAGAACTCCACTGTCCAGCTCGGCGACGGTACGGGGGACAATGCCGCATGGGCCGGAACCATCACGGGTGCAGGCAGCCTCACCGTCAACACCGCGGGCACCTTTGCGGTGGGAGACCGCGCCAACGGGCTGACGGGTACGCTGACGCTGGCCAAAGGCACGCTGGACCTCTCTGATGCCGCGGCCACAACCAACATCCTCATTCAGTCCGGCGGCCTGGCAAATGCCGGGAACTACGCCGGAACGGCTACAAACCGCGTGAATGTCAGTGCAATTGCCGATTCCGGCAATATCTCCCTGGGCGGCCTGGACGCTTCCAAACTGGGAACGGTCGCCACCACCACGGCGGGCACGCAGATCACCGGGCTTAAGAACGGCTCCACCTGGACCGTTAACGGAACGGGCAACACACTGGCCCTGAGCGCTGACAACATTTCCGGCGATCCGTTCACGGGGGCAGACGCCCTTATCCAGTTTAACGGAACGGGGGACAACCTGGGCAACATCTCCTTCGGGGACGGCTCCACGCTCACGCTGGACCTCACCAGCGTCATGGATGCCATGAAAACGGCGGGCGGCAATCTGGAAATCCTGCTCACCAACGGCGGTTTTGCGCAGGACCTTGAAACGCTCAAGAGCCACATCACGGCCAATCCGCTTTTTGCCGCGCTCGGCTTCGGCATTGTAGACGTCAACGGAGGCAGCATCGTTCTCTCCGGTGATACGGACCTGGTTTACGTGTCCTCCGTGGACGGCACGGGCAGTGCGGACAATCCGGTCACGAACCAGGCCCTTAACTTCTATCAGGCGGTGATCGTGGACCAGGACCTTTACGTCCAGTCGGACGGCTCCATGGTGATCAAGAACCTGACCGCGCCGGGAACCAATCCTGGCCAGACGGGCACGGGCAACCTCATCGTCACCAACACGGCGGACAACAAGGGAAGCATTGAGCTGCAAAACAACCTCTTCCATGAAGGCGCGGGAGTGGATACCGTCTTTGCCGGAAACATCAGCGGCGTGGACGGCGCGGCAGCCAACACGGACCTGGTCAAGACGGGAGCCAACAAGCTCACCCTGTCCGGGAATGTGACGCTGGCGGGAGATATCATTGCGCAGGAGGGGACTCTCCAGCTCAACGGCACGGCCAATGTGGAAGCCCTGCGGCTTGACTCAGCGGATGCGGGTTCCCTTGCGGTGATCGGCATTGGAGGCCATGCAACAGCGCAGACACTGGAATCTGGCGCCAACGGAGGAAAGCTGGACATCGGCACCAACGGAACGCTCACGCTTACAGGCGTTATGGACAATCTTTCCCATGCGGAAATCAGCGGGACGGGCACGCTTCACCTTGCGGAAGGCGCCTCCCTGGGGCTGGCCGCGGACAGTGCGCTTTCCGGCGTGGTGCTGGACCTGGACGGTTCCCTGAGCCTGGGAGCGGACAGCGGCGCGGGCGGCCTGAAAGGCTCCGGCACCCTGACGCTGAACGGACAGACCCTGAATATCCAGGCGGCTTCCGGCCAGACGTACACCTTTGACGGAACGCTGGGGGCCGGAACGCTGGACGTGTCCGGCGCGGGCACGCAGGTTCTGCGAAGCTCCGGGGCGGATACGGACCTGACGGTCAGCGGCGGGAACCTGGTCCTCCAGGGGAAGGCGGATGTGGACGGGGCTCACCTCTCCTATGGCAAGCTGGTGAACAACGGTAATCTGACCATCCAGGCCAGCGACAATGCGCTGACGGCGCTCAATACCACCCTGACCGTGGACGGCGCCACCTTCGGCAACGGTTCCACCACCACCTTTGCGGTGAACACGGACGCAGACCTGGTCTCTACCTTCATCCAGTCCTCCGGCGACATCGTCATTGAAAACGGCGCTTCCTTCCATGTGACCAGCCTTCCGGGCATCAACATCACCTGGAAGTCCGGCAATCCGATGGAACTCACGCTGATGGAACTCACCGGGGGCGGAACCATTCAGCTGGGAGAAAATACGCTGACGGTAGGCGGCCTGTTCCTTACGTACTACAAGAACGCGCACCTGGTGCAGGAAGGTGATAAAGTCGTGCTCAAGGCGGAAGAACAAACGGACAATATTTACGCCAGTGTGGCGGATACGGCCAACTCCACAGCGGGCGCCAACCTGGTCTGGGAAGCCGCCCGGCACGGAACTGTGGACCAGGCGCTTACCGACTTCCTGAGCTCCCTCAATAATGACATGACGAACAATCCCTCTGCGGCCAGGCATGCCATGGCTGCGGCGGCGGGCAGCACGGTGACGAGCCTGGGCATCGCGCAGCGGGACGCCCTGCGCGACCAGATGACATGGATACGCAACCGTACCAACCAGATGGGCGTGAACCCCGCTTATATCAACGAAGACCTTCCCTACTTCCACATGTGGATGCAGGGGACGGGCTCCTACGCCAAGCTGGACACCAAGGGAGATGAAAGCGGTTACCAGCTCACCACCTGGGGCGGCACCGTGGGCATGGACGTGGATCTGAACGACCACTTCACCATGGGAGCGGCCTTCACGGCCAACTACGGTGACCTGACGGCCAGCGCGGCAGACACGGCGGACGGCCACCTGGACAGCTACTATGTCAACCTCTTCGGGCGCTACCAGAACAGGCGCTGGGCCCACACCCTCATTTTGACGGGGGGCTGGAATGACGCCAAGCTCAACCGCACCGTCAATTATGGAACGGGCAGCTACAGCACGCAGGGCGACACCAACGGTTGGGGCTTCGGAGCGATGTATGAGCTGACCTACGACGTGTACCTCAATGAAGACAAGAGCAGCATCCTGCAGCCTCTGGCCAACGTCTCCGTNGACCTGACGGCCAGCGCGGCGGACACGGCGGACGGCCACCTGGACAGCTACTACGCCAACCTCTTCGGCCGCTACCAGAGCAAGCGGTGGGCGCACACATTGATCCTGACGGGGGGCTGGAATGACGCCAAGCTCAACCGCACGGTCAACTACGGGGAAGGCAGCTACAGCACGCAGGGCGACACCAACGGTTGGGGCTTCGGAGCGATGTATGAGCTGACCTACGACGTGTACCTCAATGAAGACAAGAGCAGCATCCTGCAGCCTCTGGCCAACGTCTCCGTGGTAACCACGCGGATGGACGGCTACACGGAAACGGGAGCGGGGAACGCGGGCCTGAGCGTAGGCAAGCAGGACTGGACGACGGGAACGGTGGCGCTGGGCGGCCGCTGGATGGGGCTGGCGGGAAGCAACATCTTTGGCCGTGAGGCTTTGGTGGAGTTCCGCGCCAACGTGGCCCAGGACATGGGAGATCACCGCGGCAAGACGGGCGTGGGCTTCCTGGCCAATCCCGGCTACACGCAGACGGTAAGGGGAGCCAAGGTAGGAACGACGGCCCTCCAGATTGGGGCTGGGCTGAGCGTGCCGGTGGGAACGCAGGGAACGGTGTTCGTCAATGGCAACGCGGACTTCCGTGACGGGGCCAATTCCGTGAACGGGAGCGTGGGCTACCGCTATGACTTTTAAGAAGAGTTGAGGTTTGAGAGTTGAGAGTGGAGCGGAGACGCTCTGCTCTCCAAGCCAGCAGGGCCGTTCCGGACAAGAGCCGGGGCGGCCCTGTTGTGTTGGGGAAGAAGCCCCACCGGAGAAGATGGACGCGAGGGACCCGGCGGGCAGAATGGACGGGGCAGGGAATAAAAATGGGGCTCTTTGAGCTCGTTGCGTTCATGATCGACGGGAAACCCTCTTTTCTGCGGATTAAAAATCCGCGATTGATGCTGCATGCTGCCAATATACCAGAACAATGATCCCTGGATGCTCATACTGTACCGTATAACACGATTCTGGTAGGAAAATACAGACCAGATTTGATGAAAAAAAGCCTTCTTTGAGAATGCACAACACATACGTATTCAACGTATAATGTTGACGTCGGATTTTTAATTCGATAGTAGTGATAAAAAGGGCTCTGTCTAGGATTAGACGGGTTTTTGTTTTCAACATACATCATTATTATGAAGCTGCATCTTCCCATTGGCTTGCTTTCCGCCGTTCTTTCATGCATGGCCGCCGTTTCCTCCCCGCATGCTGTTGCGGAAACCTATACATGGCTGGGAGGAACGGTTGATGTTCATTTGAATACTAACTGGACTCCGGATTACGGCGGCGGAAACAACTGGTCGGCAACATGGGCCGGCACGGCGACAAATACCATGCGTTTTGATACGGCCAGCATGACGGGAACGAACAAGGCGCTCCAGGCTTCTTTCAACACGCTTTCACTTGGAGGAATAACCGTCACGGATGGTTCCGATGGATTCAGCGTATCCAAAAGCAACGGTTCCAACCGTACCGTTAATTTGCGCGATGGAGGAGAGGGATACACCCTGTTTGATATAGGCGGGGATTTCTCCTTGGGAGTTGCCGCCCAGGCATGGAATGGAGTTGTTTTAAACTCCAGCGCCCTGTTCAAAATTGCTACCGGCAAGACCATGAACATTTACGGCGCTTTGGGAACGGCCGGAACGGATGCCAAGACGATGACGGTGGGGGCGGACGGACTTGCGGGCACCCTCATCCTGAATACGGCGGCCCAGGCGTCCATGACGGCGGATTGGGTTATTTCCAATGGTGCGACTGTCCAGTTGAACAATGCCACGGCTCTGGGGTCCGGCGCGGTAAGCCTGAATGGGGGCAATCTGACGGCCCAGCAGGATGCTACCTACAATAATGCGCTGACCGTAAGCGGTTCATCCGGCATGACCGTGAATGCCGCTACGCAGTTTTCCAATGTAAGCCTTTCCAATGCCGCCTCCCTGAACATGAATTCCGGAACGCTTGCGATTGCCGGTGGTGGAAGTCTGTCCCTGGGCGCCTCGGGAACCATTACGGGTAATCTGACGCTGGGAAACTCGTCTCTTCTGAATTTCTCCGCGCTTCCGGCTTCCGGCGCGTACCTGCTGAATGTAACCGGAACGCTGACGGTGGACAGTGAATTGCTTCTAGGGCAGGGAACGATAGACGGCGTGGCCTGGACGGAGGGTTCCTATGACCTGATCAACGCGGGTTCCGTCTCCGGAGTTCCCGCCAGCTCTTTTGTTCTGGGTGACAATCTCCTGGGTTCATGGAGCACGGAGAACGGAAAACTTACCCTGGTGGTGGCGCAGGTGGCTTTGCTTGAGTGGAAGGGGGGCGACGGAATCTGGTCCGCTACTGCTCCCGCCGCTTCCCCGTGGAAGAACGACGGCGTGTACAATAATAATTCCGGAGTCGTCATGGGAGACATTGACGGAAACGCTCCGCAGACGGTGACCATTGATGGCGTTGTTTCTCCCACGATTATTATGGTGCAGGCGAATACGACGGATTATGTATGGAACGCCGCGGAAGGCGGAGGGTCCCTGGAAGGCAGCGGCAATCTGGAAAAGACCGGCAATGCCAAGCTGACCATCAATACGGCCAATACCAACTATACCGGAAAAGTGATCCTGGGCGCCGGAACGCTTGAACTGGGTAATGATGCCGCCCTCGGCTCCGGTGATCTGGCGTTTGACGGCGGTACCCTCCAGTATGGTGCAGGCGTGACTGCGGATATTTCCGGACAGATTTCCTCCACGAGCAAGGGCTCCATCAAAGTGAATACCAACGGGAATGCCGTAACGTGGGCTTCCGTGGATAATTACAAGGCGTTGGCCATGGAAAAATCCGGAGACGGAACGTTGGCTCTTGGCGCCGCCGTGTATGCGGGCGCGTTGACGGTGGACGGAGGTTCCGTATCCATTGCCTCCGGAAGTGTTCAAACGAGGTTTTCCGCGGGAGTCACGGTGAATGCGGGGGGAACCCTCTCCATTTCCAGCGCCATTGATGGAATGCCGTCCGGAAACAGTGCCAATATCGTCATCAACGGTATGAGCGGAGCGGGCCGGATTGAGCTGGACAACCAGGCTGCCAAATCCCGTTTTTACATTTCCGGGGACAATTCCTCCTTTACCGGGGAACTGGTTGCCTCCGGATTGAACAATAATCCGGGCAGCACAAATGATGCCCGCGACCTCCAGTTTGCCACTGCTGCCAGCATGGGGAGTGGGACGGTAACCCTGAATGGACGCGGTTTCTGGATGGAGACCGTCAACACGGCGGATACCGCCGTCATGGCAACGATCAATGTGCTGGAGAAAGGAACCTACCTGAATGGAGGGAGCGGCAATTCCTATTACTTTGGCGGGGCATTCACTGGTTCAGGTACAGTGACCACCGCACTGGGTAATGCGTTCGCCTATTTGACGGGGGACATGACCGGGTTCCAGGGGGCATTCTCCCGCACCGGCAATTCCGTGTTTACCTGGGCATTCGGCAACAATACGGCGGCGACCCTGAATGATGGCAAGCTTTTCGGGGATGGAGTGGTGTTAAAGGCTGACGGCGGAACAAGCTCATTCAAATTCTCCTACACCAATGACCTCGTTCTGATGAACGCTACCGTAGGCGCGGAAGGCGCCCTGAACGCCGGGGTGGAACAGGCCGGAACCGGAACACTGGTGCTGACGCAGGACAATACCGCTACAGGTACGCTCACCATTACCAGCGGCACGGTCCAGCTGGGCAATGGAGAGGCCACGGGCTCCTGGGTAGGTCAGATCACCGGGGCAGGGGCCCTGGTAGTGAACAGGGCCGGAGGCTCTCCGGTCCTGGAACTGAACGCCACCAACAATTACCAGGGGGGAACCACTCTGAACGGCGGCACGGTGAAGGCGCTGGGCGCCGGTTCCCTGGGGACCGGGAATGTTTCCGTCAATGGCGGTTCCGTGCTGGACATGAACAACCAGGCGATTGCCAACAACGTCACCATTACCAAGGGTGCCTTGCAAAATGCCGGAGCCTACGCCACCGCTGGCGGGGTAGCCGTGAATGCGGAGGCTAATTCCGGGGATATTGACCTGGGCGGCCTGTCCGGTGACAAGGTGGGCGGCATCAGTACCACCACGGCGGGAACGGCCATTACCGGGCTGGCAGGGAATCTGACGCTGACGGGAAATAATTCCCTGCATGTGGGAGCGAACAATACCACGTATGCCGCCGCCGGGGACCAGAAGAGCCTGCTCCAGTTCAATGACACGGCCACGGGCACCGTTTCCTTCGGCGGGGACGCTTCCGACCTCACGCTGCACATGGACATTGATACGGATATCCTGATCGCCATGCGCGAACTGGAATCCGTCGGCATTCTGCTGACCAACGGAACGATCACCGGCCTGCCTTCCAGCTACCTGGTTGCATGGCTCAACCAGCATCTTACGTTCAACGCCACGCTGGAAAGCCTGGGCTTCGGCATCCAGGGAGTGGACGGCGGCAGCATCATCATTTCCGGAAGAACGGACCAGATTTACATTGCGTCCGTGGACGGTTCCACGGTGACGGACATTCCGGCCCTGAACTCCTATGCCCAGGTGATCGTGGACACGGGCCTGACCCTGAATTTTGACGTACCTGCAGATAATACGGACAAAACCATCATCCGCCATCTTTCCTCCGGCACCAGCTCCACGGGCAACCTGGTGATCAATGCCACCGGGGACGGAAGCCTGGATATTGAACTTGCGAACGATCTGGACAACTCCGTGTTCAACGGCAATCTTACCGTGAATGGTGACGGCGTGGACCTGGTCAAGACGGGAGAAAAGACGCTGGCGCTTAATGGCAATGTCAATACCTCCAATGCGGTGGTTGCCCGGGAAGGCACGCTGGCCCTGAACGGAAGCGCCAATAATATCGGCACGCTGACGCTGGGCTCCGCCTCTGCGGATGAACCAGCCCGCATTGTGATTGGAGGAACCACGACGGCCACCCTGGCGGATGAAGAGCAGGGCGGCTCCCTGCAAATAGCTGCGGGCGGAACGCTCAAGACAGCCGGGGATTCCACTCTGGACCAGGCGACCACCATCTCCGGAGCGGGGCGCCTGAATGTTCAGGAAGGTTCCTCCCTCACCCTGGCGGGGGAAGCCGGCCTGTCCGGAACCTCCGTGACGCTGAACGGAACGCTGAACCTGTCCGGAACCGGGGAGAAGTCAATCCTGGCCCTCTCCGGCGCCGGAACGCTGGCGCTGAACGGCAACACCCTGTCCGTCACCTCCGCATCCGCCGTGAGCGGTTCGTTCTCCGGCACACTGAATGGGGAAGGAAGCATTGATGTTTCCGGCAAGGTGACCCAGGTCATGCAGACCGGAAGCGCCACGTATGACCTGGGTGTGAGCGGAGGCGCCACCCTGGTGCTGAAAGGCACGGCTGCCTCCTCCACGCTGGATTACCGGAATGTGACGGTGGGCTCTTCCGGAACCCTCCGCATTGAAGCCATCGGCAACGGAGCCGGAGACTCCAATACTGCCTTGAATGCGGGCAGCGTTGATTTCCAGAGCGGATCCATGACGGAGTTCGTGTACAACCTGAGCCAGGCGGATCCCTTCGGCTCCGCCATGTTGACGGCGGATTCCATCACCATCGGAAATGGGGCCAAATTCACGCTTTCCAACATGACCGGCAACACGGGCCTGGGAACGTATGAAAACCTGGACGGCGTGTTGCTGATGACCGCGGACGCGATTGACGGCATGGCGGAAGGGGAATCCATGTCCGTGGGTACTTCCGGGCTTTTTGCCGTATATTACAAGGATGCCACCATGGTCCGGGAAGGTAATGACATCGTGCTGAATGCCACGGTGCAGCAGGATAATATTTTTACCCCCGCGGCGGGTTCCTACAACTCTTCGGCCGGTTCCCAGCTGCTGTGGGAGGCCAGGAACAATCTGGACGCCACTTCCCAGCTGGGGCAGGTGATGAATGCCGTCAGCACCATGATCACGGGGGATAACCCTGATTTGGCGGGAGCATCCAGG
Source organism: Akkermansia muciniphila (assembly GCF_002884975.1). Taxonomy (NCBI): domain Bacteria; kingdom Pseudomonadati; phylum Verrucomicrobiota; class Verrucomicrobiia; order Verrucomicrobiales; family Akkermansiaceae; genus Akkermansia; species Akkermansia muciniphila. The sequence continues at coordinate 158,691 of NZ_PJKB01000003.1, read as the reverse complement.
GCGCTGGCAGCCGTAGCGGGCAGCACGGTCAACGCGCTGGGTACGGCCCAGAAGGACGCCCTGCGTGACCAGATGGGCTGGATCAGGAACCGCACCACCCTCATGGGCGTCAACCCCGCCTACATCAACGAANAGGGCGACACCAACGGTTGGGGCTTCGGAGCGATGTATGAGCTGACCTACGACGTGTACCTCAATGAAGACAAGAGCAGCATCCTGCAGCCTCTGGCCAACGTCTCCGTGGTAACCACGCGGATGGACGGCTACACGGAAACGGGAGCCGGAAACATGGGTCTGAACGTTGCCAAACAGGATTTGACGACGGGAACGGTAGCGCTGGGCGGCCGCTGGATGGGCCTTGTAGGCAGCAACATCTTCGGGCGAGAAGCGCTGGCGGAGTTCCGGGTGAACGCGGCCCAGGATATGGGTGACCGCCGTGGACAGGCTAATGTGGGATTGCTGGCCAATCCCGGCTACATGCAGACGGTGAGGGGAGCCAAGGTAGGAACGACGGCGCTGCAAATCGGAGCCGGGTTGAGCGTGCCTGTGGGAACGCAGGGAACGATCTTTGTAGACGGCAATGCTGACTTCCGTGACGGAGCCAACTCCGTAAACGGAAGCGTTGGCTACCGCTACGACTTTTAAGAAGAGTTGAAGTTTGAGAGTGGAGAGTGGAGCGGTGACGTTCTGCTCTCCACTCCCTCAGGGCTATTGATCATTCTTCCAGAAGCCGGCCTCCGTCGTGCCATTCTCCGTACATCCTGTTCTCCCGGGTATACTTCATGAATTTCTCCAGGCGGCTGTTGAACAGCTCCGGCTGGTTTTTCTTGATTTGGATGGTGTCAAGGCGCACGTGGCGGTACAGGCGGGGAAAGGCCAGAAAGTTGGCGTAGGCTCGCGGATCCTGTTGCAGGGCTTTTAGAATTGCGGGATCAATCCGGAAAGCTTCCGGATCCATCTCCGGCAGGCATTGCTTCCCGCAGGGCGTCATCAGCCCCAGCCTGTCCAGGCGGCGCACGCGTTCCTTGTTCAATTCAGACCATTTGCTTCCTTTGGAGCGCGGGGTGAGACGCTGGGCCAGAACGCCGGAAGCCATCTTCTTGCGGGTGCTGTCAATCCAGCCGAAGCACAGGGCTTCCTCCACGGCATCCAGGTAAAGGACGGCATGGGGGGAAGGTTTCCGCGTGGTGGGAATCCAGCAGCAGGAGGAGGAACGGTGGTTCTCTTCCAGCCACATTCTCAATTGCCGCCGTGTGGTGACGGGGAGAAGATTGTCTATTTCCATGATGGTTCTGGCATGTTGCGGTTTTATGGCCGGATGATACCTTCCCGGCGCCTGTATTTCCAGTACAGGTACATTTTCTGCTGCCGCGCCATTCTCCGGCAGGGACTTCTCTTCACCGCCGGACAAGGGAAGCGGTTTTCTCCTTGTCAAAATGAATGCCGCCATTATACATGGTTTATGAAGAAGAGCGTAGTGCTGGCAGCGCTGGGGCTGGTTCTGCTGGCCTCCGTAGTTGTGACTATTAAAATGGCGTGTGCTGATGATCCTGCCAACCGGGCGGATGCCGCCCGGGAACGGGTGACGCCCGTGTTGAATTCCTTCCTGGGCCTGTGCGGCGCCAAGGTGGGGGACCCCGTCTTTTTACGGGCCGTCAAGGAAGACTCCATGCTGGAGCTGTGGGTAAAGCCGGGCAATGGGGAACGCTATGTGCTTGCCAAGCGCTATCCCATTGCGGCATGGTCCGGTGAGCTGGGGCCCAAGGAAAAGGAGGGTGACAGGCAGACGCCGGAAGGATTTTATGAAGTGGAGCCCTCCGGGCTGAATCCGCGCAGCAACTACCATCTGGCCTTCAACATCGGTTATCCGAATGCCTATGACCGGTCCCTGAACCGGACGGGAAGTTTCATCATGGTGCATGGCAGCGACGTCTCCATCGGCTGCCTGGCAATGACCGATCCCGGGATTGAGGAAATCTACACCATGGTGGAACAGGCCCTGGTTCACGGGCAGAAGAGCGTTCCCGTGCAGATTTACCCCTTTGTGCCTACTCCGGCGCGTTTGCTGAAGGAGAAAAATTCCCCCCATGCCGCCTTCTGGGCGGACATGGCCCGTGCGTGGGACTGGACGGAACGGACCCACACTCCGGCCCGGATGAATGCCGTGGATGGCAGGCTGGTGGTTGATGAGCAATAAAAAATCCTCCGGCACGGACCGGAGGATTGATCAATGAAGGAATGGCGGCGGCTGGGGTAACGCCTGCTGCCGCGCGTCCGGAAAGGAACTATACCAGTTGGGCAATCAGCTCTTCGCGGTCGCCCGGCAGGAAGTCCATGGGGGCGATTTCCGGCAGGGTATAGCAGCCGGCGGCCAGTTTCATGCTGGCGCGTGCGGAGGCCACCATCACCTGGGCAGTAAGGGCCGGATTGTTGATGCGCATCTCAAACGTGAACAGCTGGTTCTGCGTGGCGCCTGAAACGCCCTTGCGTTCCATCAGCACGCCGTGGCCCATGTCCTTCAGCACGTCGATGTCCGGTACCTGCTGCACGCGGGTATCGTCATGGCTGAAATAGGAATCGGACTTGATGGCGAACTCCACGTCGGAGAACTTGGCTCCTTCCTTCAGCACCACGTAAACCATGCGGCGGTGTACGCCGGAACCGGTGGGAATGGTGAGGGAGAGGGCGTCCGCCACGCCCTCCTTGGAGCGTGCCACCACGCTGTGGCCCATGCTCATGCCGGGGCCGAAGTTGGTATACGTAATGCCTTTGGGAGCCATGGCCAGCATCATGGTGCGGATGACGGAGTCCGTGCCCGGGTCCCAGCCCGCGGAGATGATGGAGACGGCGTCATGCTTGATCGCCTGGGCTCCCAGGGAGCGGCGCAGGTTCACGATGTCTCCGTGAATGTCAAAGCTGTCCACCGTGTTGATGCCGCGGGCAAGCAGGGGCAGGGCCGTTTCTTCCACGCTGCGGGTGGGGGTGCAGAGCAGGGCCGCGTTCACATGGCCCAGTTCCTCCATGCTGCTTACGGTCTTGATGCCGTGCACGGGTTCGCTGCCGGGGCGGCGCACGATGCCCGCCAGTTCCATATCGGGAGCGGCGCGCAAGGCGTCCACGGCGTATTTCCCGATGTTGCCGTATCCTACGATGGCTACTTTGATCATCTTGGTAGTAAATAGTAATGGTTCCAGGAGCGGCGGCGGAATATCCGCCGGAGGTTGCTCCCGTTGACGCATGCTTTTTAAGTGTTGCGGGTACGCATGGCAAGAACGGAGAATGACAGGGGGCAGTGTGGCATGATCATGGGTTCTTTGAACAGGGGTTGGAGGAATGGAGTCTGATTATTCGGAACTCTTCCAATAAAACGATGAAAACCAAATTGATTATTCTGAGTATCGCCACCCTCCTTGGGTGTGTTTCCTGCCATACGATTGGCGGAGTGGGCAAGGACGTGGAAGCCGTCGGCAGCGACATTAATTCCGCCGCACGTTCCACCAGCCGGTCCATGTAAAAACTGTGTGTGACCATGGACGAAAACCGCTTCATCCGGAAGGATGAAGCGGTTTTCCTTGATGGCCCGTGGCGCCTTTCTTCCCAGCCTCCGGTTTTTCGTCTCCGGAGAACGTTCCCACTCCCTGGAGAGAGGTTTTCCCCCTTTTCCCAATGTGCGGCGGAAGCATTAAAAAGGCATGCCGGAGACGCGGCATGCCTTTTCAGCTTGTTAATGAAGATGAACCTTCCCGTTTTTAACGGCGGCGGCGCAGCATCAGGGCCGCCAGGCCCAGCAGGCTCAGGGAAACGGCGGCCGGTTCCGGTACGCCGTTGATGTAGGAGACGTAGATTTTGCCGTTCTCCGTGAACACCTGGTACTTGCCTACGTTTTCAGCGGTCAGTTCCTCGGCGGCGATGTCGTCGCTCTGGGTTCCGCCCGTGATGGTCGTGTTACTGGTTGCGGCGCTTCCCACTCCGTTGACGAGTTCGCGCGTCACGAGCTCAAACGTGGTTCCTTCCGTAATCAGGTCCCCCAGGGAGGCGGAGAAGGCGAAACGGCCCAGATCGGTCTGGTTCGTAAGATTCAGGATGCCGGTCGTCCCCAGGTCCACGAACAAGTTGTTGCTGTTGGCGTTCCAGGTAAGTGCGGCAGTGAGGTTCAGCGTTCCGTATACCGTCCAGTTCATGTTCTGGTCGCAATTGGCTACGATGGAACCGCTCGTTTTGCCGACAGTCAGCGTGGAGCCTTCTCCCACGGAGACGGTCGTGCGCTGGAATTTGGTGAAATTCTGAAGGGATACGTTGGCCCCGTTGGAAACGTTGATGGTGGACTCCCACCCTTCCACGGTGGTGCCGGGACCGCATACCACGGTATGGCTGCCGGATACGTTGATCGTGCCCCAGTTGGGATTAACCAGCGGAACATTGTCGCTGGTGCCGCTTTCCGTTTGCCAGTTGGATGCCTGGTTCCAGTCGGTAGAGCCGTCAATGGGAGCCCATGTATAAATAGCGGCCTGTACCGTCATGCAGGAAAAAACCAGCAGGGAGGAAAGCAGGATAAGAGTTTTTTTCATATGAATGCGATGTGAGGTAGAATTTGAAAGTGAACCTTTCAAGTTGGCCGGGGAATATGCCGGATTACAAATCCGTTATGAATTACCGCAAGGGAGTCCTGATGCCGTATGGGGCACCGCAGGCTCTTGAGGCGTCCGGCCGCCAACCTGACGGCAGTGACCTCTTTTCCCTGAAAGTCAATGCATCCTGACGGGATGAATTTACTTCCATGGCTATCAAGGCTTGCAGCGCTCCATGTGCCGGTTGCACACCTTTGAAAGGCTTCCACCGGAAAACGGCCTTCCACCGTGACATGGCCGCGCAGCATAAGTTCCTTGATATAAAAATCAGCCCTTGACCCCGGATTTGTAATCCGTAGTTTGCAAGGAGCTTCGCGGGAAAGCCGCCAGCCATGGAAACAGCGGGGGAATTTAAATCTCCGCCTCTTTTTAATAAAAAGAGGCTTCAGGCCTTCATCCGGATGTTTTCCTGCTCCTTACTGCATGGATTCACTGGTGGCCTGGGAGGCGCTGTCAATCTTGCTGCCCATGGCTTCCACGTCTTTTCCGATTCCGCTGATGGTGTTGCAGGAGGCAAGGCCCAGGGCGGAGGCGAGCGTCAAAAGGGTAAGTTTGATGTTCATGGTATAGAGAGGCTGAAAGCCGCATCCTATCCTGCTTCCGGTTCCTTGTCAATGAGGCGGCATTTTCCGGGAGGGTTGTTTCTGCGGCGGCAGGAGGCATGGTGCAGGATGGGGGGCGTAAAAATGCCTCCCCGGCGCTTCAGGCTGCGCTGTTCCCTGCGGGGCCGTTTCCGGAACGCGCCAGCTTCCTTTTCAGTTTCAGCCCCATGCGGACCAGGAAGTAAATGGCCGTACCTGCCAGCAGCACGCCCAGCACGGGGAGCACGCACGCCAGCACGGCAATGATGGAGGCGGATGCCGTTTCCGCCGTGGTGACGATGGAGTTGCCCATTCCGCCCGTAGCGGCGGAAGCCGCCCCCCGGATGGCGGCCATGCCTCCGTGGATGATGCCTGCCGCTCCGCCTCCGGCAATGGCGGCCAGGCCCCATTTGAGCATGGGGTCCATGTGTCCGATGAAGCCGGCGGCCAGGATAGTTCCCGCGATGATGGCGGCGGGAGCTCCCAGCACGTCCAGCGTATGGTCAATGACCGGGATGTAGTACGCCGCTATTTCAAGCAGGGTGGCTACGGAGAGGGTGACCAGGGCGGCAGTACCGCCCAGCCACGCGAATTCCGGCGTTACCGTGAGGAAGCCTCCCCGGATGGCGATGGAGGCTACCAGCAGGGGCACAAAGATGCGGAAGCCGCAGGCCGCACCCAGCCCGATGCCGAGCAAAACGCCCATGACGGCTTCCATATTCATCTGCGGATCAGTTCAGTTTAACGGTGGTTGCGGTGGTGGCCGCCTGGGCGGCGGCTGCGGGAGCAGAGGCGGCAGGGGCCTTTTTCTCTTCCGTGGATTTACCCAGGAATGCGGGCAGTTCCAGCCCCACGCTCCTGCCCAGTTCATGGAGCGGCAGGGTGTCTTTCACCAGGTTCTGGACGAATCCGCCCACGGAGGAATCCCCCCCGTTGCCCATGACGACTACCTTGTCGAATTTTAGGCCCTTGATGGCGCCGGACTGGAGTTCCACGATCTTGGTGAGCTGTTCGGTAATCAGCAGGCTGGAGGCGGCGTCGGATGAGCCAGCCGCCTGGACGATCTGCTGGAAGCCGCGGGCCTTGCCTTCCAGCACGGCTTCAATGGCGGCGGCTTCACCGCGGCCCACCATTTCCATGCCTTCCCCTTCCGCCTTTTTCTTCAGCAGGGTGGCCTGGGCTTCGCCTTCCGCCAGCTGCCGGATGGCTTCCGCTTCCGCCTTGCGCTGGATAAGCAGGGCCTGGGCCTTGCCTTCCTGTTCCAGCTTGAGCACTTCCGCCGTAGCCTGGGCCTGCACTTCACGCTGGCTCTTTTCAATGCGGGCCGTCACCAGGATGTTGGCTTCCTGTGTGGCGCGTTCACGTTCGGCGCGTTTAATTTCCGCTTCCTTTTCCGCCTCGTAGGCTTCTTCCAGGGTCTTGGCTTCCTGCACCTTCTGGGCCACTTCCGCCAGTTTCTTGGCCTCCGCCTGCTTCACCTGCAGCTTGGCGGCGGATTCCGCGATCTTGATCTGGGCTTCGTTCTGGCCTTCAATGGCAATGGCGCGGGCGTTCGCCACCTGGACGGTCTGGTCCTTTTCCGCTTCAGCCTTGCCGATTTCCCCGCGGCGCGTTTCTTCCGCCACCTTGATGGTGGCGTCATTGATGGCGCGTGCGGCGGCTTCCTTGCCCAGGGCGCTGATGTAGCCGGAGGCGTCCTGAATGTCCGTGATGTTGGCGTTGATGAGGTGGAGGCCCACCTTGTGCAGTTCCACATCCACGCCTTCCGTGATGCCCTTGATGAGTTTTTCGCGGTCGGAGTTGATTTCCTCAATGGTCATGGAGGCGATCACCACGCGCATCTGCCCCATGATGATTTCCGCCGCCAGGTTGCGGATTTCCTCCCTGGAGCGGCCCAGCAGGCGCGCGGCGGCGTTCTGCATGATTTCCGGCAGGGTGGAAATGCCCACGATGAAGGAGGAGGGAACGTCCACGCGGATGTTCTGGGAGGAGAGGGCGCCCTGGAGGGGCACGTCAATGTTGATGGGGTTCAGGTCCAGGTAGCTGTAGGACTGGAGGACCGGCAGCACGAAGGTGGAACCGCCGTGGTAGCATTTGGCGGGCTGCCCGGTGCCCACTTTGCCGAAGACGATGAGGATTTTGTCCGGCGGGCACATGCGGTAGCGGCTGAACAGCCAGGAGGCGGTCAGGATGATGAAGAGAACCAGGATGGCGATAGGGATGATTTGGTCCATGGTATTTGGATGGGGTGTATGGTTGGGTTTATTGGTTAATGAAGAGGTTTGACGGTGACGACGCCTGCCGTGACGGCGACTACTTCCACCGGGGTTCCTGCGGGCAGGGATTCCTCCCCTTCCTGAATGGCGGGGAGGTACAGAAGCTGGCTGGGATGGGAGATCGTCACCTGTCCGCCGCGTTCGAGCCTGCCGGGGATACTGATGTAAACGGTGCCGTGCATGCCCTTGAGGGTTTCATAGTTCAGGGTGCCGTCAGATTTAAGGCTCATGATGAAGCGCATGGAGATGCCGATGATCAGGAACATCAGCACGCCCGTGAAGAAGGCCGCCGCGATGGAGGCGCCCATTCCCCACCCCAGGCCCTGGGCGAGCACGCCGCCCCAGCCGAAGCCCATGAAGAAGCCGATGCCGGATTTAATGGACAGCAGGCCCACGTCCGCGCCCCCGGCGTCCGCGTCAAAGTCCAGGTCATGTTCTCCCAGGCCGAAGAGGGACAGCAGAAAGAGAAGCGCCCCCACGCCGGTCGCGGCGAGGGCGATGATGAAAAAGATAGAGTAATCAGTCATAGGGTAGATTGATTACGGGGAGTATCCATGTTTGGAGGCCGCTTGTCTATGGAAAAAGGAACGGAGGGGCGGATATTCCGGCGGCAGGCGGCGAAATGGCCCCCTCCGCCGTTTTCCGCCTCAGGCTTATTTCATTTCCACGACGGCTTTTTCCCCCTTCTTGAGGTCCAGCTCCCGGAGAAGCAGGAAGTCATTGGTCAGCAGTCCGGCCTTCTCCACGGGAGTAGCGGTTTCTCCAATGGTGACGGTGGCCTTCTTGGCGGTGATCCTGTTGGGGAACCAGACGCCCAGGCGCGCCTTGGCGTCCTTGTTGGCCGTAACGGTGAAGCCCTTGGCGGCGTCCGCCGGGTCATTCCACTCAATGTGCCACGGGGATGGCGTGCGGGATTCATCCAGCCGCGCCGTCCACGCGGGGTCTCCGTAAAAGGCCACGGTGTCCCGGTCATGGATCAGGCCCATCTGGTCCTTGCCCATGCCGTAGCCGGCGGAATTCATGCCCCTGGCAAAGTCCGGGTCATCCTTGATGCCGTTGATGTCCGGCGCGTTAAAGTTGACGTTCATGAGCTTGGGGAAGCGGGTCATGGTTTCGTCCAGGATAAACTGGTTGTTCAGGTACCAGGCTTCCGCCAGGTTGGAGGCGTCATGGTTGCTGAACAGGAGGCCCAGCGTCCCCCAGCCGCCCTTGCCGTACCAGGAGGGGACGGTATAGCCCACAAGCTGGTTGAAGCCGTAGTGGCTCAGGGCCGTGACGGCCATGGAGTTCTTCGTTTTTTTAGTGTCTCCTATCAGGCAGTTCCCCGCCGCCACCCAGACGGCCGGGACCGGCTTGATTTCAATCGCCGGAGCCTTGATTCTCTCCAGGAAGGAGAGCAGGTCGTCTTCCTTCCCGTTAAAGATCACGCCGCGCAGGAAGGTGGTGAATTCCTTGAACTGTTTTTTGTCCAGCACGTGGAACCGGTTGTTGCCGGAGACAATGAGCCCCTTGCCGAAGGGCATTTCCAGGTTGAACTGGGTGGCGTGGGAGGCCGTGACGAAGAGCTGGGGAGCGTACTGCTTCCAGTACTCCACCAGCTTGGGCGTTACGCCCAGCGTGGTGTCGTCCCCCTTGTCCTGCTCCTTCAGGCCCTTGGCGTAAAAGGCCGGCGTAATCTTTTCCGCGGAACCGTGCTGCTCCAGGTACTGGAAAGGCTGCCAGTCCGTGATGCTCATGCTGTCGCTGAAGCGGGAGGCGTCCACATTGGTGGTGCCCATGGAGCGCGTGATGACGAGCGGCTGCGTTTCGGCGGCTATCCTCATGGCGTCCTGCGGGGTATAGCCCGTGATGATGCCCCAGATGCAGTCTCCGTACGGGTCGTCGTCCAGGCGGCGGCTCAGGCGGTGCAGGTCATTGACCAGCACCCGGTCTATCTCCTCCGGGCGCGCGACCACGGCCATGAAGCGGGGGGCCATTTTCTTGAGCGTGTCCAGCCTGGCGAACATGGAATCCTTCACGGTGACGATGGCGCCCCCGTGTTTCTCCGCCAGCTTGTCCGCCACGGCCTTCCATTCCGGCATGGCGGCGGTTTCCTCAGAGATGATGATGGCGTAATCATTCCTGCCGGAGTCTTTTTTTACGGTCTTCACGGCAGTGGCGTGAATGCAAAAAGCCGCCGTGGAGACGGCGGCCTGGGTGGCATCGGGTTTGTCCGCCTGCTTTTCAGCAGGCGGAGCTTCCACGGCCGGATGGTCCGGCAGGATGTTCAGGTTGAGATGCTCTCCCTTGCCGAAGATGTCCCTGGCAAGCTTGTTGACCTCTTCCACAGTGATGGCTTTCACGTCCGGAATACTTTCCCTCTGCTGGTTCAGCCGTTCCGGCCTGGCCTGGGAGTCCTTCAGCAGGGAAGTCCAATAGCCGTTGTCGCGCTGGGCGCGGTCCATGGAATTGAGAATGGGGTTGCGGGCGCGGTCCAGTTCCTCCTGGGTGACGTTCCCCTTGCCGAGGTCATCCGCAATTTTGGCAATCGCGTTCCGCACGGCCTCCTTGTTGCGCATCACGCCGGAGCTGAGGGTGATGATGTAGCCGTCGTCCGGGTAGGTTTCACTGATGTTGAGCCCGGTGGAGGGGGAGTAGGTTTCCCCCATGTCTTCACGCAGGCCCTTGAATACGCGGTCATAGAAGACGGCTTTGAGCATGTTCAGCCTGCGGGCCAGTTTCTTGTCTTCTCCGCCGGGCGTTTTCCAGAAGAGGCAGACCAGCGTCTTGTCAATGGAGGAGTCATAGGTCAGGTCCTTGGAGAAGTTGAAGTCCGCCATGGCCGGGTGGCGCAGTTTTTCATCCAGTTTGGCCGGGGCTTCCCCACGCCTGGGCACGGCGCCCACGGTGCGTTCCAGCAGGGGAATGACATCTTCCGTCTTGAAATCCCCCGTGACGGTCACTTCCATGTAGTTGTTCTTCAGGGGGGCGTCCACCCAGTCCTGCACGTCCTTGACCTGGTAGGAGTTCAGCTGTTCCTGCGTGGGGAAGGTGAAGCGGGGGTTGCCCTTGTACAGGATGGCGGGCACCTGCTTCTTCATGGCTCCCTGCACCTCATGGTTCAGCTTGTTGTAAATCATGGGGATGGCGCGGCGGAGCAGGGTGACGCCGTCCTGGCGGTAGCCGGGGTACATCAGGTACGCCGTCTGGAGCTGGAGCTGCGTTTCCAGGTCTTCCCTGTTGGTGTTCCCGGAGAGCAGGAAGGAGCGGTCCGTCATGGAGAAGCCCACGCCCACCTTCTTGCCCGCCATGATGGCGGCCAGTTCATCGTTGGAATGGTCCTTCAAGCCGCCGCCGTTCATCACGGCGCCCGCAAAGAGTTCCAGCCCGGAGGCCTTTTCCGGCCTGGTCAGTTCCCCGCCGTCCACGGCAAAGGTGATGTTGATGGAATCCTTGTCAAATTCCGTGGGCTTCAGGTTGACGCGCACGCCGTTGGAAAGGGTGAGCTGGGTTACTCCCAGGTCCGCGGCTTCCGTACGGGCCGTCACCTTGCCGGGTTCCCCGAACTTGTAGGAGAAATCTTTTTGCGCGGACGCCTGGTAGGGTTCCACCTTGGAGGCCCGGGCCTCCTTGTACGTCTGCATGATTTCCGCGCTTCCCTGGGCGTTTTCCTTGTTGGAGGTGACGATCACGCGGGGGAAGGCTCCGGTCCAGGCTTCCTTCAGGGCGGCCTGGCACTGTTCGGGCGTCAGGTTTTCCACCACTTCTCTGGAGATGGCCCAGTCTTCCTGCGGCGTGGTGAAGACCTTGTCCTGCGCCGCGCTCTGGGCGATGGCGGAGGCCAGGTCTTCCGACTTGGCGGTAGGCCAGGCCTTGATGGCGTTTTCCGCTTCCGCGGTGATGTTGCTGCGGGCTTCCGCCAGTTCCTCCTTGTTGAAGCCGAACTCGATGGCCCGGCGCAGTTCCTGTTCAATGGCGGTCAGGGCGGGCTTCCAGTTCTTGTAATCCGCCTGGGTCTGGATGGCGTCCACTTGCGCCGCTTCCATCACGTCCATGCGGCCGCCCTCCGCGCCAATGAAGGGGCAGTCCGGATTCTTCGCCATCTTTTCCAGACGGCGGTTCAGCATGGCATAAGCCACATTGAGGGGAATGTCCTTGTTGCGGTTGGCGACCGTGTCCGGCTTCTTCACGTAGGGCCGGGCGATGTTGACGCTGACTTCCGTGCTGGTGGCTTCCTTGTTGGTGATCCAGTGGGCGGTGGTTTCCGTGGCTTCCTTCAGGGCGCCGCGGTCCGTCTGGAAAGAGTAGTTGTCCTTTTTCAGGGAGCCGAAGTACTTTTCCACCCAGGCCTTCCCCTGTTCCGGCGTGATGTCCCCGGTGATGACCAGCTGCATCTGGCTGGGGACGTAGTGGGTCTGGTAATAGTTTACAAATTTTTCCCGGGGCGCGGTGCGGATCACTTCCAGCGTACCGATGGGGTAGCGGTCCGGAATCCTGGTGCCGTCCAGCATGATGGAGAAGACCTCCTTCATGACCCGGTAGCCGGCGGAATCCCGCGCCTTGTATTCACTGGTGATGATGCCGCGTTCCGCGTCAATGGCGCTTTCCTCCAGCAGGGCGCCGTCCGCAAAGTCCCTCATGATGGTGAAGGCCAGGTTCACGGTGGACTCCTTCATGCTGGGCACGTCCATCATGTACACGGTTTCGTCAAAGGCGGTGTAGGCGTTCGCGTCCCCGCCCAGGCCCAGGCCCTCCTTCTGCATGGCGGGAATCATTTCCCCGCGTTTGAAATGGGTGCTGCCGTTGAAGACCATGTGTTCCAGGAAGTGGGAGACGCCCTGGATGTCATCCGATTCATTCAGGGAACCCGTGTTGACGCGCAGGCGGATGCTGAAACGGCCCTTGGGCTCCGCGTTCGGGCGGATGAAATAAGTCAGTCCGTTGGGAAGCTTCCCTTTAATCAGCTGGGGGTCCTGCCTGGGAATGCCTGCCGCCGGCTGGACGGCCGCGGACCCGGTTTTGTTTTCTGCCGCGGTTTCAGCCGGAGAATGAGCCGAGAGGAGGCACGCGGCAGCCAGAATAGAGGTGATGGTAAATGCCTTCATGGGAAAAATACTGCCCTCTTGTTTCACATGATTTTCCAGGCAAGTCAAGCGGCCTTCCCTGCATAAAAGCGGTGAATTTCCGGAGAACCTCCGGAAAGGGAAGCCATTTCAAAAGGATGAGGAAGGCGCCCATTCATCCCGCGGCCGCGGCGCTGAAATTCCGCAGATGCGGTCCACGCAGCGCTCCCACGCCTCCCGGCCCTCATAGATCTCCACCTCAATGCGCAGGAAGTAAATGGGGACCTCCGGATCCTCCTCCGGTTTTTCCAGCCGTACGGCATCCTTCTCCGTGGTCACGATCATGTCCATGGCGCGGTCCGCGCAGCGGTCGTAAAACTCCTGGAGTTCCGACTGCTCAAACCAGTGATGGTCCGGAAACCTGCGGCAGATTTCCACGTTCGCGCCCAGGGAGCGCAGGGAATCTTCAAAACTTTCCGGGCGCGCAATGCCGCTGAGGCACGCCACCCATTTTCCCCGGAGGGCCTCCAGAGGGAGCCGTTCCCCGGTGAACACGTTTTCCAGGTATTTGGGTCCGTGGTCGCTTACGATGATGTCCGCCACGGGATTATACTTCCTGATGGCGGCGATCAGTTCATCCTGGGGCTTGCCGCCGCATTTGGTCAGAATGATGTAGCTGGCGCGCGCCAGGCTGCCCCTGGGTTCCCGCAGCGTGCCGCGCGGAAGCATGGCCCCGGTGCCGAAGGGCGCGCCGCAGTCCACCAGCACAATGTCCAGCTCATGCGCCAGTTTCAGGTACTGCATGCCGTCATCCAGCAGAAGAGTGTCGCACCCCAGGTGTTCAATGGCGAAAATGCCGGACTTGATGCGGTTCTTGTCCACCAGCACCGCCACGCCGTCCAGATTCTTGGCAAGCATGAACGGCTCGTCCCCGGAATGCAGGGGGCCCAGGTAGCGGGTCTTTCCGTCGCTGGCGATCTTGGGAAGCTGCTCCACCCGGCCGCCGTGTTCATCCTTCCATTCCTGGGGTTCGTCCAGGTCCGCGCTCTTGTAGCCGCGGGTCAGGATGGCCACCTTGCGGCCGCGCTGGGTGAGGGTGCGGGCCAGCAGCTCCACCACCGGGGTCTTTCCGGTGCCCCCCACGGTGATATTCCCCACGCTGACCACCAGCGTTCCCAGCCGTGCCTGCCTGGCAATGCTGGAATGGAACAGGTACAGCCGCGCCAGCACCACCAGCCTGAACAGCCAGGAGGCTCCGCGCAGGACCATGCGCATCATCGTGGCGCGGAAGCCCTTGGCCCGGCCGAAGATGACTTCCGTTCCCCACTCTTCAAACTCTTCCGATCTGGATTTCATGATAAGCCCGGCGGCGTGCCTGGAAACTCCGTCAGTGGAGGACGCGGTGGCAATTGTCGCAGTAAACGGTTTCGTGGCCGCCCAGCACCTTCATGCGGGCGTTATCCGTAATGACCATGTGGCAGCCGCCGCAGTGGCCCTTTTCATCCATCGGCACAATCACAGGAACCCCCTTGCTTTTGGTCATGCGTTCGTATTCCCCCAGGGAATCTTCCGGAACGGCTGCGGCCAGGTCCGCGCGTTCCGCATTCAAATGGTCCAGAAGCTCCTTGTCCGTCTCCGCCGTCCGGTCAAAGCGGGCCAGCGTTTCCTCCATCTCGCGCTGGGCATCCCGCGCGCGCTGGATTTTCTGCGCCATGTCCGCCTTGGCGGTTTCCAGGCGTTCCATCAGTTCCAGCTCGGAAGTTTCCAGGGAGTCAATGACGGCCTCCGTCTTCTCCACCTCCTGGATGCACATCTGGTATTCCTCGTTTTTCCGGGTGTTGGACTGGAGGGTTTTCATCTTGCCGATGTAAGCGCGTTTCGTTTCAACGGTGGCTTCCACGTCCCGTATGCTCTTTTCAATGCCCGCCACTTCCTGCTTGGCAGCCACGGCCTTCTGCTTGATGGCCTCCATCTGGCGCAGCAGGCGTGTTCTCTGTTCCGGCAGGGAGGCCAGCTCCTTCCGGAGCTTGGAAATCCGCACGTCCTTCTCCTGGAGGATCAGCAACTGGTCTAAATCGGCGTGATTCATCGCCTCCCACACTAGCACGCGCCGCCGGGCCGGGAAAGATTTTTTCTCGGCTCCCGGGAGGAAGGGGCACCCCTGTTTTTTCCTGCCGGGGCGCCCCGGCGTTTCCGGAGCGGGGCTTTTCCGGAGAAGCTTCATCCGGGCTCCTGCTGAGGATTTCAAGGAGCTCCCTCTGTTGGGCCGGAGTGCTCTCCTGGCGCGGTCCCGGCATCACCAGAGCCGCGTATTCCCGCGCCGTTTCGCTTTTCTTCTGCCGGCTCCGCCAGAGGAAGACGCAGATGGCCAGCGCACAGGCGGTGACCGCGACCAGGAGGGCGCATGAATGGCGGTTGGAGCGCATGATGATGGAGGTAATGGCCGTGTGTCTGCTGGAAAAGGGGCCTCCCCGCCAATAATAGAGAGGAATTCTTCCGCCGCCTGTTCCGGCGGACCTTAAAATGTCAGGATGGTTTGCAGCCGGAAGACGCTGGCGTTTCCGGTGTCATCCCTGCCCGCCGGGTTGGAAATCCACAGCAGGGAGGGCTGGATCAGGAACCAGGGAGTCACGGAAATGTTATAGTGGCATTCCATCACCACTTCCTTTTTGCTCCTGGAACGTCCTTCCGCCATGCTCCCGTCGTCCGGACGCGTTACGGCCAGGGCAATGCCGAACTGGTTGGCCTCCCCCTCTTCACACATGCCCAGATGCTGGAGAGGCTGGCTGCAAACGAAGCCGCCGGACCACTGGACGGCGGCGCCGCAGAAGTTGTCCCGCGTGGAATCGCTCCAACCGGCGCGGCAGAAGGCCTTCCACGGGCTCCCGCCAAGCTGCTGCTCCACATTCAGGGCGATGCCGGCCACGGTATTAAGGTTCTTCCTTTCCTCCCCGTCCGGCAGTTCATTGGTGCGGGCCATGAAAGGGGTGAGCTTGACGGCGCCGGAATCATGCACCCACGCCAGTTCCGCTAAAATGTTGAAGTTCTTGCCGTCCGTGTGCTTCAGCGGGGAGGCGTTCTGGGGGCAGCTGGTGAAGTTGCCGCCCAGCATGGCGTACCACTGCTCGTGGAACTGGTGCTGGAAGATGACGCCCAGGTTGGAATCCGCCATGGGAATGACCTGGTTGTTGACGAAGGGGGAGGCGCAGAACTGGCCGAAGGAGGAATTGGCGTAGCTGTTGGTGTCAAAATAATTCGTCTGGTTCACCACGCCCGCGACGATGGCGCTTTTCCCCCGGTTGAAGGTTTGCAGGAGCGCAATTTCCGGCAGGAAGAAGATTCTTTCCCCGAAGATGTCCGTATGGGTGTCCCCCGTCAGGCCGATGGCGTCATTCATGTTGCCGCCCCTCCACGTCTTCCCGGTCAGGGCGGTGGAGCCTGAAAGCTCCAGCTTCAGCCATGTTTCCCGGTTGCGGGGCGCCTGGATGAGGCGGTAGTTGGCATGGGCGTGCAGGAGGTACCAGAGCTGGGTGCCGGGCTTGTCCGGAGCCGGATGGTGGATGGAATTGTAGGAAAAGGCGTTCTCCACCAGGAATTCCAGCCCGGCGCGGTGCGCTTTGGCATGGAGGCCGGTCAGGGCCTGCGTGAGGGAATCGTTGGGGATGGGGGCGGTTTCATCCCCGTAATCCCCGCCCAGCAGATTGATGTCCGCCAGCAGGTGGGCCGGAGGTTCCGGCTGGTCCGGGCGGAGCAATTCGGTTCCTGCCTGTCTGCCCTGGGCGGTGAAAACGCCCAGAAGGCTGAGGATGATAAGGGGACGGTACATGGCTGTCAGGTGAATCAGTGGAACGGGAGCGTGAGTGCGTCCGCATCCTAGATGATGCACCCGGAGAAAGAAAAGAGGCAAATCACTCCGTTTAAGTCATGACGCATCCCGCGGGATTTCCCGTTCAGGGCGTGTGCCGGGAAAACGGGGCCGCGATTAAAGGCCCAGGGCTTCCCTTTGCCAGTTCAGCAGGGTGGAGACTCCTTTTTGCTCATCTTCCGCAATGGCTTCCAGGGAGGCCCGGGTGATGATGAAGGAGCCTTCCATGCCCAGTTCTTCCGCCTTGCGGTCCCTGAGCTTGCACAGTCTGTCCATGTTGGCCTCAAACTGGTCGGAATGCTGGCGGCGCTGGATGCGTGGGCGGCAAGGGTAGTCATCTTCATCCAGCAGGTAGAATTTCTGGAGCGCGTCCATGAACCGGCTGCGCCTGTGGGCGTGGAAACGGGGAGGAGGAGTCACGGTGCGCTGTTCCTGAAGGGCCAGGCTCCACTGGATGAGGTCCGCGTTGGAGCAGACCATGAACGCGGGCCTGTCCCATGCCTTGGCTTCCGAGTCACGCCAGGTCCACAGCTCCCGGAGGGCGGCCAGCCCTTTCCTGTTCAGCTTGCCGCAGCCCTGGATGCGCCAGGGGTCCTGGTGGCCGGCCAGATGGCGCTCACGGGCGCGGTCCATGGAGTGCCTGCAAATTTCTTCAAACCAGCCCATGCGTCCTTTTTCCCGGAGGGCGGCCGTCAGCTTGTCCGCCATGTCCAGCATGTAATTGACGTCATTCAGGGCGTAGGTGACCATGGTGGGGGAAAGGGGGCGCCGCGCCCAGTCCGCCTTCTGGGAGGATTTGCTCAGCGTGACGTTATGGAAGTGTTCCACCAGGGCGGCCAGCCCGAACTGGCGGAAGCCCAGCAGGCGCGCCGCGGTCTGCGTATCCCAGATCATGGCGGGCAGCGTTTCCCAGGCGTTCTGGAAGAGGCACATGTCATAATCCGCGCCGTGCATCCAGACTTCCGTTTCCTTCAGCCAGTTGTAAAACGGCCCCATGTCTTCAATGGAGAGAGGGTCAATCAGGCAGGAGCCCGTTTCATCCGCGTACTGGATCAGGCAAATCTTTTCCTGGTAGCGGTGAAGGCTGTCTGCCTCCAGGTCCAGGACGACGCGTCCCGTGGGCTGTGCGGTGGCGCGCTTGCGCCATTCCAGTAATTCCTCTTTCTCGCTAATCATCTTATTGCAACAGAGCGGGATTGAACCATGTATCAGCACGCCGGGCAACTGGAAATGCAAAAAAAGTGCTGATGCGGCAATGATGTATTGCCTATTTTCCCGAAATAGGGCACGAAGAAAGGCGTATGGAAGAGGAAGCTACAGGAACCGAACGCAATCACGGAGAACAGCCCCTGGATGAACTGATGAAGCGCTGGCATCTGACCAACCATGACCTGGTGGAAATCTCCCCGGAGCAGCTTACTCACAAGCAGGTCCAGAAAGCGCGGCAGGGCCGCCAGCTTACCCTGAAGATGATGCAGAAGGTGTGCCGCGCCCTGAACGTGGCCATTTGGGAGCGGCTTACCCCCATGCAGAAGGAGCAGTACTTTGAATACATGCACAAACACGTGTTCAGCTACGCCAAGGGGTATGACCCGGCCTGGAAGGACCCGAACATGGACATGATGGCCTGATTCCGGGCCTCTTTCCCGTGGCAGCGGCGGCAGCCGTTCCGTTCCGTTTTTTGTTTTGCTTTTCCGGGAAAAACCGGGCGGCGGCAAGGATTTTTTTTACATGGCTGGCGGTTTTTACGAGTCGTTCCGGAGCCCTGTTTTTCCCCCGTTTATAAGGGGACAGGGCAGATCGTCATGGTTATGATATTGTGTTTCAGCAGAATGGTAAAAAACAGATATTTCATTTGACAGCCAGAAAAGCAGGGTGTATACGCCGCGCACTTTTTCATCCGTCATCACAATGAATATTGCTTTTATTACTTGTTTCGCTGGTGTTCTGGGGATGTGCGCGGGAACCTCCCTTTCCGCAGGAAGGCCGGCGGCGGGAGAAAACGTTCTCCTGGCTGATGGCGGCGCGGCGGTTCTGGAAGACAATGAATATCTGCTGAACCCGGCGGATTACGGAACGCTGGAACAGGGCGGCGGCCTGCTGGTGCGGTATCTGCCCGGGAAGAAAGGGTTCCGGGAGGATTCCTCCGCATTTTATTTTGAAAACCGCCTTGGCCGGGTGGTGAATGCCGCAGTCAGACTGGTATCCGGAGACGCCGGAACGGCGCAGGGAGAGCGCCTGGCGCTGGTTACCCCCGCTTTGCCGCTGACCCCGGAAGGGAAGTGGAGCCTCAAGAGGAAAAGCAAGCCCGCTGAACTTTACAGGAAGAAGGTGGCGGTCTCCCATATTGACCAGGAGTATACCTTCCAGAGCCATGAAGATGCGCAGGCAAAACTGGTGTATGGAGTGCTGGCAAACGCCCTGGTTTCAGGGAATAGCCGTCCCATGACCTATAACCCGTTTAACGTAAGATATTCTACCCCCCCCNGCGCTGGGCGGCCGCTGGATGGGGCTGGCGGGAAGCAACATCTTTGGCCGTGAGGCTTTGGTGGAGTTCCGCGCCAACGTGGCCCAGGACATGGGCGACCGCCGCGGAGAAACCAATGTGGCGCTGCTGGGCAACCCCGGCTTCATGCAGAGTGTGCGTGGGACCAAGGTAGGAACGACGGCCCTCCAGATCGGAGCCGGGCTGAGCGTGCCGGTGGGAACGCAGGGAACGGTGTTCGTCAATGGCAATGCTGACTTCCGTGACGGAGCCAACTCGGTGAACGGAAGCGTTGGCTACCGGTATGACTTTTAAGAAGAGTTGAGGTTTGAGAGTTGAGAGTGGAGCGGAGACGCTCCACTCTCCCTGCCCTCAGGGCCGTTCCGGACAAGAGCCGGAACGGCCTGTTGCGTTGATAAATCAGCCTCTCCACTCTCCTCTCTTAAATCTCAACTCTCCTTACTAGAGGCTCTTGCTCAAATATGCGCGCTGCTGGTTGCAGTTTTCCATTCCAGCACTGCTTCCGCGCGCAGTTCATCTCCCTGCATGAGGTGGTGGCAGGTGGCGGATTCCTGGAGGAACAGCAGGGATTTCATGGATTCTCCCGCATGGGTTTCCTTCTTGAAATGCAGATGCATGCCTGTTAATTCGTGTTCCTCCTGCCAGGATTCCGGGAGGGCTTCCAGAGCCCAGACCAGGTAGGCCGCATTGTTGATGTGGCGGTTGAAGTCCGTATCGCGGCGTTCAGCCGTCCATTCCCGTGTTTCCGGTTGAAGCCCTGACGTATCCATGGAAACCGGGGCGACGGTTTTTTCACACGGGGTATCAGGAAAGGAATCAATGTGCCTGTTCAATGGCACCGGGCGTCTGCGGCGCACGTCAATGACGGCCCACAGGCAGCTGGCCGTGACGAGGCGGTTTCCCAGGGCGTCCCTTATTTCCAGATTGCGGCGCGCCAGCAGGGGCGTTTCCTGCGCGGTCCAGGTGCGGAGTTCCACCGTTTCCTTCCACCGGGGGAGGCGGTTGATGGCCGCATCCAGGCGCACTTCCACCCAGGCCAGGCCGCGGGACATCACAAAGTCATAGCCGAAGCCGAGGGAGGAGGCGTGGACTTCCGCTATTTCCTGGAACCAGTGCAGAACTGTTTCCGGCTTCATCAGGCCGTCCGCCCCGCACTCATAACTGCGGACGGCGGCTTGAGTGGAATAAATTCCCTGGGGGGCGGCGTGTTCCATAACGCCTTATTTTAACTGAACCGTTTTCCGTAACCAGCCAAAAACGGGTAATGGGGTACCGGGCATGCCGGAGTTACAGGCTTGCATGAGAACAGTGCCCGGAATTTCCGCATGGTCTTTCCGGAGCGCTATAGAATGCTCCGGAAGTAGGCGATGGTTTTTTCAAGGCCTTTTTCCAGGGGAATGCCCGGCTTCCAGCCAAGCTTTTCACCTGCCAGCCGGATATCCGGCTTACGCTGGGCAGGGTCGTCCTGCGGCAGGGGGCAGAAAACCGTTTTGGAAGTGGACCTTGTCATTTCAATGACTTTCTCCGCCAGTTCAAGCATGGTGAATTCGCCCGGATTACCCAGGTTGACGGGGCCCGAAAAGCCTTCCGTATTCATCATGCGGACCATGCCTTCCACCAGGTCGTCCACGTACTGGAAACTGCGGGTCTGCCTGCCTGTTCCGTAAATGGTGATGTCCTCGCCCTTCAGCGCCTGAACGATGAAGTTGGAGACCACACGGCCGTCTCCAGGGTTCATGCGCGGGCCATAGGTGTTGAAAATGCGGATGATGCGGACGTCCACCCCATGCGTCCGGTGGTAGTCCATGAACAGGGTTTCCGCGCATCTTTTGCCCTCGTCATAACAGGAGCGCACGCCGATGGGATTTACGTTTCCCCAGTATGTTTCCGGCTGGGGATGGACGGCGGGGTCTCCGTACACCTCGCTGGTGGACGCCTGAAGGATTCTGGCCTTGCACCGTTTGGCGAGGCCCAGCATGTTCAGGGCGCCCAGCACGGAGGTTTTAACGGTGTGGACGGGGTCAAACTGGTAGTGGGGCGGGGAAGCGGGGCATGCCAGATTGTAGATTTCATCCACTTCCATCACGCAGGGGACGGTAACGTCATGGCGGACTAATTCAAATCCGGGGTAATCCATCAGGTGGAGCACGTTTTGCTTGCTGCCCGTGAAGAAGTTATCCATGCAGATGACTTCATGGCCTTCTTTCAGCAGCCGTTCGCTGAGGTGGGAGCCGATGAAGCCTGCGCCTCCGGTGATTAAAATCCTTTTACTCATGATAACGTGTCCCTGCGTTTTTGCGCTCCGCCGTGCCGGGATGGAGGCGGATATTCCTGTCAGGAACGGGACTTTTCATCCCGCCGTGCGCTGGAGTTTAATGTCACATATCCGTCATATGAAGGCAAGCGCATAGCAGGGCGCAGAGGATTTTCCGGGGTGGAATGGTTAAGCAAGAAAGAAACCTGCCGTGAAAGGGAAAACGCCTCCGCCGTACCGCGGAGCAGGTTTGGAGGCGGAGGCCGTTCAACCGGATTTTACCCGGTTGAACGGGAAGCGGAGGCTTGCGGGTTTCAAGTATGATTGAACGGCCTGTTTCCGGAAAAACGCTTCCGGCGGGTCTTTCTTAAAAAATCATGATTTAGGAATCGTCAGCAGGAAGCTGGCGCCGCCCAGGGTGCCGAATTCCAGTTTCAGGTCTCCGCCCAGGGAGCGGGCGGTGTCCTTGGCCAGGGCCAGTCCCAGGCCTACGCCGGGTTTCCGGCTGTTGGTGGCGTCCCTCGTCCTCCGGAAGGGCTTGAAGACCAGCTTGCGGTTTTTCGGAGAGATGCCCGGGCCATTATCCCGGAAGCGGATGACGATGTTGTGGCGGTCGGCATGGACGGTGAGCTGGACTTTCGCGTTTTCCCCCTTGGCGTATTTGATGGCGTTGGAGGCCAGGTTGTCCATGATCTGTTCCACGGAAACGGCGTCCGTATGAATGGGAAGGATGCGGATGGGCTGGGCCAGGGCGAAGGAGAAGCTGATGCCCGCCTCCCGGAGGCGGCGTTCTATCTTTTCCGCAATGGGTTCAAAAAGCTCCTGGCAGGTCAGGGTGTCCCGCGTGCGGCGGATGGCGTTCCTCTGGAGCTTGGAATACGCCAGCACGTTGTCAATCAAGTGTTCCAGGCGGCGGCATTCCCGCTGCATGTTGGCATAGTATTCCGGTTTTTTCTGTTCCGGCACCATGCCGTCTTCCAGCATTTCCGTGTACAGGGAAAAAGAGGTGAGAGGCGTTCTGAGCTCATGGGTAACGGCGGAGACGAAGTCCCCGCGGCGCTGTTCCAGGCGGAAGGTGCCCAGCATGAGCCAGATGACCCCTGCCGCGCCCAGCAGCACCATGCTCCAGATGAGCGTGAGCGTCCAGGTCAGCATTTTTTTGTGGTCCTGCAAGGGGACGGCTCCGGTGTCTCCGGGCTGGAAGACCAGGGGAGCGTTGGCAAAGCGGAGCGTGCCCGGCTGCCGCGCTTCTTCCGGAGCCGGGGCGGCGGGGTCAAAGGTAGAAAGCCGGCTATGGGGCAGCAGCTCCGTGACCTGGGCGGGCAGCCGCCTGTTCAGGCTGTCCATGTTCATCAGGGCTCCCTGCAGGTACACGCCGCGGCTGGTATGCACCTGGCGCAGGATGTAAAAGTTCCCCGCATCTTCCACGGGAACGAAGGAGGTGACGGTTTCCACCTGGGCGGGCGCTCCTGCTTCCGCTGGCTCCGGTTCCGGAGATTCATGCAGGATTTCATTCC
Source organism: Akkermansia muciniphila (assembly GCF_002884975.1). NCBI lineage: Bacteria > Pseudomonadati > Verrucomicrobiota > Verrucomicrobiia > Verrucomicrobiales > Akkermansiaceae > Akkermansia > Akkermansia muciniphila. The sequence continues at coordinate 136,022 of NZ_PJKB01000003.1, read as the reverse complement.
GGATGTCAGACCACAGGTTGCCGCTGGACGGCACGGAGGTCAGGGCGGAGACCTTGGCGTTCAGGCGTTCGTAAAGGTCTTTCTGCCCGTTCAGACGTTCGGCAAGCCGGGGATCCAGCGCGGGGCCGCTTACATGGCCGGAGGGGGAAATCTGAAGGTAGGCCGTGACGTAGTCCGGCAGATAGGAGGTGAGGTTGGACCCGCGGGCGGCCTCCCCGGCTTCCGGCATGCCCATGCGCTGGTCATAGGGGCGTTTGTAGGCGTAGAAGGGCTGGTATTCAAAGTAGCCGCGCGCTTGCTCAAAGGTGATGAAGGAGGTCAGCAGGCGGTCCATTTCCAGCTTGGCTTCATGGGCCAGGGCCTCCACCTTGATGTTCTGTTCGGAATGGCCCGTTTCATCCGCCTGCACCAGCAGGACGCGGGTGAGCCATCCCAGCGTGCCGATGACCAGCAGCAGGCTGATTGCCAGCAGGATGATGCGTATGCGCCGGTTCACGGGTCAGGAGACGAAGGATGAGTTCCAGCGGTAGCCCTGGCTTCTGAGCGTTTCCAGCGGCGCGGCGCCCGTGGCTCCCAGCTTGTCCCGCAGGCGCATGACGGTCATTTCCACGGAACGCGTGTCCGTCAGCCGCGGGTCCACGTCCCACACGCGCCGGAGCAGTTCGTCCCGCGTGATGACGCGGTTGGGGTGGGTGGCCATGTACGTGAGGAATTCAAATTCCCGTGCGGTCAGGGAGGTTTCCTTGCCGTCCTCAAAGGTGAGCACCCGGTTGGCGCTGTCCAGGGAGGCCCCGGGAATGCGGATTTCCCTGAGCTGGCGAGGCCGTTCCGGAGACCTGCGCAGCACGGCTTCAATGCGGGCGAGCAGTTCCCTGATGCTGAACGGCTTGACAATGTAGTCGTCCGCTCCCAGCTTGAGCCCCTGCACGCGGTCCTCTTCTTCTCCGCGCGCCGTCAGCATGATGGCGGGCGTGCCGGGGCGCTCCGCAGACATGACCTGGAGCACCTGGAAGCCGTCCGCTCCCGGCATGGCTACGTCCAGCAGGGCCAGGTCAAAGTTGCGTTCCCGCACGGCGCGGATGGCGGCCAGGCCTTCCTCCACCGCCAGCACTTCGTAGCCGGAGGCGGTCAACACGTCCGTCAGGGCATGCCGGATGCTGTCGTCATCCTCCGCAATCAGAATGGTATATGCTGAATCACTCATGGTTTGATTCTATAAAACCACAATGGTTCCCCTTTTGTATAGGGAAACCTGCGCCCTTTCCGTAACAATGCCATAACAGCGCGGTTCAGGGCCGGATGTTTTTCCGGTGAGGACCGTTTCAGTTCTGCTGCACCGGCTGGAACGGAGCCGGAAGGCTGCCGGAGGGGATTTCTATGGCTTCCATGGGGCCGGGGACAATGCCTTCAAAGAATGGCGTACCCTTGTAGGTGAGGATGATTTTTTCATGAACCATGCCTCCCGTGGTCTGGCGCAGGAAGTCCGTGTTCCGGAAGACCAGGAGGGTTTTCCCGTTTTCAGCGGCTACCGGGCGGCACTGGAAGCTTCCCAGCGGGGTTCCGTCCGCGGTGGTCATCTGCACGGGCAGTACATAGGCTTCCGAGAAGGTGGGAGCGTAGACGCCCCAGAGGGAGGTGAGCCCCATGACGACGACGATTACGATGCCGACAATTATTTTCGTGGAGGTGGACATGCGGAGAGTTCTTGTCCTGAACCGCACGTCCGCCTCCTGTACGGAAGCCGTGCGGCGTCAGCGTTGTTGTTTAAGCCATTCGGCTGCCTGGGGGGCATAATACGTAAGGATCATGTCCGCCCCGGCGCGCCGGATGGAAGTTAGAGTCTCCAGAACGGTTTCCCGTTCATCCAGCCAGCCGGAGGCCACGGCGGACTTGATCATCAGGTATTCTCCGCTAACGTGGTAGGCGGCTACGGGGAGCGTGACATGTTTCCGCATGGCGGCCATGACGTCCAGGTACAGCGTGGCGGGTTTCACCATTAGGATGTCAGCGCCTTCCGCTTCATCCAGCTGCGCTTCCCGCAGGGCTTCCCGGATGTTGCCGGGGTCCATCTGGTACGTTTTCTTGTCCCCTTCCTTCGGTTCGCTTTCCAGGGCGCCGCGGAACGGCCCGTAAAGGGCGCTGGCGTATTTGGCGGTGTAGGCCATGATGGAGACGTCATCCAGGGCTTCCGAGTCCAGCGTGGCGCGGATGGCGGCCACGCGGCCGTCCATCATGTCGCTGGGAGAGACGATATCAGCCCCGGCGTCCGCGTGGCACAGTGCCTGGCGGCAGAGGACCTCCACGGAGTCGTCATTCAGGATTTCCATGGTGCCGTCGGAACGGAATTCCACCAGGCCGTCATGGCCGTCGGAATTGTAGGGGTCCAGCGCCACATCCGTCATGATGGTGATGCCGGGCACTTCACTCTTAAGCGCGTAAATGGTGCGGGGGATGAGGCCGTCAGGGTTGCAGGCTTCGCAGGCGTCCGGCGTTTTCTTCCCGTCCGGAATGGCCGGGAAAAGGTCCAGCGTGCGGATGCCCAGGTCCATCAGGCGCTTGGCTTCCTCCACCAGTCCCTTGACGCTCCAGCGCGTGCAGCCGGGAAGGGAGGTGATGGGCTGGTTGGCGGACCCTTCATGGACGAAGACCGGGTAAATGAGGTGGTCCGGGGAGAGGGAGGTTTCCCGGATGAGGCCCCGGATGTTGGCGGATTTTCTGTTGCGGCGCGGCCGTATCGGTAGATTCATCATGGTATGGTAAGAAAAAAGATTGTTTGCATGCGGGATGTTCCGGAGCCCCACTCTAGGATTTTTTTTGTTCGTCCAGTTCCAGAGGCTGCTCCGTGTCTGCTCCGGTGATCATCCATCCGTTGTCCGTTTGGATAAAATACAGGTTGTTGATGGAGAATCCGTTTTTGGAGGTGGGCCTGACGCCGATGGTGGCCTTGACGGCGGGGCTACCGTCCCTGGTGACGGGAACGTACGCCGCCTTGACGACGGGGACGCTTTTTTCCTTCACATCAGTACGCGGGGCGGCAATCCGGCTCATGACCGTTTTCAGCTGGGAGAGCGCTTCTTCAAATTCCTTCACGGAGGCGAATTTGGACGGGGCCAGCATGCGCACCATGGTCAGGCTGTCCCGGTTGGCCAGGGCGCGCCCGGCGGCGGTTACGGCATCTTCCGGCGTGGGGAAGGCCAGGGGAGGATAGGTCCGGTGGAAATCCGCGATGATGCGGGCGGTGGTGGATTCATCCGCTTTAAGGTTCCATGAGGTAAATGCGTCCGTCAGGTACATCTTGAAGACGGGGAAGCCATCCGTAGGGTCCTTGATTTTTTCCAGAGCGTAGCGGTAGATGAGAGCGGGCTTGTCCATGTCCGGCATGCTCATGCGCGGCGGAAGAATGGTCATGGCCGCAATGCTGTGAATGTCCTTGCCGCTCTTCTTCGCATTGTTCTTATTGGCGGCTTCCTGTTCGTCCTCATCCGTTTTGTTCGGGTCTGTCTGGTCGTCCGGATGGGGCCGGAGGGGAACCAGGATGGTGTTCGGGAAAGCCATGAAACTGAGGTTGGTGGGCTGGATGTAGCGGTTCTCCTCATTCCTGTCCTGAAGGCGCATGGCCTTGACCACGGGGGTGAGCCGTGCGCTCTGGGTGATGGCGGATTCCATATAGTACGGGGAAACCAGCAGGGCCGCGATGCGGGCCGGATCATCCCCCTTCACGGTCCGGATGAGCAGGTTCTTGATTTCATCATCGGATTTCCCCTTCACGGTTTCCTGCCGGAAGCGCTTGATGTGTTCCAGGGCTCCCTTGACGGCGGCTACGGAGTATTGATGGGCAAGGCCGAATATCTTTTTCTTGGCTTCCGCGGATATTTTTTTCGCCTCCTGCCGGATTCCTTCGTCAAAGGGGAGGAAAGTATTGTCAAAACTTCCGGGAGTCAGGGAGGCCTTCCACTGGCCGCCCTTTTTCACCAGGGCCACGGCGGTGGCGGCATAGACATACGGGTTGGTTTTGTCCGGCAGCATGATATAGGCCATGGCCAGGTCTCCCTGGGTGATGATGGAGGCTTCATCCACAAAAGGGGGGCGTTCCGGAGCGGCTGCGGTTACATAAGCCTGGACCGCCGCCATGCGGGAAAGGATGCTCTTCAGTTTGAGCGGACCCACAAAGGGGGAGGTGGCGGGAAGGGATTTGTACGGTTCGTTTTTCCAGTCCGTTTTTTCCTGGAGGGCGCGGAGCAGAAGTTTGGCCGCATTGAACGGCGTGCTCTGGTCCGGAACGGGGCCGGCGTCCGGAGCCTTGTTTTCCGGGGCCTGGCCCATGCTGATTTGGAAGCGGACGGGTGCGCCGCCAGGCGGCGGCTGGTCGCCCAGGGAGAGGCCGCAGGGCAGGCAGAGGCAGAGAAGGGAGAGGGGAAGGATGTTCATAACCGCTGGACGCCACTATGGCATAAAGGGATGCGGGTGTAAATCATTCGTTGGGAGTCCCGCCGCCGTCCTTGCCGGGGATTTGCCGCCTCTGAAAAGGACCATGGCGGATACGGGGCGGCTGTGCCCGCAGGGAGTCCGGTGCGTTCCCCGGGCAAAGAAATGCGGCAACGGCCTTTTTCCTGTATTTTCCGGCGCCCCATGCCTTGATTTTTTGGAGAGAGGGGGTTTTTGCATTTGCCAACAGTGCCTAAGGGAGGTTAACTAATGCGCGTATGTCCGAACACAAGGAAAGAAAGACTCTTGAAGAACGCCATCAGATGTCTGATCTGGAACGGCTGCGCCACTCCTGCGCGCACGTTCTGGCTACGGCCATTTGCCGCATCTGGCCGGACGCCCAGCTTGCCGGCGGTCCTGCCGTGGATAACGGTTTTTATTACGACGTGGAACTGGACCACCGCATCAGCACAGAGGATTTTGAGCGCATTGAGGCTGAGATGAAGAAGGTGGTGAAGGAAAACCAGCCTTTCCAGAAGGAAATCATCTCCCGCGCGGAGGCCATGAAGATGGCTGAATCCGGGGAATTGGGCGCCCTGGGGCCCCGCAGCGAGCCTTCCCGCTTCAAGATCGACCTGCTGAACGACATCCCGGAAGACGAGGAAATTTCCCTGTTCCGCAACGGTGATTTTACGGACCTGTGCGCCGGCCCCCATGTGGGCCGCACAGGGAACTGCAAGGCATTCAAGGTGATGAGCGTGGCGAGCGCCTTCTACAAGGGGGACAAGAACCGCCCCATGCTCCAGCGCATTTACGGCACCTGCTTCCCGAACCGCACCCAGCTTGACGAACACCTGGAACGGCTGGAGGAAGCGCGCCGCCGGGACCACCGCAAGCTGGGCCGTGAACTGGGCCTGTTCTGCATTGACGAGGCAGTGGGCCAGGGCCTGATTCTCTGGAAGCCCAAGGGCGCCCTCATCCGCCGCTCCCTCCAGGATTTCATCACGCAGGAGCTGGACAAGCTGGGCTATTCCCAGGTATACACGCCCAACATCGGCAAGCTGGACCTGTACCGCACGTCCGGCCACTTCCCGTATTACCAGGAAAGCCAGTACGCCCCTATCCCGGAGCGTGACGCCATGGAAAAGCTGAGCCAGGAAGGCGCTTCCTGCGCGGAACTGTTCAACGGGCTGGCTACCGGCACCATTGAGGGCTACATGCTCAAGCCGATGAACTGCCCGCACCACATCAAGATTTACGCGAATGACGCCCATTCCTACCGGGACCTTCCCGTAAGGCTGGCGGAGTTTGGCACCGTGTACCGCTGGGAACAGAGCGGGGAGCTGGGCGGCATGACCCGCGTGCGCGGCTTTACGCAGGATGACGCCCACATTTTCTGCACGCCTGACCAGCTGGCCGGAGAAATCCGCCAGTGCCTGGGCATTGTGAAAACCATCTTCGGAACCCTGGGCATGACGGACTACCGCGTGCGCCTTTCCATGCGCGACCCGGAAAGCGACAAGTACGTGGGTTCCCCGGAAAATTGGGACAAGGCGGAACAGGCCCTGCGGGAAGCCGCGGAATGGCTGGGCGCGGATTACAGCGAGGAAGCCGGGGAAGCCGCGTTTTACGGCCCCAAGATCGACTTCATCGTGCGCGACGCCATTGGCCGTGAATGGCAGCTTGGCACCGTGCAGGTGGACTACAACCTGCCGGAACGCTTTGACCTCCATTATACCGGAGCGGACAACAAGCCGCACCGCCCCGTCATGGTGCACCGCGCGCCGTTCGGTTCCATGGAACGTTTTACGGGCCTGCTGATTGAGCACTTTGAAGGGAAATTCCCCACTTGGCTTTCACCGGAACAGGTGCGCGTGCTTCCCATCTCCGACAAGGTGATGGAGGTTGCCCGCGCCCACCGGGAAGCGCTGGCCGCCAGGGGCGTGCGCGTGACAGTGGATGAAACGCCGGACAAGATCGGCGCGAAAATCCGCAACGCCCGCCTGGACCGCGTTCCGTACATGCTGGTACTGGGCCAGCGGGAAGCGGAAGAAGGGACGGTTTCCGTCCGCCACAGGGATAAGGAAGACCTGGGGCCGATGCCCTTTGAACAGTTTGCTGACGTTGTGGTCAGGGAAATTGCGGAACGTCATATTTCCCCCATGATTTGAGTTGCCAAGTTATTTTATTTAGTTTAGTAGTATCCGGACGTGCCAATCAAGCCAACGAAGAATAATGATGGTAATCGCCGCCGTGAGCGCGGTGATCAAACCCGTGTCAATGAACGCATCCGCGCTCCACGCGTGCGCGTGGTGACGGCCAATGGCGACCAGCTCGGGGTAATGAACACGCGTGACGCGCTGGAAAAGGCCAAAGCCGTTGGCCTGGACCTGGTGGAAGTGGCAGGCAATGCCGATCCGCCCGTGTGCCGCGTGGTGGACTATGGACGGTACAAGTACCAGCAGTCCAAGCTCCAGAAAACCAACAAGAGCCGCACGATCAGGCTCAAGGAAATCAAGCTCCGCATCGGGACGGACACGAACGATTACAACGTGAAGCTGGCCCGTACGGAAAGCTTCCTGGACCACGGGCATAAAGTCCGGTTCCAGCTCCGCTTCCGCGGCCGTGAAAACGCCCACCAGGAGCTTGGCTATGACGTGTTCAACAAGGTTATTGCGGACTTGAAGACCATGGCGCAGGTAGACCAGCCTCCGCGCTTGGCCGGCAACACCATGCACATGGTGCTTTCCCCGCTCCCCGCCCAGCAGCGCGTGAAGAAATTCACCGCCCACCTGGACGCCGACTTTGATTCGGAAGATTCCGCCTTTGACGCGGAAGATGACGAATAAAGCGCCGTTCCCTCTTCTTTCAGGCTTTCCGCCCCGCAAGGCGGAAAGCCTTTTTTACGTCTGAATACTTTTCCCATGACCTTTTCCTACAGTGATACCAAGGAATTTTCTCCGGAAGAGCTGGAGGAGTTGTTTCTCTCCGTCCAGTGGGAATCCGGACGGCATCCGGAACGCCTGGCGAAGGCATTGCTCCGTTACGGAAGCGTGTTCTCCGCCTGGGAAGGCGGCAAACTGGCGGGGCTGGCCGCCGCCATGGATGACGGGGCCATGACGGCGTATGTTCATTACCTGCTGGTGCATCCCCGGTGCCAGGGGCGTGGAATCGGCAGCCGCCTGCTGGATTTGTGCAAGAAGCATTATGCCGGCTATTTGTGCGTGGTGCTCACCTCCTACCGGGAAGGGGTACCCTTTTATGAGAGGAACGGCTTTATCCCGGACAGGACGCAGGAGGCCATGCGCTTCACTCCTCCCTCTTCCGGAGAAACAACTCTTTAATAGGAACAGCGCCGGGGAGGCACGGATTCATGGGGTGCGTTTGCGGAACGGCTGCATGCGGCACATGGTGGCGGTGCGCCACAGCCATTCCAGCGGTCCGTACAGGAAGTAGTTCAGCCACAGGCGGCAGGCCCAGGCTTGAAGCAGGAAGACGGCCACGGCCGCGCAGAGGCACGCCCACGGTCCCATGTCCTGCGCCAGCCCCAGCCCCCATCCGAAGAACAGAAAGGTGAAGACCAGCGTCTGGGACACGTAGCACGTCAGTGTGCATTTGCCGGTGCTGCTGAGCAGCCGGGAGGGCAGGGGCAGACCAGGATGGGTGAAGAGCAGAACGGCGGCGGAAACAAAGGCCGTGGTGTAGGTGAGGTTTTCCCATTGGACCAGAAGGTGTCGCAGGTCCGCTCCCAGCGGGTAGTCCAGCCGTGTGGGGAGGAACAGCCGTGCGAGCAGAAGCGCCAGAAACAGCGCTCCGGAGATTCCCAGCATCCGCAGGAAGAAGCGGCGCTTGTTGGCGGCATCCGCAAAGACGCGCCATCTCCCCGCCAGCATGCCCAGGATGAAGAGGCCCAGCGTCTGCCAGATGCGGCCGCTGAGCAGGAGGAACTGCCATTTGCCTGTCTGCCCCTGCGTCAGGTTCCAGAGGGCCGCTTCACCCCAGCTCCCGTGTTCGTACAGGAATTCCCGTGAAGGGCCTGCCGCCGGAGACGCGGGCTGGAACCAGCCGGAGGAATGCGGCCATATATCCGCCATTCCGGCGCGGGACAGCGTGTCCATGAAGGAGATGGGCTGCATCAGGCACAGCAGGCAGAGGATGACGAGAAGAGGCGTGCCGCGTTTGTACAGGGCCACCAGGGCAAAGCCCAGCACGCCGAAGATGGTGAGGATGTCCCCGTCATAAAAAAGGGTGTGCGCCAGCCCCAGCAGGAACAGCAGCGCCAGACGCCACATAAAGCGCTTCCGGAAGTCAACGCCCTTCTGTTCCTGCCTGTCCAGCTGGATGAAGAAGCTGAGGCCGAACAGGAAGGAGAAAAGAAGGAAGGACTTGCTGACAAAGAGGTATTCATAGGCCCAGTCCGCCGCGCTGTTGGCCCATCCCTCCGCCAGGGGCATGGGAAGGTACAGGTTGAAATGGTCGTGCGCATGGACGATGACGATGCCCAGCAGGGCCAGAGCCCGGAGGATGTCCAGAATGGTGATGCGCGCCGCCTGCGGAGGCGTTCCGGCGGGAGTCCGGGCGGTCATGGGGTCAGGAAGGGCGGGGAATGGACGGAATCAGTTCCGCGGCGCGGCGTCTGGCCCACTGGTCCGCTTCAAGGATGGGGGCCAGCTCCCCGCGGGGGGCCGCCGGGGAGTGGCCGTCCATGACGGCTTCCACCAGTTTCCAGATGCCGGGGAAGGTGATCTTGCCCTGGATGAAGGCATCTACCGCCACTTCATTGGCGGCATTGTACACGGCGGCCATGGTGCTGCTGCTGGCTCCGGCCCTGCGGGCCAAGTCCAGCGCGGGGAAGGCGTCCGGGCGTGGCGCCTCAAACACCAGCTGGCCTATTTCCGCAAAATTAAGCTGCTTGAGGGAATTGGGAACGCGGTCCGGCCAGGTGACGGCGTACTGGATGGGGAAGCACATGTCGGAGCTGCTCATCTGGGCCAGCACGGTGCCGTCCCGGTATTCCACCATGGAATGCACGATGCTCTGCGGGTGGACGATCACGTCCACCTTCTCCATGGGAATGTCAAACAGCCAGCGGGCTTCAATCATTTCCAGCCCCTTGTTGAACAGGGTGGCGGAGTCAATGGTGATTTTCCGGCCCATGCTCCACGTGGGGTGCCTGAGGGCCTGTTCCAGCGTGACATGTTCCAGGTCTTCCTTCCCCCATGTGCGGAAGGGGCCGCCGGATGCCGTCAGAATCAGGCGGGAGACGGCCTCCGGGCCGCCGTGGTTGCCGTTCAGGCACTGGAAGATGGCGTTATGTTCGCTGTCCACCGGCAGTACGCGCACGCCGGCCCGGCGCGCCTTTTCCATGACGATCTGTCCGGCCATGACCAGGATTTCCTTGCTGGCGATGGCCAGGTCCTTGCCTGCCTCAATGGCGGCCAGTGCGGGCCTGAGCCCGGCGGTGCCCACGATGGAGATCAGCACCATGTCCGCCTCCGGGAGCTGCGCCAGGCGGCACAGGCCTTCCTCTCCCGTTTCCACCTGGGCGCCGGGAAGGGCGCGGGCCAGTTCGTCCGCCCCGGACGGGTCAAAAATGCATACGTTGCGGACATTGAATTCCCGTGCCTGGCGGGCCAGCGCCTCCACGCTGGTTCCGGCAGCCAGCCCCACGATTTCCATTCTGTCCGGAATGTCCCGGGCGACTTTCAGGGCGCTGGTTCCAATGGAACCCGTGGAACCCAGGATGACGACGCGTCGTTTCTGCATAACGGAAAAGAATGATGCAAAAAATACGGCCTCTTGACAAGCCGGGGGGATGAAAAACTTACCCCCGCCGTAAAGAGAGTGCCTCCTCTGGTTCCCGTCCTTATTCCGGTTAGGCGGGTGGGAGGAGCGCTTCGCCTGCCGTTATTACAGGCGTACGGGGCGCAGATGCCCCGAAAAGGGAGACTGGAGGACGGCAGGATGGCGGCGGCGGATGGAAAAGGATTGTATTTTCTGCAGGAGGGCGTATAGCATGGCACGAATGAAGCGCATCGCCGTGTATGCCGGTAGTTTCGACCCTCTGACCAATGGTCACTTATGGATGATCAGGCAGGGGGCGCGGATGTTTGATGAACTGATTGTGGCCATAGGCGATAATCCGGACAAAAGCTACACGTTTTCCCATGAGGAACGCATGACCATGCTCCGGGTGGCGCTTTCCGACATGCCGGACGTGCGCATTGCGGAGTTCCACAACCGTTTTCTGGTAGACTTTGCCAACGAACACGGGGCCACGTTCATGCTGCGCGGCATCCGTTCCACCCAGGACTATGAATATGAACGCGTGATGCGCCATATTAATGCGGACATGGCTCCCAAGGTTTGCACGGTGTTCCTGATGCCTCCGCGGGATACGGCGGAACTGTCCTCCAGCATGATCAAGGGGCTGATCGGTCCGGAAGGCTGGGAGGGGCAGGTGAGCCGTTATGTTCCCCACAATGTATTCTCCATGCTGAAGGAGAAGTACCGGGAGATTTTCCCGCATTCCTAGACGCTGTCCGCAGAGGAATTGGGATGAATGGAGCGCCTGCGCCTTCTTCTGTCTTTCTGCCTGCGCATGCGCTGGATAACGCGGGCCCTGGCGGCGCACTGGCCCGTTTGCGCCTGTTCCACGGCATCGCACAGTTCCCGCCGCGCCAGAAAGCGGTTGAGTTCCCGGGAGCGGTCCACGTGGCATTTGACGGCGATGCCCGTGGGGAGGTGTTTGAGGTACACGCAGTTGTTGGTTTTATTCACCTTCTGGCCGCCGTGCCCGCTGCCGCGGACAAAGCTTTCCTCCAGGTCCTGTTCACAGATGCCCAGGGCTTCCATCCGCTCCTTGAGAGCGGCCAGTTTTTCAGGCCTTACCATAATGGGAGCATTGCAGGGCTTTTACGCGCTGCCGGACCGCGTGGACCAGCAGGTCCCGGCTGGCGGGGGTCATGGAGCGCAGGCTGATGGAGACGGCAGGGCCGTCAGCCAGATGCAGATTCAGGTGTCTGCCCTTCCGGTCCACGGAATCCATCTGCTGCCAGAGGTACCACCGCATGGTCCGGCGGGGCCGCAGGAAGGGGAGGATTTCCACGCCCAGCGGCGTGACGATGACGGCTGCGTATTTCAGGCAGCGGATACCCAGGTACAGGCAAAGAACGGCGGGGCCAAGGGCTGCGGCCTGCATGGCCCACAGGGGAGCGGGAAGGTACGGGGTAATGGTATCATGCCCCGTAAGCTGGAGGAAGGCGGCAATGACGGCCAGCAGGCATCCCGACGCCGCCAGGATGGCGCCCGCACGGTTGCGGGTGAAGCGCAGTTCCCTTTCCCGCACGGGAATGTGGCGTATATCCTCCACGCCCAGGCCGGGTTGAACCGGGCCGGGAGTGGAGGCGGAGGAGTGGAGGTCAGGCTCCGGCATAAACGCCCGGGGGAATTTCCTTGGTTTCTTCAGAGCCGTTTTCCATCAGCAAGGTGCCCTGGAGAATGGCGCCGTTCTGGAAGTGGAAGCGGCCGCGCAGGGTCAGCTTGTCCAGGCCGATCAGGGAGGGCAGGCCGAGGCCGTCCAGGGAGTCCACCAGCTTGTACAGCTTGGAGTCCAGGTCCACGATGGGAGTTTTTCCTCCCCGTTCTGGAGCCAGGGCAACCTTGCCGTCTTCATCCACGGCGATGGCGTCCGAACGCAGCAGGAGCAGGTCGGACGTGGTCTTGACCGGGAAGAACCGGGAACGCGGGACGTTGACGGCCCTTGCGCCCGGGAAGCATTCGATGCCGGCGCCCATGGCCGTCTCCAGCTGGTACACGGGGGCTGATTCCGGGTCGCGGGGATTGAGCGTCTTGCTGTTCCGGATCATGGGCAGAGGAAGCACGCCGCCGTTGGCGTCCAGGATTTCCTTCAGGGCATCCAGGCGTATCCAGAGGGTATTGGTATTGAAGTAGCGGTGCTTGGAGATGTTCTGGAATTCGGGAATGTCCGCCTCCGGGCACTGGGCCACTTCCCGCAGGATCAGCTGGCCGTCCTCCTTCCTGACGGCTAGGTGGCCGCCTTTCTTGTCCGCCTCCGTGCGGCGCGTAACTTCCATGACGAAGGGGGCGCCGCTTTCCGCAAACCAGCGCAGGAAGTTCATGTCAAGCTGCGCGCCCAGATTGTCGGAGTTGGAGACAAAGGCGTATTTAACGCCATCCGCCAGCAGGCGGTCCAGCCAGCCGGAGCCCAGCAGGGCCGGATACAGGTCTCCGTGGCCGGGCGGGCACCATTCCAGCTCCGGCTGTTCCGGAGATGCGGCGGGAGTGAGGCCGTCCGCCAGGATTTTGGGAACGCGGTTCTGCATCAGCTCCACCTGGGAGGGATCTGCAAAACCGTCGTCCGCGTATTTTTCCAGGTAGGCCAGCGTATCCGCACTGGTGGAGAAGGAGTTCATCAGCAGAAGGCGCACGGGCGTGCCGGAGATGGAGCGCAGGTGCTTCACCTGCCTGACGATCAAGTCCAGGAACGTGTCCTCTCCCTTCACCTTCAGCAGGCTTTTAGCCTTCTGGAGGCCCATGCTCGTACCAAGGCCGCCATTGAGCTTGATGCAGACGCACTGGGAGATCAGGTCCTTGTCCGCCGCGGGGGTGGAGGCTGTGATTTCCTGCCAGTCAGCTACCTGGTCGGCGGGGAGGATGTCCGTTTCCGGAATCATGCCGGAGTGGTTGGAGACGAGAGCTTCGTAACAGCGGGAGAAAGCTTTGATGGCCGCGGCCGGAATGCCGGCGGACTCCATCTTTTCTTCAAAAGGAGTGAACGTACTCATTGGCGGCTTTTGTACAAAATGCCCGGTGGAGGCTCAAGCATTATATAAGCGCGCCCGGCCCAGGCGGAAGCTTCCGTGCGGGAGGCGGCTGCCTCATTTGACGGCTGTCACCCTGATGCGGCGGTAGTCCGCCACCCATTGGGAACCGTCCCACAGTTCATTCCGCAGGGCCGCTTCCATTTCCTCAAAAATCCGGATGCGCCTTTTTTCATGACGGTCCTTCAGATCCGCCCAGAAGAACTGGCGCGCCCAGTTGCGCAAACCGTCCGGACCGTCTTTCAGCGGGGTGGGGCGGTCAAAGTCCATGACTGTTTCCGGATGCAGCCCCGCCTGTTCCAGCAGACACTGGTATTCCTCCACGGTGGGGAAGTAAAAACGGGTTTTAGCCGGAAGCTCCTTCCCTAAGAGGCTGGCCTGGAACGCCTCCCGGATGCGGAGAATGTTGCGGTGGGCCCCGAATTCGCAGATCAGCCTGCCCTGCGGCTTCAGGACGCGGAAGACGGCTTTCAGCAGGGCTCCCTGGTCCGGTATCCAGTGGAAGGCGGCATTGGAAAAGACGATGTCAAACCAGCCGTTCCACGGCATGCGGCAGGCGTCCATCACGCGGAAGTCCATTCCGGGATAAAGTTGCCGGGCCTTGATGATCATTTCCGGGGAGGCGTCCATGCCTGTGACGAAGGGCGATTTTTCCAGCAGGGCATGCGTGAGCGTTCCGGTTCCGCAGCCCAGGTCCAGAATGGACTGGTCCGGGTTTTCCGGCACGTTGGAGAGCAGGTCCATGCCGTATTCCGCCACAAAATCATGCTTGTTTTCGTATAAATCAGCGTTCCAGTCCATCACCTCCCCATGATAGGGCAAAAGGGATTTTTTTCAAGAGGACCCTGTCTTTTTTCAGGGGAATTTTTCGGAATGCCCCGAGGGGCGTTTCTCCCCGCCGCTCCGGGATTCTGCTTGCGTTCACGGGGATGAAATGATTAAGTTAAGCTCATTATGAAAGCAACAGCCCTGTTCATGGCGGCCTCAGCCCTGGCCGCAGTTTCCGCCGGCGCCTATGACGGATACGGTTATGATCCCCGGCCCGCAAGTTCCTATAATGATACGCTCAGCGGAGCGGCCCATATCGGGTATGATTCCCGGTATGCCTATAAGGACCTGGTGGCTTCCTCCCTGCTCAACCGCAGCGGCGTCTTCAACATCGGCGGTGAGCTGGACCTTAACCTGATTAAAGACTGGAAGCAGGAAATAGGCGCGGAATACATGGCCTTCTGCGACGGCCTGCTGAGCGACAAGGAGGCCTTTGACGCCAACTGGAAGGCCGTCAAGGAGCTGCTTCCCAACCTGTCTTTCCGGGGCGGCTATGAATTCAATTACGGCGGCCTGCCGGGTTATTTGAGCAAACACATGGGGAAGGCCCCCCATTCCGTGGCCCAGTCCGTAACCGCCGGCCTGGCGTATGATGACCCGGGCCACGGCTATTTCGGCTCCATGGATGTGCAGTACGGCTTTTACGGCATGATAGGCTGGCGCATTGACCTGAACGCGGGCAAGCGCTGGAGCGGCCTGATCCATGAAAAGGTGGATCTGGAGTTGAGCGCCGGCACCAGCTATTCTTCCAGCTACTGGGGCGCGGGCGTTGACGGATTTGACCAGTTCAACGTCAAGCTGGCGGCTCCCGTCCGCGTGACCGGGGTGGACGCCAGCCGCGGCTTCCGCATCATTCCCTTCATCCAGTTTGACTGGGCCGGAAACACGCGCTCCGATATAAGGCGCTATACCGGCATGAGCACGATTGAGGATTTCCGCATCCGCGTGGGCGTGGAAGCCGTCTATCACTTTTAAGCGGAAGCCTCCGCGGCCCTTCCCTCCGGGCGGGGCCGCGGAGGCGTTCCTTCTTTTCCGGCCTTGTCCGGGTCCTCTCTACCCTCCTGTAAAAATCCCGCCATGTTGAAAATGATCCTGCTGCTGGCGCGGCGCACGTTTATACGGCTGCTGCTGGCGCTGCTTCCTCTGGGGCTCTTTGCCTTTCTGGCACAGGCCCTGGAGCTTTCCCCCCTTCAGTCCCTGATCGCGCTGATTCCGGTGATTGCCTTTGAAGTATGGCTGGTGGTCAAGTACGTGCTGCCTGTCATGGGGGATCTGGTGACCAAGACGCTGTATTCCTCCAACATCACTACGGATGAGGAAGTGCTGGTGGAAGCCTCCCGGCGCATGCTGAATTCCGGAGACGCGCAGGGAGCCCTGGAGCTGCTGGAACGCTACCGGAAGGAGAATCCGGGGCTGGTGCGGTCCTGGCTCATGGAGTCCGGGTTGCTGAATGACATGCGGAGGTATGCTGATTCCGTAACAGTCCTTCAGGAAGGCCTGGAATCCAGAAGATGGCGCAAGGAGGACCGGGCGCTGTTCCTGTACAAGATAGGGGTGATTTACGATTCCATGCTCAACAATCCGGACAAGGCCCGGAAATACTGGGAAGAGGCCGCAGACCGCTACCCCAATACGGCTTACGGACGCTCCGCCTGGGACAAGCTGTAAAATTGCTGGCGTCTTAATGAGTGTTTATTGGATGGTGCGTTTCCGGCCCCTGTCTTCCGGTATGGCTTGCCCGTTCAGGCTCGTGTAGGAAAGTCACAAAGGGACTGAAATTCTGGTATTATGCGGGAACCTCCTCCTCTCCTTCCGCCGGATAGAGAGAAGGAATAAACGTTGCATAGTTCAGGGGGTATATTATACTGCCTTCTCTTCAAAGGAATAAGGCCGCTGTGGGGAGCGGATGATGTGAAAATTTTCAGAACGGATTGAATATGGAAAAATTATACCATATAAAATATATGGTGCTCTGCAAGCTGCCTTATCGTGTGCGGAAAACCTTCAACTGGTTCGCGGACTGGACCAGGAAACATAAGGATATGAATCTGTATGCAAAGGTGGAGGATATTCGCAACCTTCTGATTTACAACCATCCTGTTTCCCAGGTTCCCCCGGCGACAGGCAAGCTGAGGCTGCTTCAGGATGGCAATACCGTTCTGCTGGCCCTTTTTGCACGGAAATGCCGGGAAAACGGCCTGAGGTACTGGCTGGATTACGGCACTCTGCTGGGCGCCGTGCGGCACAGGGGATTTATTCCGTGGGATGACGATCTGGACGCAAGCATGATGAGGCCGGAGTATGACCGCCTGCTGGAGCTGCTTCCCACCCTGTTTCCCAGGGAGGAAGGGTTTACCTGGAAGCGGCATGCCTTTTTACAGATAGGGTATGAGGGTACCCCACTCAACATTGACGTGTATCCCTATCATTTTTATTCCGGGCCTCTTGTGGACGCGGAGCAGCATGACAGCCTGGACAGGCGGCTTTCCGCCTTCAAGAAGGATGTCGTCCTGGTCAAGGACAGGATAAACCTGACGGATGAGGAGGTGCAGCGGAAAATCCGCCGGGAGATTCTGGAAGGAAGGGAACCGGGAGAGGAGAAGGACTGCCCCGGGATTTTCCTGTCCCCGGCTATCACCTTTACAAAAAACACCCATCTTTCCTATGAAACATTCTTCCCCCTGGGCACCATGGATTTTGAGGGATTGAAGTTTTCCGTGCCCAATCATGCGCGCCAGTACCTGCAATTTTTTTATGGCGACTACCTGTCCTACCCGGACCGGATCCAGTTCAAGCACCCTTCCGTGAAGCATATGATGGAACACGTTCCTTTTGAAACGGCGGTCAACCGTTTCATTGACGTTTACGGCAAGCAGATGGAGACGCCCCAGTCATGAAAACAGTCATTACCTATGGCACGTTTGACCTGCTTCATACCGGGCACGTCAATCTCCTCAGAAGAGCCAGGGCGCTGGGGGACCGCCTCATCGTCGGGGTGACCACGGCCAGCTATGACCAGAGCCGGGGCAAGCTGAACGTGATGGAAAGCTTGGCGGAGCGCGTGGAGAACGTCCGGAGAACCGGACTGGCGGACCTCATTATTACGGAAGAGCTGGAAGGGCAGAAAGTCCATGACATCCAGAAGTATGAGGCGGATGTTTTTGTGATCGGTTCAGACTGGACGGGGAAGTTCGACTACCTCCGCGAACATTGCGAGGTGGTTTACCTGGAGCGCACCAAGGGCGTTTCTTCCACGGATATCCGTTCCGCCCGGAATAATATTATCCATATGGGGATTGCCGGCTACGGGCGTATCGCGGGCCGTTTTCTCCAGGAGTCCAAATACGTCAGCGGTATTGAAATAACAGCCGTTTACGGGCGTGATGGGGAAAAGGCGCGCCGTTTTGCGGAGTCTTATGAGTTGCTGGAATATTACACGGACTATGAACAGTTCCTGGACAAGGTGGACGCCGTGTACATTGCCGTTCCGCACCATCTGCATTATGAACTGGCCAGGCGGGCCCTGCTGAAGGGAAAGCACGTGCTGTGTGAAAAGCCGCTGGCCCTTTCCCGTGAGGAGGTGGAGGAGCTGTTCCTGCTTGCCGCCGGGAATGGCTGCGTCCTGCTGGAAGCGTTGAAAACGGCGTTTTTCCCGGCGTTCCAGCAGTTGATAGGCGTAGCGGAAAGCGGCGTCATCGGCTCCATCAAGGCGGTGGACGCCACGTTCACCAAATTGATTGAGGACGATTCCAGCAGGGAGTTTGATCCCACGCAGGCCGGAGGCGCCTGGACGGAGCTGGGGGCCTATCCCGTTTTTGTGATAGGAAAGCTTTTGGGAACGGAAAGCCGCCGCATCCGTTTTGCCGCTTGCAGGAAGCCGGAAACGGGCGTGGATATTTTCACACGGGCGGATTTCCTTTACTCCAATGCGGTAGCCACGGCGACGGCCGCCATTGGGGCCAAGCAGGAGGGCGACCTGTGCATCACGGGCACGCAGGGTTATATTTATGTTCCCTCCCCGTGGTGGAAGACGGAAATGTTTGAGGTGCGCTTTGAAGATCCCCGTCAGAACCGGAAGTATTTTATCCGGTTTGAAGGGGAGGGCCTCCGCTATGAGCTGGCCGCGTTTCTGCGCCTGATTCACGGCTGCCGCCATGAAATGCAGCTCATGTCCCGTGATGATTCCCTGTTCATCGCTGACGTGACCCGGCAATTCCGGGATGGCCGGGATGTTGAGGAAATCAACTGAGGCGGCAATTCCGGTTCAGTCTTTTTGCGTCTGGCATGCCTTGCGGCATGTCATGTTCTCCGTACGGCGCGGCGTGTTTGGCTTCCGGGAGTTCTTAAATCTCCCTGTCTTTCGTCCAGGTTAGCATATCCTCACCATGGGACCGCCCTAATTCTTTTCAAGGGTACGGATACGTTTTTACGAATTGCCAATCCACTATCACCTGACTGTATGAAGAAATTCAAATAATATATTTATTATTAATTTTTTGAAAAATTATAAAATCATGGTTTCACGATTGTTCCCCTTTTTCAAACTTTAAAAGAACTCAACCCATTAATTTTCAAATTTTACCATTGACATCGCATTGGCAATACTTATAATTTTTACAACCTTAATTCTAAAAAATAGTGATCCGCAAACTTCATTATTGCTGGTTTGGAGGAACCGTTCCTGAGGCCGTTTCACGCAATGTGCAGAAATGGAGAGAATGTAATCCCGATTTTGAAGTGATTGAATGGAATGAAGGGAATTCACACGTTTCAACTTCTTCCTTCGGCAAAAGAGCCCTGAAGCAGAAGAAGTGGTGTTTCGCCTCCGACATTGCCCGCCTTCAGGCTTTGGTGGAGGAGGGAGGATTTTATCTGGATACGGATGTGGAGCTGTACCGTCCCCTGCATGAGTTGAAGGTGGATGGCAAGCGTCTTGTCCTGGGGTATATGTATGATTGCGCCTTGGGGACCGCTTTTCTTTATGCGCCGCCCCGGCATCCCGTGTTAAAAGCGCTCCTGGCTCTTTATGAAGAAGTAAGGCCTGATTGCTTTCCTGTAAACAATACCGTCTTCACGGATTATTTCATCAATGAAGTTCCGGGATTCCTGCTGAATGGCAAGGCTTGGCGCAATGATTTGGTGGAAGTGTACCCCAAGGAATTTTTTGAACAGCCCGCCCTGATCCGCTCCAGAGGTTTTTGCTTTCATCACTGCTGTGGCTCATGGATGCCGGAGCGCCAGGATTTTTTCCGCATGAGTCCGGAAGCCTCCCATTGGCTGAGATGGCTCAAGCGGAAGGTCAATACGGCGCTGTCCCTCCGTAAAAATGAGTTTTATCCGTATTACCGGGCGGCTCTCCGGGGCGTTTCGCTAAAGAAGGAGTGCATGTGGCGCAAGGATGGCTGACGGAAACCGGGGAAAGGCGTGCATGCCGTACGGGCAGGGGAAAAGGTGACTCAGCAATAATGGCCGGCGAAGATCCGTGTTTGGGATGACTGGGGAAACTTTCAGGCTTTCTCCTTGACCCTGCTGATTGGGGCGGAGTATCATTGGATAATGAGAAGACCCCCGATTCCCGGTTTGGTAATGGCGGACGGATGGCTGCAGCCGTATTCCCGGCAGATACGCGACCGCCAGCGCCTGTTTGACCTGAAGATGAAAAGGATCAACCAGCATGCGGGTTCTCTGGAAGGGTATGCGCAGGGCTACCACTATTACGGCCTCAACCGTGATCCGGAAACGGGCGCATGGACGTACCGGGAATGGGCTCCTGCCGCCCGCGGCTTGTTCCTGACGGGGGATTTCAACGGCTGGGACCGGGAGAGCCACCCGCTGGTGCGCAATGAGCGCGGCGTGTGGGAAATTACGCTGCCGCCTGATACGCTGGCCCACGGGCAGAAGGTGAAGGTTCATGTGATCGGCGCGGACGGAACGGGCAAGGACCGGATTCCCGCGTGGATCACCAGGGCCGTACAGGACCCCGCCACTTATGATTTCGCCGGGGAGGTATGGATGCCGGAACACCCTTATGAGTGGCGGAATAACGGCTTTGATCCTTCCCGGATAGAGGTGCCGTTCGTTTATGAGGCGCATGTGGGCATGGGCGGGGAAGAGGAGCGCGTGCATACATACCGTGAGTTTGCGGACGAGGTTCTGCCGCGCATCGCCCGGCTGGGCTATAATACCGTGCAGCTCATGGCTGTTCAGGAGCATCCCTATTACGGCTCCTTCGGCTACCATGTTTCCTCCTTCTTTGCACCTTCCTCCCGCTTCGGCACGCCGGAGGACCTGAAATACCTGATTGACCAGGCGCACGGCCTGAACATCGCCGTGCTGCTGGACGTGGTGCATTCCCACGCCGTGAAGAACGAGGCGGAGGGGCTGAACAATTTTGACGGTTCCGGCGGCATGTATTTCCTGCCGGGAGAACGCGGGCATCATCCGGACTGGGATTCCTGCTGCTTTGACTACGGCCGGGATGAGGTGATTGAGTTCCTGCTGTCCAACGTCCGCTGGTGGCTGGAGGAGTTCCGCTTTGACGGCTTCCGCTTTGACGGCGTGACGTCCATGCTGTATTTCCACCGCGGGCATGAACCCTTCGGGGATTTGGGCGCGTACTTTGGTCCGTCCGTGGACCTGGACGCCGTGGCTTATTTGCAGCTGGCCTCCACGCTGATTCAGCGGGTAAGGCCGGGCGCGATCGCCATTGCGGAGGATATGTCCGGCATGCCGGGGCTGTGCCGTCCGGTGGATGAAGGGGGACTGGGCTTTTCCCACAGGCTGGCCATGGGCATTCCCGATTACTGGATCAAGCTCCTCAAGGAGAAGAAGGACGAGGAATGGAGCATGGGCGACATGTGGCATACGCTGACCAACCGGCGCTATGGAGAGCCGCACGTGGCTTATTGCGAGAGCCATGACCAGGCCCTGGTGGGGGACAAGACGCTGGCGTTCCGCCTGATGGATGCGGAGATGTACTGGAAAATGGCCGTGGACCAGCAGAGTGTGGTCATTGACCGGGGCATGGCGCTGCACAAGATGATCCGCCTGGTGACGATGGCTACCGGCGGGGAAGGGTGGCTGAATTTCATGGGCAATGAGTTCGGCCATCCGGAATGGATTGATTTTCCGCGTGAAGGCAACGGCTGGTCCTATGAGCACTGCCGCCGCCAGTGGTCCCTGGTGGATAATCCCGCCCTCAGGTTCAAGTTCCTGAATGCCTTTGACCAGGCGATGGTCCGCATGGCCCTGGATGCCCGCCTGCTGAATAATCCCCCGCCGTTCCCGCTGAATATTGATGAGGGCAACCAGGTTATGGCGTTCCACCGCGGCGGCCTGCTGTTTGTGTTTAACTGGTCGGGGGACCGCGCGATCATGGATTACGTGCTGCCCGCGCCCCAGAAGGGGGAATGGAGGGTGGCGCTGGATACGGACGGCGCCCGCTTCGGCGGCTTTGGCCGGCAGGACGGCTCCATGCCGCATTTCACGGATGAAGCCGGAAACCTTTCCCTGTACCTGCTGCCGCGCACGGCCCTGGTCCTGAAAAGGGTGGGCTCCGCCGTCATGACCCGGCACGCCGGGCAGGAGGAAGGGTGACAGGGACTGCGTCGGGCCAGTCCGTCAGGCCCGGGGAAATTCCAGCGGATTGAAAAGGGGCGCAAGGTCCGCGCGTGGTGCGCGGGCCGGGTAGCCTTTACCACTGAGCGGGCAGTTCCCGCAGGGGCGGCGCTCCGGATTCCGCCTTTTTCAGGCGGATGGTCAGGGTGTCCGTTTTAAAGTCCTTTGACTTCTCGTTATTGCCGCCCCACAGGATGGCCCCTTTCGTGGTCATTTCCGGATAGAACGTTTTTTCCGTGGAAAGGCAGCCGGGCTTGTCCGCCGCCACGTGAATGGGCTTGTGCCTGTTCAGGGAGAGGGTGACGGGGGCCTGCCCCACATAATCCCCGTTTACGCGCAGGCTGGCTCCGGAAGGGACGCTGCGGATGGTCATGTCCCTGGGAGGGCTGCTGCATGAGATGCATGCGCAGCACGCCGCGGAAAGGAGAAGGAGGGAGGGGAGCAGTCCTTGGGTCATCGTGACGGGAATCAGGGGTGTTCCACCATGTTCATGGCGGCCTGCTTGATCTGGGCGGCCATGGAGTTGAGGGCGTTCGCCCTGGTGGGTGCCAGATGGTCCTTCAGTCCGGTCTTGTCCAGCTTGGACATGTCCGCTTTCAGGATTTCTTCCGGCGGCAGTCCGGAGAGCAGCCGGACGAATACGGCAATGAGCCCCTTGGTGATGAGGGAATCGCTGTCCGCGGCGAGTTTCAGCACGCCCTTGTCCGGCTCCGTGTGTAGCCACACGCGGGACTGGCAGCCCTTGATGAGGGATTCGTCCGTCTTCTGGGATTCGTCCAGCTTCGGGAGCTTCTTGCCCAGGCTGATGATGTATTCATACCGTTCCGTCCAGTCCTGGAACAGGTCCAGTTCATCCAGAAGGTCTTGCAGGCGTTCTTCGTAGTTCATGGCGTGGAAGGCTGGTTATGCCCGGTTTGCGTCCGCCAGCGTGGCAAGAACGGCTTTCTGGGCGTGGACACGGTTTTCCGCTTCCCGGAAGATGACGGGAGCGAAGCGTTCCAGCACGTCTTCCGTGATTTCCTTGCCGCGGTAGGCGGGCAGGCAGTGGAAGGCGGAGTGGTTGGGCGCGGCATGCGCCAGAAGCTCCCTGTTCACCTGGTAGGGGTAGAAGTGCTTTTCCTTGGACAGGCCTTCCGCTTCTTGGCCCATGGAGAGCCACACGTCCGTGTTGATGACGGAAGCTCCCTTGACGGCCTCTACGGGGTCCGTGGTGAAGATGACGTTCTCGCAGTCCAGGTGCTTGCGGAAGTCTTCCAGCGGCAGGTAGTTGGTCGGCGCGCCGATGGCGAGGGTGAAGCCCAGCCGCTTGGCCGCCCACATCCAGGAACGGGACATGTTGTTGTCCCCGTCCCCCACGAAGGCGATTTTCATGTCCTTCCAGGAGCCGGGACCGTAGATTTCCTCAATGGTGAGCAGGTCCGCCAGAATCTGGCAGGGGTGTTCCTCATCCGTCAGGGCGTTGATGGTGGGAATACCGGAGAAGCTGGCGAATTCCTCCACTTCCTGCTGGCCGTAGGTCCGGATGGCTGCGCCGTGGATCATGCGGCCCAGTACGCGGGCCGTGTCCTTGATGGGTTCTCCGCGCCCCAGCTGGATGTCATGGACGGAAAGGAACATGGGGCGGCCGCCCAGTTCACTGATGCCCACTTCAAAGGAAACGCGGGTGCGGGTGGAGGATTTGGAGAAAATGAGCGCCCAGGTCTTGCCTTTCAGGGGCAGGTGCTCGTGATGGCCGCGTTCCGCCTTGAGCTTGTGGCCCAGCGCGAGCAGGTCCTTGATTTCGTCTCCGGTAAGCTGTTCTATGGAAAGAAGATTCTTCATGGCGTTGTAAAGAGAATAGAGAAAAGGAATAAAAACAGGAAAGCCGCACCATACTCCCTGTTTCCTTAAAAGAAAAGGGAATAATGCGGCTTTCCGGGGAGGGGTGGAGATGCCTTTACAGCCTGGCCGCCGCCTGGTCCGGCCACGGCACGGGGGAGCCTTCCCGGGCTCCGGTAGGGTTGTCCTTCTTGTACGTGGGCATCTGGGCCTTGCGGTCCTTGAGCAGGGCGGTCATGGTCTTCGCCATGGCTTTCACGCGTTCCGGATGCTGTTCCGCCAGATTGTGCTCCTCGCTGATGTCTTCCTTGATGTTGAAGAGCTCAAACTTCTGGTTGGGATGCCAGTAGATCAGTTTCCAGTCCCCCTGGCGCATGGCCGTGCTGGGGGAGTAAAGGGAGTTGTTTCCGTTCCCTTCCCCCCACACGTTGGGCGTATGGAAGAGCAGGGGGCGGTTGGGGTTCATTTTGCCGCCTTTCAGCAGGGTGACGAAGCTTTTGCCGTCAATGACCTGGGGAGCCTGTATCTTTTTGGCTCCCGCTATTTCCAGGATGGTCGGGAAGAAGTCTTCAACGATCACGGGAGTGGTGCAGACGGTTTCCGGCTTGGTGACGCCGGGCCAGTAAACGATCATCGGCTCCCGGATGCCGCCTTCCCGGTTGGACCCCTTGCCGAAGCTCAGCGGGTAGTTGGATTCCTTGTTGCCCATGCGGCCGCTGATGGCCAGGCCGCCGTTGTCCGCCATGAAGATGATGACGGTGTTTTTATCCAGATTGTTCTTTTCCAGGTATTCCCGGATGTCTCCCAGGCTCTTGTCCATCCCCTGGATCAGGGCGGAGTACCTCTTCTCGTTGTCGGACCATTTGTGGCCGTCGTTCGGGTTCGAGTAATCTTCCGCAAAGCGCTTGTCATACCCGCGCGCGTCAAAGGGGGCGTGGATGGCGTAATGGGACATGTACAGGTAGAAGGGCTTGTCCGCCTCCTTGGGGTCCTTCCGGATGGCGTCCAGGCGTTTCAGCGCTTCCTGCGTCAGGGCTTCTGTCAGGAACACGTCATTTTCATAATAATTGTTCTCGTCCAGGCCGCGGACGTGGAAATTCCCCGTGCCGTATTTCTGGGAGCCCCGGTAGTCCGCCGGACCGCCTATTTCCGTGCCGGCAATGTTGTAGTCAAAGCCGAAGAGTTTGGGATTGGCCCCCGGGGTGTTTTTGGAGCCGAAGTGGGCCTTTCCGCAGTGAACGGTGGTGTATCCCTGTTTTTTGAGCAGTGCGGGCAGGCCCAGCACCGGGGTAAAGGGCTTCTCCATCTTGTACTGGATTTTCTCTTCCGTCAGGGGGAGGAAGGTGGTGCCGGAAGACTTGGTGCCCAGCGGCTGGACGCCGTTGATGCTCCAGTCCGCAGGGGCCTTGAGCGCCTTGTGGCCGGCGTCCGTGGTCTGGTCCCGCAGGAGCGTCCAGTTGGTGACGCGGTGGCGGGCGGAGTTCATGCCGGAGATGAGGCTGCACCGGCTGGGGGAGCAGATGGGCTGCGCGTAGGCATTTGTGAAGACCATGCCCTGCTTGCCCAGGGCCTCCATGTTGGGCGTGCGGTAGCGCTTGTTGAGGAAGGTGGGCTTGGGCGTGCCGTCCGCTTCCCGCCAGAAGGGCAGGGAGGTGTCCTGCCAGCCCATGTCGTCCACCAGGAAAAAGATGATGTTGGGGCGCTTCTGGGCTGCCGCGCGGGACGCAGGTGAAGGAGCTGCGGAAGCGAAGAAGGCGCTTCCCGAGAGGAACAGGGCAAGAAAGATGGCTGTTTTGGAAATTTGCATGGCGTAAAGGTTAACGTTAATATAACGCACCAAATGCCGGATTCTGTCAAGGATTCGTGTTTTCGCGGCAATTTGCCCGGAATGAGCCTCCCGTTTTTTAGTACGGCCCTCCGGGAAGGCTCCCCTTATTCAAACAGGGCCGGATAGGATTGCCTGGCAAGGGCCGTGCTCAGGTCCACGATGGTTCTGCTGTTGGGGGCGTTCAGGGCCAGTTGGGCCATTTCCCGGCATTTCCCGTAGTCCAGATTGCGGATGGCGTACCGGATGATGGGCACCAGGTGGACGCCCACGGAGATGGAGGTGGCGCCCAGCCCTATCAGCAGGGGCAGCAGGGTGATGTCCCCCGCCATTTCCCCGCAAATGGCCGTGGGGACGCAGGCTTTTTCCCCGGCGGTGATCGTCATGCCGATGATGCGCACCACGGCGGGGTGCGTGGGACGGAACATGTTGGCTACGCGGTTGTTCACCCTGTCCACGGCAATGGTGTACTGCGTCAGGTCATTGGTGCCCACGGAGAAGAAGTCCACTTCCCTGGCGAGCACGTCCGTCATGATGGCCGCGCTGGGCACTTCAATCATGATGCCCACTTTCAGGTCACGCGCATAGGGGATGTTTTTTTCCTCCAGTTCCTCCCGGCATTCCTGAAGAAGATGCTTGGCCGTGATTACCTCCGTATAGCCGGAGATCATCGGGAACATGATGCCGCAGCCGGGCGTGTCCGCGCAGGCGCGGAGGATGGCGCGGAGCTGCTGCTTGAAGAGTTCCGGACGGCTGAGGGAGACGCGGATGCCGCGCCAGCCCAGGAAAGGATTCGGTTCCGGCGTGCAGAGCCGTTCGCACGGCAGCTTGTCCCCGCCGGCGTCCAGCGTGCGGAAGATGACGCCGTGGGGGGCGCAGCCTTCCGCCAGTTTTTTATAATAGCGCGTCTGTTCCTCTTCATCCGGCATGCCCGCGGGATTTCCCAGCAGGAAGAATTCCGTCCGGAACAGGCCCACGCCTTCCGCTCCCACTTCCTTGATGCCGGAGTATTCATGCGGGAATTCCACATTGACGGAAAGGCGGATGTTGCGGCCGTCCCTGGTGATGGTGGGGAGGTCCCGCAGGGCTTCCAGCGCCTTGTAGGCCTTTTCCTTTTCCACCTGGAGGCGGTTGTAGTATTCCACCGTCTCCTGCGTGGGTTTCAGGATGAGAACGCCCTTGTACCCGTCCAGGATGGCGGGGGCGTGGCTTTCCACCTTCAGAAGGGCCTGGTCCAGTCCCACCACGGCGGGAATGCCCATGGAGCGGGCGAGAATGGCGGTGTGGGAAACGGAGGAGCCTATTTCCGTGGCAAACCCGTGAATCAGGTTGGCGTCCATCGCCGCCGTGTCCGACGGGGTCAGGTCGTAGGCCACCAGCACCTGGGCCTCTTCCTCCTCTTCCTCGTCTTCCTGCGGTTCCGTGCTGCGGAGGTTGTTGATGACCCGCTGCATGACGTCCTCCATGTCCGCGGTCTTGGCGCGCAGGTAGGGATCGTCCACGCGGCGCAGCACTTCCATGTAGTTCTGCATGACCACATAAAAGATGTGCTCCACATTCTGGTGGCGCCTGAGCAGCTCCGTCTGTACCTGCTGGAGAATGACCTTGTCCTGGAGAAGAAGAATATGGGCGTCAAAAATGGAGGCGTCCTTTTCCCCGGATATCTGGATCATGCGCTCGCGCAGGGCCCGGATCTGCTCCGCGGTGGCCTGCAATGCCTGGTGGAAACGCACCAGTTCCGCGTCTACTTCCTCCGGAGAAATTTCATAAGCCACGGGTTCCTTGGACCCGCTGATCTGAATTTTGATCTTGCCGAGGGCGATGCCGGGGGAAACGGGGATGCCCTGAAGCCAGGTTTCTTCCGTGGAAATGGGGTCCTGAATCATCTGCGGGCTAATGGCCCGGTCTCATATGGCTGTGAGCCGGAGTTGTTCAATCTTCTTCAAACTTGCGGGAAATCAGGTCTTCCAGCGCGTTCAACGCTTCCTGTTCATCTTTCCCTTCCGCCGTGATGGTGACCTTGGAGCCGTGGCCTACCGCCAGCATCATCAGTCCCAGAATACTCTTTCCATCAACTTCTTCGCCATCCTTCTCCACGACAATGTCTGCATCAAATTTACTGGCCAGTTTGACGAATTGAGCAGCCGGACGCGCGTGAATGCCGAGTTTGTTGATGATAGTGAGTTCCTTGGTAACCATGGAATTTGAAGTAAGGGGTGATAACGGTTGCTAGAACCGTAAGTACACTAATTGAAGTTTTTTTCCAAGAGTTTTTTGTCAGTCCTGGTTTTCAGGCGGCTGGAAGTTTGACATGAGGCGGCGGTTGAACTCCCCGGCCATGTCAATGCCCATGTCCTTGAGATGGTAGTCCATGGCGGCCACTTCCACCAGGCGGGCAATGTCCCTGCCGGGAGCCACGGAGAGCTGTACGTGGAGCACTTTTTCCCCGAGAACGTCCAGGCCCTCCCGTTCCAGCCCCAGCCTGTCCAGGGCCTCCTGGTCCTTGGCGGGAATGAGGGTCACGATGAGGTCCAGACGCTTGTTGTGGCGGATGGATTTGAGGCCGAAGAGGGTGGTGATGTTCACAATGCCCAGGCCGCGCACCTCCATGAAGCCGCGGCTCATTTCCGGGGCGCTGGCCACCAGCTCCCCGCCTACGTTGCGCACGTACACCATGTCATCCGCCACCAGGGCCGCACCGCGTTCAATCAGGCCCAGGGCCGTTTCACTCTTGCCCACCCCGCTTTTCCCGCGGATGAGTACGCCCACGCCGCGCACGTCCACCATGCACCCGTGCAGGGTGAGGCTTTCCGCGAATTCGTTTTCCAGAATGATGGTGGCGGAATTGACGAATTTCATGGTGACCAGGCTGGTGCGGAAGACGCAGACCCCGGCCTCGTCCGCCAGCTCCACGATTTCCTGGGGCGGGTCCTGGTCCCGGGAGAAGACGATGCCCGGCACCTCGCACCGGAACATGCGCTGGATGCGGGATTTGCGCATGCCTTCCGGCAGTTTTTGAAGATAGGCCAGTTCCGCGGAGCCGAAGACCTGGATGCGCTTGTTGGCAAAGTAGGAGTAGAACCCGGCAATCGCCAGCCCGGGGCGGTTGAGGGCGGGTTCGCAAATGTGGCGGCTGAGGCCGGCGGGGCTGTTGATCAGCTCCAGTTGGAGGGCTTCCTTGTATTTGCCGTAAAATTTGGACAGGGTGACGAAATCCACTTTCTTCACTTTGGATTTGCTGAACATAATCCTATATAAAGGAACAAATCCCGCTTGAGAGCAATCAAATATTGTTCCCGGACCCGTGCGCAGGCCTCATTTTCTTGAAAAAAGCCCCGTTCCGGCACGGAATGCCACACTTTACCGGTTGATTTGAAGCCGCAGGCATGGTCTGATGACGCCATGAACAGACTGGATCAATTGGCCACCTTGTTGAGATTCCCCAGCATTTCCGCCCAGAAGGAGCACGCCCAGGACGTGAGCGACTGCGCGGACTGGCTGGTGGACAAGCTGTCCGGCATGGGGCTGGAAGCCGCGGCCCACAAGACGCACCTTCACCCCATTGTGATGGCGCGCAGCCCGCGGGAGGAAGGCAAGCCCACCGTGCTGATTTACGGCCACTACGACGTGCAGCCCGTGGACCCCATTGAGCTGTGGGAATCCGACCCGTTTGAACCGGAGGTGAGGAACGGGAAGATTTACGCCCGCGGCGCCACGGACAACAAGGGCCAGTTGTTCGCCCATATCCTGGGGGTGGAGGAATTGCTCCGCCAGAACGGCGGCCACCTTCCGGTGAACGTGATCTTCCTGCTGGAAGGGGAGGAGGAAGTGGGCAGCGGCAGTCTTTCCCAATTCATCAAGGACCACAGGGATGAACTGGCCTGTGATGTGATTGTGGTTTCCGATACCGGCATGGCCGCTCCGGACGCCCCCACGTTTTCCTATGGCCTGCGCGGCCTGGCCGGGGCGGAGATTATCGTGAAGGGCCCTTCCGCTGACCTTCATTCCGGCGTCTTCGGCGGCGCGGTGGCCAACCCCATTACGGCCCTTGCGGAGATCATCACCTCCTTTCATGACGAGGACGGCCGCGTGGCCGTGAGAGGTTTTTACGACGGCGTAGAACCCATCGCCACCTGGGAACGCAGCATGTGGGCCACGGTGCCCGGCATGAGCAATGAGGAACTGGCGGCGTTGACGGGGGTGGATGCCGTGGTGACGGAATCCGGATTTACCGGAGCTGAATGCATTTTTGCCCGCCCCACGCTGGAACTGAACGGCATTGGCGGCGGTTACCAGGGAGAGGGGAGCAAAACCATCATCCCCAGCCACGCCTTCGCCAAAATTTCCTGCCGCCTGGTTCCGGGCCAGCATCCGGATAAAATTGAAACCCTGCTGGAAGAACATGTGAAGAGCCATGCCCCCAAGGGCGTCACGGTGGAATTCAAGCGGGGCCACGGCGGAAACGCCTACGTGTGCGACCCGAATTCCGAGTACGGTCTGGCTGCCCAGCAGGCGCTGGAAGAGGCCTTTGGAAGCAAGCCCGTGCTGGTGAGGGAAGGAGGAAGCATCCCGATCATTGAGGAAATGAAACGCGTGCTGGGGGCGGACGCCCTGATGCTGGGCATGTGCCTGCCGGATGCGCGCATCCACTCCCCCAATGAAAACTTCCCGGTGGACCTCTTCTCCAAGGGAATAGACATGAGCCAGATTCTTCTGCGCCGCCTGGGGCAGATCAAGCATTGACCGCGTTTTTATGGACCAGCCCGCCGCCGCAGAAATAGTCAACCTGCACAAGACCTTCAAGACGGGTCTTGGCAAGCCCGTGGTACATGCCGTGCGGGGAATAAGCATGAGCATCCGGCAGGGGGAGGTGTACGGCCTCATTGGCCCGAACGGCTCCGGAAAGTCCACCCTGATGAAGGCCCTGCTGGGACTGGTGCGGCCCACGGAGGGGCTCTGCACCATCTTCGGCAAGTCCAGCCTGTCCCCGGACAGCAAGGAAGAGGTGGGCTTTCTGCCGGAAAACCCTTACTTTTACAAGTTCCTGACCGGAGCGGAAACCGTCTCCTTTTACGGGAAGCTCTGCGGCCTCAGCGGAAAGGCCCTGAAGGAGAAAGTCCGGGACCTGCTGGACCTGGTGGGGCTGGCGGATGCCGCGGACCGGCGCCTGGGCGGGTACTCCAAGGGAATGCTCCAGCGCATCGGCATGGCGCAGGCCCTGGTCCAGTCTCCCCGCCTGCTGGTGCTGGATGAACCGACCGCAGGCGTGGACCCCCTGGGTTCCCGGGACATCCGGAACATTATAGAAAACCTGAAAGGGCGCGGCATGACCGTTTTCCTGTGCTCCCACCTGCTGGAACAGGTCCAGGAGGTGTGCGACCGGGTGGGCGTCATCTTCAAGGGGCTGCTCATTGCGGAGGGCTCCATGAATGAGCTGACGCGTGATTCCGACAAGCAGGAAATCCTGCTGGAACACGCCTCTCCGGAACTGCTGGAACGGCTTAAGGAGACCGTGCGGGAGAACGGTGCCGCATGGCTGGAATCCGGCCACCCGCGCAATTCCCTGGAAAGCGTATTTTTAAAGAGCCTGCTGGAATGGAAGGAAAAACACCCCAACCCGGAACAATAGGCGGCCAAGCGGCTGCCAAGCGGGAAGTGCGCCGCATGATACGCGCCAGAATAGGAGCGTTGGACGCCGCTTCCCTGGAAGCCATGTCCCGCTCCATCTGCCGCCGGGTGGCGGCCCTGGCGCAGGAGAGGGATTTTTACCGCATCGCCATTTTTGCCGCCAGGCCGGGGGAGGTGGACCTGCTGCCCCTGCTGGACATGCTGCCGGACCGGGAATGGTATTTCCCGCTGGTGCATGAGGGCAGGACGTTGAGTTTTCACCGCGTGTGCCACTGCGGGGAGTTTGTGGCGGGGTGCTGGGACATTCGCGAGCCGGGTCCGGCGTGCCCGGAACTGCACCCCGGGGAAATGGATTTAATCGTGCTGCCGGGCGCCGCTTTCACGCGGGACGGCAAGCGGCTGGGATATGGCGGCGGATTTTATGATACCCTGCTGGTCGGTCCGGCTGCGGGAGTGCCGCTGGCGGGAGTCTGCTTTCCCTGCCAGCTCCTGGATGACCTGCCCATGGAAGCTCATGACAGGCATGTGGACATGGTGATCACGCCGGATGCGGAATAATGCAGGCCTGCGTCTTCACGAAGGGGAAGAAGGGCTAAATGCGGAAGCGGTGCTTCTGGACCGTCAGCTTGTAGAACAAATCGTAGCGGGCGTTCAGCAGGGGCTGGAGGTGCTCCACGCCGCCGGCAACCTGCCCGCGAATGTCCGCGTACAGTTTGCGGTAGTCGGAAAGGCCGCTGATCATGGCTTCATACAGGGGCGTGCGCAATCCGCATTCCACGGCAACGTGCATTTCCGCCGCCGCGGCCACGATCTGGCGTGACAGGCGGAACTGCATCCAGGCCAGCCCCACGTTGCCGCCCACCCAGACGGCCAGCGCCGCGGCCAGGCAGGCGAACCCCGCCGCATGCTCTCCAAAGCAGCCCAGCAGGGCCCCTAGAATCACCATGACGAGCATCAGCTTGAGTTCCGTTCTCATCACATCCTCCTGGTCCAGAAACAGCTTGCTGAGGCACGGCTTGATGCCGAAATCCTTCAGGGGCATGTAAATGGAACGGCCCAGGCGTTCCTTGTACACCTCCAGGTCCGCCTGGAGTCTGGCGGTGGGGAAATCGCCTATGTCGCAGTCCCACTGCTCCTTCACACGGGGGCGCACATGGTTCCAATGGGTCTGGCAGATGTTGAGAAACTCCTTGTTGTAATACGCGTGCCGCTCCTCAATGCCGGACTTGACCAGTTCATAAAACCATTCATCAATGACGGGAGGGAGCTTGTGCAGGATCATCGTGCGCCGTATGGAAAGGAAGCGCCCCATCTGCCGGGCTGACTTTTTCCCCAGCCGCGGCACGCAGTCCTGCACGTACTGGGCGTATGCCTTGAGCCTGGCAGGCATTTCATCCTCCATCTGAAGCTGGATGCGGTCGATCTCCCGGTCAATGGCGGTCAGGAAGCCGGAATCCATCTTGGAAAGACGGTGCAGTTCATTAAGCACCTTCCCCTGTTCTTCCAGAAGGCTGTCCGTGGCCAGCAGGAGGCGCTCCACACGCTTGTCCGTCAGCGGGCTGCGTTTCAGGACCTCCTGAACGCAGGTTCTCAGCGCTTCCACTCCTTCCCCCGCCTGGTCTCCGGCGGTAGTGACGGGGTACAGGGGGAGCTGCACGCCCAGGCGTTCACGGGAGGTGGCGCGCAGCTCTTCCTTCAGGGACTGGAGCTGGTCAAAGGAAAGCAGTTCCGCATGGGTGATGACAAGTACCATGCGGGAACGGAGCCGTTTCTCCAGCGTCTGGAGATAATCCCAAAGGACGGCCTGGCTGCCTTCCCGGGCGGAAATGACCACGAGGATGGCGTCTGATTTGGGGACGATGTGCTTCAGCTTCCGGGGGGCGTCCTCCTGCTCCAGGCCGATGGTGTCCCAGAACTCAAGATTCAGCAGGGCATCCGACGGGTAAAAAAGGTCCAGAACCCATTCATGGGTATGTGGGGCCGGGTGGGGCCTGTACTGCCAGCGCACCAGCGTGGCCTCACTGGAAACGCGGGAACAGAAGCGTTCCCCGGCCAGGGCGTCCAGCGTGGAGGATTTTCCGGAACCCGTCATGCCGATGACGGCGACGTTCTGCGGAGAGCAGCATTCCGCCAGGGCTTCCTCCACGGCTTCCTGGGAATCAAAATGGCGGTCCGGGCCAATGCGGGCGGAAAATGCCGCGGCGGCATCCGCTACGTCCCGCACCGCATGCGGAATTACGTTTTTTCCTCCTGTCAGCATGGGGTGATGAGATCAATGAACCGTCCGGGAACCTCCCGTTCTTCCGGAACAAACCTACACGCCGCCTTTCCTTCTGTCCAACTAAATCACGGAGCCGGAGCATAGGAGCGCCCGCCGAAAATGGCGGTGCCCACACGGACGAGGGTGGCGCCCTCTTCCACGGCTGTTTCAAAGTCATGGCTCATGCCCATGGAAAGCTCCGTCAGCGGGGCTCCCCCCTTGCGGGAAAGAGTCTCCTTCAGCTCCCTCAGGCGGCGGAAATAGGGGCGCGCTTCCTCCGGATTTTCCACCGGGGGAGGGATGCACATGAGGCCTGCGATTTCAAGGTGGTCCAGGGCGGCCAGCTCCGGCCATTCCCGCTCCAGGGCCTCCGGGGAAAAGCCGAATTTGCTGTTTTCATCCCCTACGTTCACCTCCAGCAGGATGCGGGGGCGTTTGCCCGTCTCCTGCGCCACGGTATTCATGAACTGCGCCAGGCGCAGGGAATCCACTGCGTGGATCAGCGTGAAATGCTCCATGGCCTTGCGCACCTTGTTGCGCTGCAGGGGGCCGATGAGATGCCATTCCGTATCCGGGGGAAGGGAGGGGATTTTTCCCAGGGCCTCCTGAACCCTGTTTTCTCCAAAAACGCGCTGGCCCGCATCATGGCAGGTCCTGACGTCTTCAGCCGGGAATGTCTTGCTGACGGCGACCAGGCGGGCGGACCCTTCCGGACGCCCGGCGCGGCGTTCCGCGGAGCGGATGCGGGAGAGAATGTGTTCCAGATTCTGTTGGATGCTCATGATGGATGGTTCAATTCAGGGAAGGCTGTGCGGGGGCATGGCTCATGATGTGGTGCAGCGGGGAGAGGCGGCGCATGGCCATGGCCCAGACCTTGGAGGAATCCGGTTCCAGGCAGATATCCGGCACCATGGGGGACACGTACCAGGCCCGGTCGTTCAGTTCCCGGCGGAGCTGGGACGGCGTCCACCCGCTGTGGCCCACATACGCGCGCAGCGCCACATGGGGGTCCTCTGCATATTCCAGGGCCTGTTCTTCCTGAAGATGGAACTGGACGCGCAGTTTATCATCCGTACGGGCGAAGGCAGCGAAAATGAGCTGGTTGCGCTCCACGGGCCCTCCCTTGAAAATGGGAACGGTGTAAAGGCATTCCGGAATGTCCGTATGGCGCGCCACTTCCCCCACGTTCATGCCGGCGGGATGGTTCAGGATGTGGCCGATGACGAATTCCTCCTCCACCCGGCTCAGAAAGATCACGGAGTGGTAGAAACCGCCGCCTTCCAGGTAGGGGGCGGAGACCAGAAGGTGGCCCGCCAGGTTTTCATTGCTGATATCTTCATGTTCCATCATCGCCATAAGTGTACGTTAACAAATGTGACGGATGCAGGCAACCATGCGTTCAAACAGCCATGTCAGGAGGGGATGGAAACATGAACGCCGGAAGAATGGCGGAAAAGGAGGTTCAGCGCAAGCTGTAGCGGGTTCCCCTGGCGGGCCTGGGACTCCTGGCCGTCTTGCGGACCGCCGCCCGTTTGGAGGACGCGGCCTTTTTCCCGGCGGAGGCCGGATGTTTGCGGGAAAGCGCTACGGCAGGCGGGCGGGAGGCGCGGCGGCGGTGGGAAATGATGGAAGCCGTATTGATTTCTTCCACGGGAGCCGGCGCCATGACCAGCAGGGAGGAATCCTGCGTTTTCTCAGACTGGGCCAGGGCTTTCAGGGAGGCGTCAATGGAGCAGCGTTCGATCACGACGGGGTCTCCGGTCTGAAGCAGGTTGAAGGCCTCATACACGTCATTGCTCTTCATCCGGACGCAGCCGTAGGAGGCGGGCGTGCCGATGGTGCGTTCCTCCGCCGTGCCATGGATGTAAATCAGGCGGGAGTGGGCGTTCCGGTTCCGGGCTTCCATGCCCGCCAGCCACATGATGCGGGTGACGATGGGGTCGCGCCCCGGAGAATTGGGCGCCACGCATTCCCCGGTGGGTTTGCGGCTTTTAAACACCATGCCCTTGGGTTGTCCGGTGCCTATCTTGGACGCGATGCGGTGGGCGCCCAGAGGAGTGCGGCAACTCCCTTTCTTGTCTCCCAGACCGAATTTGGAGGTGCTGACGGGATAGGTTTTTATAACGCGGCCGTTGCGCATGACGGCCATTTTCTGGTCCCTGACGCTAACGACCGCGCCATCCTTGACGATGGCGGTGGGCTGGTAATCCGGACGGGAGCAGGAAACCAGGGCGCCGAGCACCGCGAAGGCGGCGCCGGCGAGTTGAATCAGGCGTGCTGCTTGCGAGAGAGGCGCAGGCATGGGGAAGGTGTCAGTTTTTGGCTTTGGCAGTTTGTCTGGCGGGCAGCAGGTTGGAGATCATGCGGCCCAGGGAACAGAATCCCGTGTAGTAGAAGCCCAGGAAGGGAATCATCAGGATGGGGGAAAGATAATGGCCCTGGCGGATCATGATGATGATCAGGTTCAGGAAGAAGGTGCCGCAGGCGATTTCCAGCACGGGAATGACGACGGACTTGATGGCTTTATAACCATTGCGCTTGAGCTGGGAGACGTGCTGCCTGTCTTCCTTCTGGTCCACGCCGTATTTGGGCGTGCGGACGAAGGCGGACTGATGGCCGAAAATGGCTTCCAGAACGGCCTTGGCGTTGTTCACCGCCATGCCTACGCTCAGCGTGAGGAGGAGCGGCAGGTACGGCAATTCCTTCCACCAGGATTTGGGACGCACCACGATCTGGGCGCTCATGTAGAAGATGCAGACGGCCACGCTGGTCATGAAGAACAGGGCCACGTTGACGAACCACATGAACACCGTTTCATTTTCCGGGATGCGCTGGGTGCAGATGGGGTACACCAGGAAGCAGAGCAGGGCGAGAAGGAGGTAGGAGTAATTGCAGGTAAGGTGCGTGGTGGCTTCCACCTTGGCCTTGAGGGGGGCCTTGGAACGCCAGATGTCCAGCAGGATTTTCTGGCAGACCTGGATGGAGCCTTTGGTCCAGCGGTGCTGCTGGGACTTGAAGCCGTCCATGTCCACGGGAAGTTCCGCCGGGGTGACGACGTCGTTCAGGTAGATGAAGCGCCATCCCTTGAGCTGGACGCGGTAGGAAAGGTCCATGTCTTCCGTCAGGGTGTCATGGGACCAGCCGCCTGCGTCCCCGATTACGCACTTGCGCCACATGCCGGCGGTGCCGTTGAAGGTGAAGAAACGGCCGGAGCGGTTGCGCGCCGTCTGTTCCATGGCAAAGTGGCCGTCCAGGTACATGCCCTGAACGCGGGTGAGAAGGTTGTATTCCCGGTTGATGTGGCCCCAGCGGGTCTGGACGAGGCCCACGCCTTCATCCGTAAAGAAGTGGATGGTCTTCTGCAGGAGGTCCGGTTCCGGAACGAAGTCGGCGTCCAGAATCAGCAGGAACTCCCCTTTGGCCACCTTGGTAGCCGCTTCCAGCGCGCCGGCCTTGAAGCCCGTGCGGTCCGTGCGGTGGATGCACACGGCGTCAAAGCCGCGGGCCTTCAGTTCCTCCACCTTGCGGTAGCACTGTTCCGTAGTGTCATCCGTGGAATCGTCCAGAATCTGGATTTCCAGCTTGTCCTGTGGGTAGTCAAGGGCCGCTACGGATTCCAGAAGGCGGTCCACGACGAATTTTTCATTGAACATGGGAAGCTGGACCGTAACGACGGGCAGTTCCTGGAAATGGGACTTGGGCTGGGGCTTGTTGTTGCGGTTCTTCCAGTACAGGTAAACGATGCTTAAACGGTGGAAGCCGTATCCGGCCAGACCGACGAGAACCAGAAGATAGCACAAGAGCCAGATAAAGTTGTAATTTAAAGACATGCTGGGACGGACAAGGGTGTTTGGTATCTTTCTGCGTCAGGGGCTGGGGATTTCCTTGACGTGACGCCCGTATAAGACACCATAGGGCGAGAGTCAAGACATATTCCGTTTTGCTTAACCTTTTTGAGTTTTGTTATGAAGAGATTGTATCTGATGGCCGCGGCCGTATCCGTCACGGGAGGAATGGCATTTGCCGCTCCAAAGCAGGAAGCCCCGGAGAAGGTGGATGCCGTGCTGGACGTTCAGACGCCGCCGTCCGGCAAGGAGTGCCAGCCGGCCATTCCGGAACGCCTGCTGGATGATTCCCACATGAACGAGGAGCTGGGCATTAATGAATTTACCGCGCCTTCCATCCGCAAGATTTTTGAGGACCTGGAAGGCCTTCCGGAAATTCCGGAGGATGTGGCTCTGCGCGCCCGCCCGGAACGGCCGCCCATGGACCGCTGCTCCCTGGCCCTTCAGCTGGGCGGCATGATGGCGGACGGATTCGTGATCGTGCAGTGCGGCAAGATGAACGAGGTGAAGCCCATTGCGCTGGACCTCTCCAGCTACGCAAAGGCCATCGGCGCCGGGGAGCGGGTGAACCGCCACGCCGCCAGCCTGCTGAAAAACGCGGAAGACGGGGATTTGAGCAGCTTCAAGAATAACCTGGCCCTTATCCAGTCCGACGTGGAGCAGGAGCTTGCCTCCCTGCGGGATTCCGACATGGCGAACCTGATCGGCCTGGGCGGGTGGATTCGCGCGCTGGACGCCGCCACCGCCGCGCTGGACAACAAGTTTGCGGAGGACAAGGCGAAGGTCATTTTCCAGCCGGACGTGCCGGAATACTTCCATTATATTCTGGACGGCGTGGAACCGGAAATGAAGGAACGCCGGGATATTGCGAAAATCATGAGCCTGCTCACGACATTGCAGGAACAGATGACGCTGGCCCCGGAAGCCAAGCCCACCAGGGAGGGTGTGGAAGCCATCCGCAAGACGACGCTGGAGCTGATGAAAGCGGCTCTGGCCCCCGTGGAATCATAGTCTCGCATGTTCCGTATGGTTCTTCCCCTCCTGACCAGCCTGGAAGTGCGCCTTACGCCGCGCAGCCTGTATTCCCGGGATGAAAAGCTGGAGCGGATGGTGAGGGAGGACGGGCGCATTCCCGTGCCCTACAATGTGAGCATCCGCAACACGGGGGACGGCGCTGTGCGCATCATCGGCAAGAAGTGGACTGTTCGTTCCCATGAAGACGGCACGCAAGTGATAGAAGGGGATGAACTGTTCGGTTCCCGTCCGCTGCTGTGCCAGGGACAGATTTTTGCGTTTAATGGCCTCCAGATGCTGCGTCTTCCGGCGCGCATCCAGTTGACTCTTCTGGTCCGGGATGAGGCCGGCATTCTTTACCATACGGACCCCGTCAGCCTTAAATGGTGAAATAAAAAAGCCCCGCAACTGATTGCGGGGCTTTTTTATAGGTAATGGTTAGGGATAAGAGGGAACAGAGAAAGAATTAGCGGACAAATGCCCGGGGGTTATAACTATTCTTTAATCACTACTCTCTAATCACCGCCATCGGCTTAGCCTTCTTCGTCGTCCCCGTGGTTGAGGATGAAGTTGAGGTCGTCAATGCCCAGGCTGGAGGTGAAGCCTTCGTCGCCCAGCACGTTGGCGACGAGCTGGTTTTTCTGGTGCTGGAGGATGCGGATTTTTTCTTCCACGGAGTCCTTCGTCAGCAGGCGGTAGGCGATCACCTTGTTCTTCTGGCCGATGCGGTGCGTACGGTCAATAGCCTGGCTTTCCACGGCCGGGTTCCACCACGGGTCATACAGGACCACGTAGGAGGCGGAAGTAAGGTTGAGGCCGGCGCCCCCCGCTTTCAGGGAGAGCAGGAAGACGGACGGGTCCTTGGTAGTCTGGAATTTTTCAATTTCCCCGCGGCGGTCCTTGGTCTGGCCGGTAAGGTAGTTAAGCGGCCTGTTTTCCGCTTCCAGCCGGTTCTTGATGATTTCCAGCATGGAGACGAACTGGGAGAAGACGAGCACCTTGTGCCCTTCTTCCCGGAGCTGGTCCAGCAGGTAGAACAGGGCGGTCATCTTGGCGCTGTCTTCCTTGGCGTACTTCGGGTCCACCAGGCCGGGGTGGCAGCAGATCTGACGCAGGCGCATGAGCCCTTGCAGAATGGCAAAGCTGTTCTTCTTGACGGATTCATCAGAATCCAGGCCAAGGAGGGCCTGCTGGATGCGGCGGAGTTCCGCCTTATACAGCTGGCTCTGGATACCTTCCATCTTGGCGTACACCTCTTCTTCCGTCCTGGGCGGCAGATCCTTCGCCACCTGGGATTTGGTACGGCGCAGCAGGAAGGGTTTCAGGCGCGCGGCCAGGCGGTTCTGGCTCTGCGGGTCCTTGCGCTTGTCAAAGCGTTTCTTGAAGTAGGAGCGGGAGCCGAGGACGCCGGGCATGGAGAAGGCCATGAGGGACCACATGTCCAGCAGGCGGTTTTCAATGGGCGTGCCGGAAAGCACCAGGCGGTTGTAGGAGACGATTTCACGGGCGGCCTTGGCGGCCTTGGAATCCGGGTTCTTGATCTGCTGGCCTTCGTCCAGGATGACCGTGAGCCACTTGATCTGGTTCAGGGTTTCACCGCAGACGCGGAGCTGGGCGTAGTTGACCACGACCATATCGTAATTCTTCCGGATGTCGTCCAGATTGGCCTGATCCTTGCTGCGGATGACGAGCACGCGCACGCCGGGAGCGAATTTCTCCGTTTCCCCGGCCCAGACGTCCAGCACGGACTTGGGGCAGACGATAAGTACCGGAGGAACGGCGATTTTCTTCTTGGATTTGTTTTTGCGCGCGAATTCCTCACGCAGCCAGAGCACGTACGTGATGGACTGGATGGTTTTGCCCAAACCCATGTCGTCCGCCAGAATGCCGCCGAAGCCGTTCGTGGCCAGATAAGCCAGGAAGTGGAAGCCGTCCACCTGGTACGGGCGCAGGGTGGCCTGGAGCTGGGAGGGGACGTCCGGCTTGACGTCGATCTTGATTTCCGCGGTGCGGTCCTTGATGCGCTTCCATGCCTTCGGGTCGAACACTTCCGCGGCCTTCGGGTCCGCCAGCTGCATGGCGTGCATGCGGTGGGTTTCCCCGGAAAGGTCGAAGGGGTCCAGGCCCAGGCGGGTGACGGCGTCGCGCTGGTCGTTGTCCAGCTTGATCTCCAGGCGCATCCAGCCT
Organism: Akkermansia muciniphila; assembly: GCF_002884975.1. NCBI lineage: Bacteria > Pseudomonadati > Verrucomicrobiota > Verrucomicrobiia > Verrucomicrobiales > Akkermansiaceae > Akkermansia > Akkermansia muciniphila. The sequence continues at coordinate 95,732 of NZ_PJKB01000003.1, read as the reverse complement.
CCGTCGTCCATGCGGACGTAGCCGCCTCTGGCGGCCACCAGGGCACGGATTTGTTCCTTGGAAAGTTGGACGCCCTCCACGTCAATGACAATGCGGAGGTCAAACCAGTCAATTTCCTGGTTGACCACTTCAAACCGTACGGCGGCGGCCACTGGGTCTGCCAGCAGCGTTTTGAGCTTGTCATCCATGTTGACGGTCAGCTCTTCCGGGAGCTGCTTGGCCCATTCCGCAAATTTTTCAGGGAACTGCCTGGTAACGCGGGCCTTGAAGGCGCCTACCTGGGGATCATAGGAGAAGCCCATCTCTTCCAGCAGGCCGGGAATGGGGTAAAGATGTTCACGGATGAAGCGCAGCAGGGCCTTGTTCTTCATGGGCTCCTGGTGGGCCACGTCCCAGCCGTCCTTGCCGAGTTTTTCCGTGCGGTAGCCGGAAGCGTCCTTGGCGCTTACTTCACACAGGACGTGCTCCGTTTCCGCGGAGGTGAGGCCGCGGACAATCTTCATGTCAAAGGTGCCGCGGAGGTCAATGTCCACCACGCGGTCTTCCATGCTGGGGGGAAGGGAAGCGCCGATCTTGCGCAGGAATTCCACCCCTTCAAGGCTGTCAATGACCTGCTTGGGAATGGAATAGCGGGGTTCCACTTCCGTGCTCTCCAGCCAGCGGGGAGGGCCGGGAAACACGGTTTCGTCAGACTGGTAAAGTTCCTGCTGGCCCGGAAGCTGGCGGACGGAGTGGGAAACGTTGATGCCGGTGGACGTGGCGAGCTGGAGGGCGTAGCAATCCGGCTCAATGGGGTCATCCTGGCAAATCCACTTGAGCGGTTCATCCACCACCTTGAAGTAATTTTCATCCAGGTTCACCAGGTAGCCTTTCAGGGCGGGCTGGTGGAAAAGCTTGTTCATCAGGGCGCACGCGGCTTCCTGGTCCAGGTCCAGGGTCAGGGCGTCTTCAGCCCGGGCGTAGTCGGACAGGGCCACGAGGAGAATTTCCGTCTGGGCGTCCATGCGCACGGCTGCACGTTCATGCAGGTTTTCCAGATGGTCCAGGTCCTGTTTTTCCCGGACGGGTATCCAGTCCTGCTTCAGGGAATGGCGGTATTCAAAATGGCCTTCGTTAATGGTGGAGACGAGCCTCATGAACAGCTCCCCGCGGGGCGGCTGCGGTGGGCGCTCATTCACGGACTGGATGCGGTCATACCAGGTGCCCACTTCACGGGAACGCTCCCACTCATGAATCTTGCGCTGGATTTTTTCCAGGTCCGTAATGGATTCCATGAATTCCGGGTAGGGCAGGCGCCTCTTGTTAAAGGCGTAGGCGATGTAATTCCAGAATTCAAGAATGTTCGTGGGGGGCACGGGCCACAGCTCCAGCGGGTCATAGCTGACGATCTCCCACCGGGGGTTCAGGCGCACCATGTCATGATCATGGATTTCCTGCTCAATGGCGAAACGGCGGTAGCGCTTTTCCAGCTTGCTGACGTAGTCCGCCTCCTTGTCATCCAGTTCACGGCCCAGCTTCTCTTCCAGAATATCCAGCAGGGGGACGTCATTCAATTCATTGGGGGATTCCGGCAGATCCTGGCCGCGGTACATGCGTTCCAGCATGGCGGCGTACATGGCCGCACCGGCCAGATCCTCATCCTCCGTGGAGCATGCCCCGAACCACCTGTTGCCCTGAAGGCGCAGGTTCACGCGGTGTACGCCGTGGGCGTCTTCCACACGGCCCTGAATATACAAATGATTGCCAAAGATCTGTGTAACTGCCCCATCCTTTTGGAGCTTCTCGCCGCGCAGCCGGATTTCTTCCGGAAAGGCGTTGAGAAAGTTCAGGGTAGCCCTATCCGGGTTAAGTGCCATGCTCATAATATCAGACTGTCATATAAAAATTGGAAACAAGCGTTCCTTGAAGAAAGGACGCTACAGGTCTATGCACTTTACTATGGCACAAAGGGCGGATTAGAGCAACTATTCTCTGAAAATAATTCCAACGAATGTTTAAAATAATGCTTAAATTACTGAATTCAATAATATTATGTTTTCGCGCCGAGGGACGTTTTTTGAAGAAAAAGAACGTATTTTATCATGTTGGAAAGAACGAATGTCAGCCTTGCGTAATATGTGTTCTTGACACGTTCGATATAAAAGGGTCTTTTATGCCTGAAATTTTATGTCCTCCGCAACACTTCTACAGTTACTGGCGACTCAAGCCCGCTTGAGCGATGGCGAATTGGCCGAACGTCTTGACATGACTGAAGAAGCCGTGCGGGCCCAGCGGGAGCAATGGGAAAAGGAAGGCGTGATCCTGGGCTACCAGGCGGTGGTGAATGAAGAATATGAACACGACAGCCGGGTGGCGGCCTTCATTGAGGTGAAGATGACGCCCGAACGCGACGGCGGCTTTGACCGCCTGGCGATGCGCATCTCCCGCTTTGACGAAGTCTCTTCCTGCTATCTGGCAAGCGGCGGCTTTGACCTGCTGGTGCTGGTGGAAGGAAAAAGCATGCGGGACATCGCCCGGTTTGTGGCGGAAAAACTGTCCACGCTGGAAGGGGTTCTGTCCACTTCCACGCACTTCCACCTGAAAACCTACAAGAAAAACGGCTGTGTGTTCGAGGCCCCCGTGCAGGCCGAACGCCTGGTTGTTGCTCCGTAATCCCCTGCCGTCGGAAAGGAACCATTAATGAACTGGCAGAACAAAATAGCGGAGCAGGTAGGCTCCATTCCCCGTTCCGGCATCCGGGAATTCTTTGACCTGGTCACAGGCCGGACGGACATCATCTCCCTGGGCGTGGGGGAACCGGACTTCGTCACGCCGTGGAACATCCGCGAGGCGGCCATCTACTCCCTGGAAAAAGGGCATACCTCCTACACCTCCAACTACGGGCTGGAATCCCTGCGCCGTTCCATCGTCAAATATGTGGAAGGCTTCTTCCATGTAAAATACGACCCCCTGCATGAAGTGCTGGTGACGGTGGGCGTCAGCGAAGCCATTGACCTGGCTCTGCGCGCCGTGCTGAATCCTGGGGACGAGGTGCTTTACCACGAACCTTGCTACGTCTCCTACGCTCCCAGCGTGAACATGGCCTATGGCGTGGCTACTGCCGTGCCTACGAGCAAGCAGGATATGTTTGCCCTGAATCCGGCCGTGCTGGAAGCCTCCATTACGCCCCGGACCAAGGTGCTGATGCTCAACTTCCCCACCAATCCCACCGGAGCGGTGGCTCCCCTGGAAACGCTCAAGGAAATAGCCCGCCTCTGCATCAAGAACGACCTCATTGTACTGACGGATGAAATTTACAGTGAGCTGCGTTACGACGGCAAGCCGCATGTTTCCATCGCCTCCCTGCCGGGCATGAAGGAACGCACGCTGCTGCTGCACGGTTTTTCCAAGGCATTTGCCATGACGGGCTTCCGCCTGGGTTATGCCTGCGGACCGGAACCGCTCATCTCCGCCATGATGAAAATTCACCAGTACTCCATGCTCTGCGCGCCCATCACTTCCCAGGAGGCGGCTATTGAAGCACTGGAAAACGGAACCTCCGCCATGCTGAAAATGCGGGAAAGCTACCGTCAGCGCCGGGACTTCCTGGTGAAGCGGTTCAATGAAATCGGCATGGACTGCCATTTGCCCGGCGGCGCATTCTACGCCTTCCCGGACATCTCCAAATTCGGCCTTTCCAGCAAGGAATTCGCCACGCGCCTGCTGATGGAAGAGCAGGTGGCCGCTGTGCCCGGTACCGCTTTCGGTGCAAGCGGGGAAGGCTTCCTGCGCTGCTGCTATGCGACCGCCTTTGGCCAAATCAAGGAAGCCTGCAACCGCATGGAGCGTTTCGTGAAAACTCTCTCCTGACCCCTCCGCGTCCATGAACTCCGTCCCGGAGGCCCTGAAAACAAGGGCGTACGTAGCGCCGTTTGCGGTGTTCATGGGCTTTACCCTTCTGTGGCAGTTTGGCACCCCGTTCCTGGAATGGGACCACCCAGCCGCCGCCTGGTGGAGAAGGGCGCCGGAACAATGGCTGTACCCCGTGCAGGCCATCGTCTGCTTTGCCCTGGTCATCTGGTGGAGAAAGGCCATTGACTGGGACTGGAAATGGAAACCCGCTGCGTGGGGCGTCCTATTCGGCGTGCTGGGCATCCTGTGCTGGCTGGCCCCCACGATGGCGGCGGACCGCCTGCCGGGCGGTCCGGATGCATGGTTTGGCCACCCCTCCTGGCCATGGTACCGGTACCTGCTGGGAATTGACGCGCGCCCGGAAGGATTTAATCCCGGCGTTGTCTTTTCCCCGGACTCCTGGAGCTGGCTGGCGGCGCTGGCCCTGCGCTTTTTCCGGGCCGTGGTGGTAGTGGCGCTGGTGGAGGAACTCTTCTGGCGCGGGTACCTGATGCGCCTGATGGTAAACCTGGACCACCCGTGGAAAGTGCCCTTCGGCACCAACACCTGGAAAGCGTACTGGGTGACCACCCTCTGCTTCATGGCCGTGCACCAGCCTGTGGACTACTGCGGCGCCTTCATCTACGGCTCTCTGGCGTACCTCCTTGCCGTGTGGCAGAAAAACCTGTGCGCCGTCATCATCATGCACGCGGTGGCGAATGCGCTGCTGGGATGGGCCGCCCTGGAATGGGGCAAATACGGCCTGTGGTGAATCCGGCGTTTACAGGAAGGAACTTCTTGGGTACATAGGGCCGATGACTCCGGAGGAAGCGATAGAAATTTTATGGGACTACCACCATGTGAAGCAGGAGCTGTGCCCGGCGGACCTCATCTTTATCCTTGGCAGCAATGACGTGCGGGTGGCGGAATATGCGGCGGAACTCTATGAGCGGAAGCTGGCCCCTCTTCTCCTGTTTTCCGGCGGGATGGGGCGGTTCACCGGGGAATGGGCCGTGACGGAGGCGGAACTCTTTGCGGCGGCAGCCATGAAGGCGGGAGTGCCGGAAGACAGGATACTCATTGAAAATAAATCCACCAACACCGGGGAAAATGTCCGTTTTTCCCGGGAAATACTGAAAAAGGCCGGCATTCCGGAGCCCGCCACCCTCATTGCCCTGCAAAAACCGTACATGGAGCGGCGTACCTTGGCTACGCTCCAGGCCCAGTGGCCGGAACCCGGGGTGGCAGTCAGTTCCCCTCCCGTAAGCTTCCGGGAATACTTGACCCCGGAACTGCCTCGGGAGCTGGTTGTCTCCGCCATGGTGGGGGACTTTCAGCGGATACTGGAATACCCAGCACAGGGATTTTCCACGGAACAGCCCGTAACTCCGGAGGCGATGGAAGCCTTCCGCACGCTGGTGGAAGCCGGATATGACTCCCAGCTGCTCAAGGGGGTTCCCCTCCCCTCGAATTCTTGAGAAGACACGCTTTTTGCTTTCACTGGCCGCTGATTGCGGTCATCAATACAACCCGCATAGCCAACCCAATCTATATATCTTATCATGGCAGACAGAACCAATACAGATCCCGCCCGAATGGAGAAAATCGTGAGCCTCTGCAAAAGGCGAGGCTTCATCTTCCAGGCAGCTGAAATCTATGGCGGACTGAATGGTTGCTGGGACTACGGTCCCATGGGCGTGGAACTCAAGCGCAACCTCAAGGAATACTGGTGGCGTAAAAACGTGCAGGAACGCGACGACATGGTGGGGATGGACGGCTCCATTCTGACGCATAACTCCGTGCTGGTCGCCTCCGGCCACGTGGGCGGCTTCTCTGACCCGATGTGCGACTGCCTGCTGACCAAGGAACGCCTGCGCGCGGACCAGATCCCGGCGCAGAGCGGCACGGGCTTCTTCTACACCGGAGCCGCCAGAAAAGACGGCTCCTGGAGCGTGGAAAAGGAATACTCCGTGCTGGTGGACTCAGAAAAACAGGCGGACAAGGCCCGCAAGACTGCGGCCCAGTACTATGCCCAGCTGGTCGGCAAGGACGTCTCCCACAAGGAAATGGAACTTAAAGGAGAACGCATGGAAACCATCACGGACTCCACCATGTACAACCCCGCCAACGGTTCCCTGGTGACGGAAGCCCGCGAATTCAACCTCATGTTCAAGACGACCATCGGGGCCACCTCCGATGAAAATGATCCCAATGCTACCGGCTGGCTGCGCCCGGAAACGGCCCAGTCCATCTTCTGCCAGTACAAGAACATTCTGGACAGCTCCCGCGTGAAGCTCCCCTTCGGGATTGCACAGATAGGCAAATCCTTCCGCAACGAAATCAACCCGCGCAACTTCACCTTCCGTTCCCGCGAATTCGAACAAATGGAAATCGAATACTTCTGCCGTCCGGAAGACGGCCTGCGCCTGGTGGATGAATGGCTGGAACACCGCCTCAGCTTCTATGATGAAGTAGGCGTGCCGCGTGAACACATTCATCTGCTGGATGTTCCGGATGGTGAACGCGCCTTCTACTCCAAGAAAACCTACGACCTGGAATATGAATTCCCGTTCGGCATTCAGGAACTGGAAGGCATTGCCTACCGCACGGACTATGACTTGAGCTGCCACCAGAAAGGTTCCGGCCGTCCGCTGGAATACTTTGACGAAGAAACTCGGGAAAAATTCATTCCCCATGTGGTGGAACCCTCCGCCGGGTGTGACCGCACCATTCTGGCCATCATCTGTGAAGCCTTTGATGAAGAAGAACTGGTGGATGACAAGGGCAAGAAAGACGTTCGTACCGTGCTCCGCTTTGTGCCTCGGATGGCTCCCATCAAGGCCGCCATTTTCCCGCTGCTCAAGAAAAACGAGGAACAGGTGCGCATCGCCCGGGAAATTGAAAAAACGCTCCAGCCATGGATGCCCGTCTTCTATGATGAAACGGGAGCTGTTGGCCGCCGCTACCGTCGCCAGGATGAAGTGGGCACCCCCTTCTGCATCACGGTGGACTTTGAAACCCTCGGAGAAAACGATGCCTCCCTCAAGGACACGGTGACCATCCGCCACCGCGACTCCATGGAACAGGAACGCGTCGCCATCAAGGACTTGCTGCACTGGCTCATTGCCCGTGTGCGTTAACGGCGCCTTTGGCGGCTGCTGATGCCGCAAAACACTTCAAGGCCGCTCCATATTGAATGGAGCGGCTTTTTGTTTTCGGAATGGCAGAGAAGGAAAAAGTTGCTGGACGATAGGCCGTTGACCATCTAGCATTAAAAACAGGTTGGTGAACCAGATGGGAATCAGCAATTCCAAAATGAATGCTGAACCGCTGATCTGTTTGCGCCAACCCCAAGCTCACAGAAATTCCCCGGGAGATCGGCAATTTCTGTAAGTCCTTGAAATCAGCAGATTGACATTCCCTCCAATAAAATATAAGGCGTAAGGAATATGCATCCTGAAAGAGGTTGGCGCAAAAAGCGATTTGTACCACTAACTTTCAACGCATATCCCCTTCCGCCGTCGCACCTTCACAGGTGCGTGAATTGAAACCTAACCCCAATCCCTGTTAACTATTAACTCATAGTCGCACCTTCACAGGTGCGTGAATTGAAACGATGCATTGCCACGGTAATTGCTTGGTATCGGGGTCGCACCTTCACAGGTGCGTGAATTGAAACAACGGATGCTGATCATTGCTCCCCCGCTGGCTCAGTCGCACCCTCACGGGTGCGTGGATGTGCCAAGGGACACGTTTTGGAAGGTTGTCACACTTGCATGGAAATGTAGATGTGAACATCAAACACCAGCCTTACTAAATGGCATTTCATTAAGTATAGGTTGCTGAGGGAGAATGGACTTGGAGCCGACTTTCTTGGAGTAATAAAGAAAAATAATAGTGAAGCTTGCATCTTTAAAAAGGTAGTTTGTGATATAAATAAACCTTCTCTTCAAGAAGAATTTGTTGTTGAAGTATGGCAATAAAATGTTAGGTTTCCATTGCATTTTGCATCAAGAGAGGGTTAGACGAAATGATTAGAAAGTGTTTGGAGTCGGAACTGGAAACAATCTATGAAATTATCAATGATTCAGCCGTGGCTTATAAAGACAGGATTCCTGCCGACAGATGGAGGGAACCTTACATGCCCGTGGATGAATTAAAGGAGCAGATCAGAGATGGCGTGGTGTTCTATTGTTTTGAAGATAAGGGACGCCTTCTTGGCGTCATGGGGATTCAGGACCGGGAGGACGTTAAGCTCATACGTCACGCCTATGTCAGGACGTGCGTCCGTCGGGGAGGAATCGGAGTCCAGCTTCTTAACTATTTACGAAAAGATCAGGAGAAACCTGTTTTAATAGGCACGTGGGCGGATGCGATCTGGGCGATCGACTTCTACCAGAAAAACGGGTTTCATCTGGTAGGGCCTGAAGAACGGAAGCTGCTGTTAAAGAAGTATTGGACGGTTCCGGAAAGACAGATAGAAACGTCCGTAATACTTGCAGATGAAAAATATATCCGGTCTCAGCGTGGTTTAGTTGAATGAGATTTAGAGGTAAAGCAAAAGGCAGCTTCCATGGATAATGGAAGCTGCCTTTTGAATTCAACTATGAATGAATTCTTGCTGATTTCTCAGCAATCAATTTCTTCAACGGTGACTCCAGCCGGAATTAAGTCGTGATGGATGGTGATATCATAGTCTTGGATAGACCGAGGAAATTCCACATTCTCATGTTTGACGACGGAAACGGCATCAAATAATTTGTGGGCAGGAGCATTCCCCAGCTCGCTGTCATGCTTGAACAGAACAATTTTACGAATAGCCATGGAGCCGGAAGGACGAGCGGCAGACGCATCAAAATCAAAAAGGTGGACTAAGGCATTCTGAAAAACCTTCCAGTCATTTTCTGAAAATCCGGTCTGTTTAGCGAGGAAAGGGTTTAAACATCCCTGCGTTTTGTATAAAGCGTAGGGAAGGGTGAATTTTCTTCCCATGGTACGGTTGTCTCCTTTTTGCTTAATGGATTCCGCTTCCGTTGTTACGGCACACCGGGTGACGGCAAATTCCGAGGTGGAAACGGGATCAATGGTGCGGGCAAAGGATATCTGGATGGGGCCGCGCACTTGTCCGCAATTGACGCCCGTAGTCATTACGGCACCAAAGGTGCGTATGTCAAAGAATGTCTGGCACATCCAGGATTTTGCCTTATCGTAATCCGCCTGTTTGGCATCCTTCTGGTTGATCTCCAAAGCCACGTAGGCCCGGTTCTGCTGGTTGTTCAGGATGGCTTTTTCCTTAACATAAATTTCGTAGCCGGGTTCGCCGTCCTTGGTCAATTGAATGAAATTGCGGACCTTGCGTTTCAGGCATACGTCTGTAATCAAGCCATGGCCGGATTCAGCATCCATGCGCGGCAGGTTTCCCGCATCCGGATCACCGTTCGGGTTGGCGTCTGTGACGTCAAACAGAATGAGAAAGTCAATTTTGTTCATTATTGTCAGTGGTTTGTGTTTTAGTTGTTTGAGAAATCTCTTTTTCTGTGAAAAAGTCGTTCATTTGATGATAAAAACCCAGGTCGAAATAAGCTTGTTGTTCCAGTCCCATATGGGCCGGAACATTGTCCGGAATGTGGGATTTGATTTCCTGAACCAACTTTTCTCTGTTAATTTTAGTTCCTTCTCCATGCTTTTGCTTGACAAGCTGTTTTAAATGATACTGGTATAGTTTATTAACAGTGGAATAGACGGAGCGGGGGTGTGCGCACATACTGGAGAAATAGGAGTCACGGACGGTACGGTTGAGGTCCTTCCCTAAGGCGTCTTCCTGGGTTTTTACATAGACGGCAAAGAGCCTGCCCAGCAGGTAACCGATGTTGTGATTGTCTGGATTGATTGTTTGCATGGTCGTAAGATCATGGTTGTTGGTTTTTCTGTAAAGCCATCCCTTGAGCAGGGAACAACGGATGTAGTTGACTTTTTTGTCAATTCTAATGCGCCTGATAATAGCTTGGGCAATGATGTCCGGATAGGGTAAATGGAAGAGAATGGACTTCATCAGAACCCCACTGTACAGGGAAGGAAGCTCTTTCATGTCCCGGACGGTTTCTTTTAAAATATCAAAGGGCTTTGGCAATTCCGGATCAGGATAGTTACTGTTTTTTTCCGTCCATTGACGGGCAAGCGAGATATCCCGGTAATGGGTCTGGATATTTTCCATTAATTCTCCAAAGGTCGATTGATACCAGAAACGGATGGAAAGGCGGGAGGCATTCGGTGAAATTCCCAGGATGAAGAAGGGTACGTCTGCATGGTCCAGTTTGCCTTTGGAAAGCTCCCCGTTCCGCAGTAACCCTGTGATCTTGGAGAGTTGATCCACTGCTGCGTGATCCATGGCAGGAGGCAACGTTTTGCCTGTCGTTACAGCGCCAAAGAGGAAGGCCTCCATGTCCATGGTTTCCTTGGGGGCGTCTGCCCAGAAGACCACGCTGGCATCTCCTATGCGCGTGTTATATTGGGAATGGGAGAGCAGGTAATTGAGGGCATTGCAATACGCAAAGGCGGTGTTTTCACCTACGGGAGCGTTGAGGCTCTGGTCTTTGCCGTATGATGTGAAAGAGGAGCAGTTGAATGATACTATCTTGGCCCCTGAAACCTGAGCTCCCAGAACCCCTTTAATGGCGGGTTCATGTAAAAGGGCCAGCGGTTCTTCCTTTCCGGAAACAAGACAAATCCCTTTCTCCTTTTCCTTTTTGCTGCCCTGCCATTGCTCCTCGCCTCCATGGAACCACCAGTCCTGAATTTCCGGAGTTTCATGAACATGTTTCATTTCTCCCGCAATACGGAAAATGCCATTGGATATCCACAAATCGGGAGATGCCAGATGGGAAGGTGTTTGGCCGGGATCCCATTGCTCCAGAAAACGGCATACCGCAGAGAAATGGGGATGGTTGACGGAGCTTTCCACGGAAAGATGCTTGTCTCTGAAACTGGAAAATGCCTCCCGGATGCGCTTCCGCTCTTTTTCCTCTGTTTCTCCCTTGTAGCCCAGCAGGTACCCGCAGTTATCCCATAGGAAACAGGGGTTCAAGCCTGAACCGGAAGGTTTGCTGGAGCCCAGGACCAAAATAGGAATGGAATGAAGTTTTGCCGCCTTTTTCCCCTCCGGGGCGTCCATGGCCCGGATGTCATCCATACCTACAAGGGTTCCGTCAGGTTTCAGAATAATACGGAAAGAAATTTTCTGGCGGCTTTTCCCGATGGTAGGTAAATCCCCTTTCGCCGTGACGTCCGGATCCTGGGACAGTCTGTCGTAAAGCTTGCTTAATGCCGGAATGATCATATCAGGAATTGGTACGGTTCAGGGGTGGAACATGAAGGATGCCGGAGTTCAGTTCAGCCGGAAAGAAATGGGGCACCGCAGAAAGCTTCTTCCCATCATGGGAGCTGATGATTTTTCCTTTTCTGTCAGGCACGAATTCTATTTCATGCAGCATCATGCCCAGATTCCGGTTTTGTTGGTCCGGAGGCAATGAAGAAGGCGGAGGCGTTTGCTGATTCCACCATTCGAAAGAAACGGGAAATTCCCTTGTTCCAAAATAAGGTTGATAGAATGCCTGCCCCTTCATGGCCCTGCGTTTGAACATTTCATGATGCTTTGCCTGGTCATTGATGTTTCCCTGTGCCTTAAGGACGGAAAAATGAGCTTCGATGAGGTAATCTACATCTTGAAGGATGGTGGAGGAACGTTGCTGGCGGGTATCTTCAACCAGAAGTCCCAGGCGGGCTTCCCCTCCATTTTTGATGACATCGGATTTAGGCGCCGTTGCTTTGGCCGAAACTTCGTTTCTCCGGATGGAAACAAGCTTGATCGGTTTTAGCACATGAATTTTATCAATGTGCCAGCGAATTTCAGGTTTCCAATAAATGGCGCTTAAAATTCCTATGGCTGCGGACGGGGTCATGACTTCATAGGAGTACCTCTCTGCCTTTAATTCCGGTCTTGTAAAACAGGCCCATTCTCCCCAAACATGTAGAAAAATTCCAGTCTCAGTCATGGCTAACAGATAAAACCTATATACGCTGGATCGCTTTGCCGCAAGGATAAAATCCCTTTGTGCTCATCGTAAACATCCTGGGAGGGCTGAAGAACGTGAATGGTATCGTCAATGTATGAGTCGATGCCATGATCTTGTAAAACAGGCCATTCGTTATCATATACTTGTACGCTGTACCGCTGAATTTTACGCCGCAGGTTTTTGTCCGGGTAGAGTCCCTGGGAATCCAGAATCTTCAGGCGTTTCCGGATGTTACACGCTTCCTCTTCTATGGCGACCATTATTGAGCGGGATGTATCAGGAATCATTTTGAAACTTTTATCAATATCTTTGAATTTAAAAGACTTGAATACTTTTTCCGGGATGGGGGTGCATAAGGTCATTTCCATAATATTCTTGCTGTCCCAATGGTTTGTCTGGTCTTTACGGTTATTGTAATAGGTCCTGAAAAACAGATTGGAAATTTCAGGAGCAAGAAGGTCTGCATCCGGGACTTTGGCCAGGACCTCCCGGGTGGCGGAAGCAGCTGCCCGGAGGTCGTCCAGGATTCCAGGAATAGGAAAATCCGTGGATTCATAAATGAAAACGAGACCTTTTCCCTCCCTCTCGCCATGGCGGTTGCAGCGGCCGGCCGCCTGGGCGATGGAATCAATTCCGGCACAGGCTCTGTAAACTACGGGGAAGGAAATATCTATACCCGCTTCAATAACCCTGGTAGCAATAAGAATAAGATTTTTTCCCTGCTCCAGCTCCCTCTTGACGGTTTTAATGACCTTCTCCCGGTGGCTGGGGTACATTCTGGCGGAAAGGTGGAGAATATGTGTGGAGGTCTGGGAGGAAAAGGTGTCAAACAGGTATTGGGCTTCCTTGGTAGTGTTGACAATAAACAAGGCGGATTCATCCGGGAGCGTTTTCCAATGTTTGATAAGAGAGCACTGATCCATCTTTCCCAGGTGCTGTATGGTTACACGCTGCATGGAGAGCTCCAGCTGGCGTTCGAAGTCGGTCCCAAGCAGGCTGGTTAATTCTTCGGCAGGCCAGCCAATGGGAAATTCCTCCTTGAGAGCAAGAGCTGGCTGGGTTGCCGTGCAAAGTACCAGGGTACAGTCATAATCCTTTTCAAGGGTTTTCATGGCTTCCAGGCACGGTGCCAGCAAGTGTGAAGGCAGGCTTTGGGCTTCATCAAAAATAATAACGGAATTGGCGATGCTATGCAGTTTTCTGCAAGTGGACGGCTTGTTGGAAAACAGGGATTCGAAAAATTGGACACTGGTGGTAACAATCAAGGGTGCATCCCAGTTTTCCGACATCAGCCTGACTCTCTCCGTGTCTTTATCCGCCGCTAGATTGGAGTGATGTTCCAATACGCATTCCATTCCGAATTGTTCTTCCAAGGGAGCCATGACCTCTCTAAAGGTGCGCGATGTCTGGTCAATAATGCTCGTAAAGGGGATCACGTAGATTACGCGTCTCATGTGGCGGTGTCTGGCATGGGCAAGCGCAAAACTGAGGGAAGAAAGGGTTTTCCCCCCGCCCGTAGGAACATTGAGTTGGTAGATTCCCTGAGGAACCTGCGCCCGGGTGAAACATTGATGATGTATCCTGTGCCGCAGATGTTGAATAGGAGCAGGATCCGGAGCATCCTCCATATTGCTCAAATGTGTTTCAACCCTGCGGCTCATTTGTTCCAGGATATCTTCGGGCCAGGATGGTCTCATGCTTCGTTTCTCCCGGGACATGAAGTGTTCAGTTCCCAGAAAATCACTGTCGGTCAGAAAGGAGAAAAGCATGCGTATTTGCATGGCTACACCAAATCCGAAATTGCGGTTTGAGGTTTGCGATTTTTTGTGCCAGAGAAGCGGAGGCGAAGGCTCTATGAAGGAACATACTTCGGCAGGAGCGTAGGATTCCCACTCGGGGATATCCTTGTAAAACCGTTCAAGGAAAAGGTCGGCGCCGTTGGGAAGTCCTGCATGATGGCCTGCAATGACGTAAGCCAGCATATCTCCATAGGGTATTTTGGAGGTGCCCCAATGGGTGCTGGCGTGTTTTGCTCCGGCAGTGGAGTGGTCTACTTTTTTGCCAGAATGTTGTTCCACAGTTTCTGAAGAAGACGAAGAAAGGCATATATGCCGTTGGAATTCCTCGGAAAACTTTCCCAGATCGTGCCAGAGTGCGGCGGCTTCAGCCCATTGGAGCCATGCTTCACGTATGGACTCAGGTAACTCCTTGGTCAATTGACCCACATAATACTGTACCATGTTCAGATGTCCTGGGACATCTGTCTTATCATTTGGAAATGTGTAAAGAGGCTCGTCTACAGACGTTTCATTGTCCAACCATTTACGGTGGGCAATATGAAATTTCTCATTATTCATATTACGTATATGTGGCATGAAAATGTTGGGAAAATCAATATATATTTAAATATTTTTTACATTATACATTGAGTCCGGTGCCGAAGTATGAGATGTTTTTTCGCCAGATGCCTGTTTCTATTTTATGAGTACTCGTCTCTCATATTCCGTACCCTTGGCGGCATTGCAGCATTACCTGTATTGTCCCAGGCAGTGCGCTCTGATTCATCTGGAATGCGCATGGGAGGAGAACCAGTTCACGGCAGAGGGGAATGTATTTCATGAACGGGCCGATTCGGGAATAACGGAAAACCGTGGATTGAAAAAAGTGCTGCGCTCTCTGCACGTTTCTTCCGGACAGTGGGGTATTCACGGTATTGCGGATGTGGTGGAAGCCGTTTATAATAAAAAGGGCGGTGAGGTAGTGTCCATGACTCCCGTGGAGTACAAGGTGGGCAAGCCCAAGCCGCACCGTGCGGATGAAGTGCAGGTGTGCGCCCAGGCACTGTGTCTGGAGGAGATGTTCAGCGTAGTAATTACTTCCGGCTTTCTATTTTACGGAAAAACCCAGAGAAGGCTTGAAGTGTTATTTGACGAGGAATTGCGTTCCCTGACGGCCCAGGTTATCTGTGATGCCAGAAAAGTACTGACGGGCGTGGTTACGCCGCTGCCCCATTATTCCAGGGGCTGCAAGTCCTGTTCCCTGGTCAATGACTGCCTGCCTGCCGTGTGCCGGGAACACAGGCAGACCATGAAGGCCCGGGTGGATGATGTGTTTGAAGACAGCCTTAGCGCAAGTGAAGCTGATGATTTATGAAGAAGCATTTAAATACCTTGTTTGTTACACTGGAGGGATGCTGGCTGTCCAAGGACGGCGATACCGTGAAAGTGAATTCTGAAGGCCAGTGCCTGTTGCGGGTACCTCTGCATAATTTGGAGGGCATCGTGACGCTGGGGTGGGACATAGGAGTTTCCCCTTATTTGATGGGGGCCTGTGCTGAACGCGGCGTCACCCTTTCCTTCTGTAATCCTTATGGAAAATTCCTGGCCGGCGTGCAAGGCTTCATGAAGGGAAATATCCTGCTGCGCCGGGAGCAGTACCGCTGGGCTGATGATGAGACAAGGTGGGTTGGCGTGGCACGGGAAATGATTGCAGCCAAGATTGCGAACTGCCGCAGTCTGCTTTTAAGGGCGCAGAGAACATACGGGAAGGATTTGTCAGAGGCGGTGGACCGTCTGGCGGCCTTTTGCCGCATGGCTCGCGTCTGCGAATCCGGCGACACCCTGCGGGGGATTGAAGGCTCTGCGGCAGAAACATATTTTTCCTGCCTTTCCCATTGCCAGAGGACGGAAGATCCGGAGCTGGTGTTTGAAGGCCGCAACAGGCGCCCTCCCAGGGATTGTTTTAATGCCCTGCTATCTTTTCTGTACAGTTTGTTGTGCCATGATGCCCGGTCCGCCCTGGAAAGCTCCGGCATTGATGCCGCCGCCGGCTTTTTGCACCGTGACCGTCCGGGGCGTCCCGGTATGGCCCTTGATCTGATGGAGGAGTTCCGGGCTCCTCTGGCTGATCGCCTGGCGCTTACCCTGATTAACCGCAGGCAGATTACCGCAGATGATTTTGACAAGGAAGAGTCCGGAGCCGTTTTCCTGAAGGAAGACTCCCGTAAGAAAGTATTGAACGCCTGGCAGGAACGGAAGAAGACCGTTCTGGTCCATCCTTTCCTTCAGGAAAAGACCACACTGGGATTGCTGATTCATATTCAGGCTCTTTTAATGGCACGCCACCTGCGTGATGATTTGGATTGCTATCCTCCCTTTATCAGTAAGTAAACCATGTACATTCTCATTACTTATGACGTCTCCACGGAGGATAAGGCAGGGCAGCGCCGCTTGCGCCAGGTTGCCCGCGCCTGTGAAAATATCGGGCAGAGGGTGCAGAATTCCGTATTTGAATGTGAGCTGTCTCCGGCCCAATTGGTTGACATCAGAAGCAAGCTGCTTAAAATTATTGATAACGAAAGCGACAGCCTGAGGATTTATCACATGGGTTCCAATTGGCATCATAAAATAGAACAATTGGGGAAGGAAAAAAGCTATGATATTTCCGGCCCCTTGATTATTTAAAGACTGTTGAACACGGCCTTTGCGCCAATCCCAAGCTCACACAAATTTCCCGGGAGGCCGGCGATTGGTGTAACGCGTTGGAAATTGAATATTGACAGATGATCGCCTAGAGAGGGAGACCGTGCAATGACGGTCTTCTCCGGGAGGTTGGCGCAAAGTATCGTTTGCGCTGTTGAGTAACAGTGCATATGATCATACGCAGTCGCACTCCACACGGAGTGCGTGGATTGAAACTTTCCGCTGTCCTCCATTGGTGCGAATGTCTGCTGTCGCACTCCGCACGGAGTGCGTGGATTGAAACCCAATCCGTCATACAGATTTAACCAAGCAAGGCAGTCGCACTCCGCACGGAGTGCGTGGATTGAAACATTGTAAATAGTACATAAGTAATTCATTTTTAGGTCGCACTCCGCACGGAGTGCGTGGATTGAAACCCAGCTTTGCCACCGAGCCGGCGCGCTTCACAAGTCGCACTCCGCACGGAGTGCGTGGATTGAAACCTGGTCACGTCCTATGACATGGCCGCCGGAAGCGTCGCACTCCGCACGGAGTGCGTGGATTGAAACCTTGCCTCCAGTGAGGCACCGATTGCGGACAAGCGTCGCACTCCGCACGGAGTGCGTGGATTGAAACCGGAGTAAGGAAGAAGACGATTTGAGGAGCATCTGTCGCACTCCGCACGGAGTGCGTGGATTGAAACTCCGGATTACGCTTTATGAGGCTGATAGTTCCGGGTCGCACTCCGCACGGAGTGCGTGGATTGAAACCATCCACAGTTATTGCACACAACGCAATCACCTAGTCGCACTCCGCATGGAGTGCGTACTGTTGCCTGACAATGAAAAAGCTCTCCAGGCTTGTTTGGTCTGGAGAGCTTTTTTGTGGTGATGCAGCATTAGATTTCAGGAAGGAGCCTGGTCGTCCAGATTGAGTTCTGCGGGCGGGATAGCCTGGAGCAGGGCCAGAATGGGGTCCTGCGTTGCGGCTCCCGTTTCCTGCCTGCGTCTGAATTCCTCTTCTTCCTGCTGGAGGGCAGCCAGCTTGGTGTCTTCCACCAGGGCCTTGAATTTATCTGCCTGGGAGTATTCGCCGTCCGTATCCCGGAAGACCCGGGCGAGCCAGCGGCGTTTTTCTTCCGTGCTGAGCAGGGAGTCCTTCATGTGCCGGGGAGGGTATTTTTGTCCAGCAGGTTTCCGGCCAGCTGCTCGCCTTCCGCCGTGGGGCGGTACACGTAAGGTCGGCAGTCTCCGAACCGGTTGACGTATCCCTGAGCGATGAGGTCCTGCAGGATGTTGGTGACGGTATTGGGGTGCAGGCGGGTGGCCTCCGTGATGGTGCTGTGGCGCCTGTATCCGGCGATGACGGCCAGAATGACCTGGGCGCTGCTGAGGCGGAAGTCCATCCTGCGGACGTTAGTGGCGAATATCTGTATGAAGTCCAGTGCTTTCATCAGCGTGTATTCACAAGTTATCGTTATGTTGTTCCCGTGTTATTCTCCTGTTATTCATATTCTTCCGAGCAGGTGGGGGATTTGATTTTCCTCAGCAGGTCCAGCAGGGGGTGGGAGTCGTTGGAGAAGGATTGCACGGCGTTGACGGTGGCTGCCTGCGGAAGAATGATTTTATGGAATTCCTGGTGAAGGTTCTGGCGCAGGCTCTGGTTTCCCGTCATGGGCATGGCCAGTTTCTCCGCCAGGCGCGTAGCCAGGGCGTCCATGAAGAGGGGATCAAATTGGTTTGCGTCTTCAATGTCCGCAATGTAGCTCATAGGCAGCGGAGCGCGTGAGGCATGGATGCGGCGCCCTTGCATTTTCCATTCCGTACATTCCACATCCAGCACGCGCAGGCAGTCCGCAGGCAGCGTGAACTGGTAGGGGGTCAGGGAGTTGGGAGCCTGGGCGGAGACGGAGTCCAGCATGGCCTGCGTGGTGGCGAAGGTCCAGCGCGCCATGCAGAGGGTTTCTCTCCGGGCCGGGTGGTAGTGAAGAACGCAGAGACGGGATGCCGTGGATTCATTGGCAATCAGCGCATCCAGCGGCGCTTCCCCTATTTTGGAGAGCGCCGCGTTGCAAATATCCAGCGCGGAGGGGGTATCCGGCTGAAGTAAGGATTCATGAGTCATAACGCCACATGTTTGCCGGATTTGGCAGTGTAATGCATCTTGTTTGGGAGTGCCCTCTTTTGTGCCACCGGTGGCATGTATGCGGCCGTTTTTTCCCCAGGTGCATTTTCCTGCCATTCATCTATTTGATAGATGCATGCACCGGTCCGGAAGTTTCCGGGCAGGTGAAGAGCATGCCCTTTTCCTTTACGGTGAGACGGCGCCTGCTCCGCATGGCTTGTCCGTGCGGCAGGCGTCCGGACCCCCACGGAGCCATTTATTCCGGTAAACGGAACGGGCCATTAATAAAACCATGCATAGAAAGAAAAAGAGATTATGGGATTCATGAAACCATCCACACCGTCCACTCCCGCGCCGGAGCAGACCATTCCAGTGAAGGCGGAGAGCGTGGGTGAGGAAGTAGGAGAGGATTACCAGGCACGGGAGCGCCAGAGGCAGGGGATGATTTCCACCATTCTGGCCCGCCGCCATTCTTCCGCTGGGCAGGAGGAGGCCAATCCACGTACCCTGCTTAGGAAAACCCTGGGATAGCCGCCGCCATGGAAGAGAGAGTTGCGGAGTTGAATTCCGTGTACAAGTCCCTGGCCGCCCAGCGCGCTCCCTGGGAGACGTGGTGGGACCGTTTGAGGGATTACGTGCTGCCGCGGCGCCTGAACCGGGAAGGGGATGTTTCCCTGCCCAGCAGGGACGCCATGGACCGCATGACGGATACCACCGCCGTGGAGGCGTGCCAGAAGCTGGCCAGCGGCCATATGTCCTATATTACGCCCAGCCATGACGTGTGGTTCAAGTGGTCCGCTCCGGATGACCACGGCGGCGATGAGGCGGAGGCCTGGTATAACCAGTGTTCGGAGATTGCCTTGAAGGAGCTGTCCGTTTCCAATTTTTATACGGAGATCCATGAGTGTTTCTTGGATCGCGTGGCTTTGGGAACGGGCAGCCTGTTCACCGGGAATTCGTCGGACGGCAGATTGCTGTTCACGAATATTCCGTGCGGGCAGTTCGCCTGTGCGGAGAATGCGGAAGGCCGGGTGGATACTTACGTGCGGGAGTTTACCTATACCGCCCACCAGGCGCGTTCCATGTTCGGCCTGAAGGCGCTGGGCCCCCGGGCGCGGGAGGCGCTGGAACGCGGCGGCAATCCATACGCCACGTCCCTGAGGTTCCTGCATGTGGTGCGTCCGCGCACCCGGCGCAGCCGCCGCAGGGAACAGGCCGCCCACATGCCGTTTGAGAGCGTTTACCTGTCCCTGGATGACCAGGTGATCGTGGAGGAAGGGGGATACATGGAGTTTCCGTACCTGGTGACCCGTTTCCTGAAATGGGGCAGCGGCCCGTACGGCCTGGCTCCCGGCAGGCTGGTGTTTCCCGCCATTCAGCAGGTGCAGTTCCTGAACCGCATTCTGGACACCTTGGGGGAGGTGGCCGCCTTCCCCCGCATTCTGGAGCTGGCCAACCAGATCGGAGAGGTGGACCTGCGTGCCGGCGGCAGAACCGTCATCACGCCGGAGGCCGCTTCCCTCCACCTCCCCCGGGAGTGGGCCACGCAGGGCAGGTATGACATAGGCATGGACCGCCTGGCGCAGAAGCAGGACGCCATACGCCGTGCCTATTACCTGCCCATGCTGGAGCTCTGGAGCGGCCACCGCGGCAGCATGACAGCCACGGAGGTGATGGCGCGGGAGAATGAACGCGTGCTGATGTTTTCACCATCCTTCACGCTGTTCGTGAGTGACCTGTATTCTACCATGACGCGCATTTTCTCCCTGCTGTTCCGCATGGGCAGGTTCCCCAGGCCTCCGCGTGCCGTGCTGCGGGAAGGCAGGGGCGGTTCCGTCACCGTTGGGGAACCCAGAGTGGTGTACCAGTCAAAGATAGCGCTGGTTCTCAGGCGTTTGCAGAGCGAAGGCATGGACCGCAGCCTTCAACGCCTGAATATGATGATGCAGGCCGCTCCGGACCTGGCGGACCATGTGGACTGGGATCATTGCTTCCGCCTGTCCACCCGTGTGGACGGCGCTCCGGAGAGCATGCTGAGGCCCTGGGCTGACGTCCAGGCCATGCGGAAGGAGCGTGCGGACCGCCAGCAGGAGGCCGCGCAGGCCCCGGCGGAAGAGGATCCGTACGCTTCCCTTAATCCCTTGCTTGACCAGTTAACCGCGATTCAGGAATGAACCAGGATATGACATTGCAGCAGGAGGCTTCCCTCAGGGAGGCCCGTCTTAAAAGGCGCCAGCTTCTCCGGGTGTTTGACACCCCGGACGGGCGGGAGGCGCTGACCTTTCTGGAGGCTCGCTTCCAGACTGATTTGCCCGTTTTTCAAGGAAGTCCCGGGAGTTACGACCCCCTAGATGCCATGAGGCGGGATGCCTACAGGGAGATATTCCTGTACATCCGCCGCCAGCTCCAACTAGCCATTAAAGAATCCACAGCAGAAGAAAAAAATGATTGATTCCATTGATAACAATACGGCCGCTCCCTCCGGGGAAGCGGATTTTTCCGGGGCAGTTTCCCCGGAGGCGGAAATTTCATCCGCAGCTCCCGCACAGTCCGAGCCTCTTCCCGGCCTTCTGGGGGAGGACGGGGGTTTTGTCCCGGATTGGTATGCCCGTTTTGATGAGCTGAAGGGGATGGAGAAGTCCCTTTCCAAGTTTAAGACGCCGGAGGCTCTGGCGAAGAGTTACGCAGAGCTGGAACGCATGCGGCATTATCCCGGTGTGGAGAATGAGGAGCAGATGGAACGGTTCCGGCGGATGGCCGGACTTCCGGAGTCGGAGGAGGAATACCGCCTGGAGCGTCCGGAATCCACGCCGGAAAACGAGTGGAACGCCGGACTGGCGGAACGCATGGCCCGCACGGCCTACCGCTACGGCGTGCCCCCGGAGGCCATGAATGCTCTTCAGGAGACGATGTCCCAGGCGTATGAGGAAGCCAGGGAACAGGTGGAGGATTCCCGGCTGGAGATGGAAACCCGGGCGGAACAGTCACTGCAGCAGGAATGGGGCGCCAATTATGAGCGTAATATGGGCCGGGCCACTGCCGCTCTCCAGCGGCTTGCGTCAGAGACGGGCGTGGATGCGGACGCCCTGCTTGACCATCCGGAGCTCGGTTCCAATCCGGACGTCATCCGGCTGCTGTTCCAGGCCTCCCGCCTGCTGGATGAAGCGCCCCTTCATCATTCGGGAAACGGTACGCCTTCTCCTGCGGAGGAGGCCATGCGCATGGAGTCAGACCCTTCCCACCCGCTTTATGATGCGTATATGAGCGTGAACCATCCCAACCACAGGTACGCCAATGAATTGTATGACCGCCTGACGTCCCGGTGATCCGTGGATTGCCTGACGGTCCTCTTGTCAACAGAAAGCCCGGCGGAGGGGTTACCTCCGCCGGGCTTTTAATGGTCATTATTTCATCAGGGAAGGAGGGTTAAGGGCTGCGGCCTTCATCTGCCTTCACACTATTAGCGTCCTGAGAGTGGGGTTGTGTTCAAAAAAAGATGGGAAAAGATTTTTTGCCTTTCCTTTCGCAGACGCTGCAAGCGCCATTTTTCCCGGCCTCTTTTTCCCTATCTGTAGGAGCGGGATGCCTCCCCGGATGAACCTTTTTTTCCAGGCCGTGCCGACGGAGATGCAGGAGAAAATTTGGAAGTGCTGCGTGCCGGAATAAAAAAATCCCGTCCGGAAAGGGACGGGATTTTAAGGAAAGTGGTACGCGGTATAGGATTTGAACCTACGACCTCCACCATGTCAAGGTGTTGCTCTACCACTGAGCTAACCGCGCGTTTGGAAGTGCGGGCGGATTATTACCCGATTGGAGTGGAAAGAGCAATACTTTTTTTAGAAGAGAGCCCATTTCAGGAGGAAATAGGTTCCCTCCCATATGGGAAAGACGCTGATTTGTCTTCCTATGCTGCCATTTCCTGTTAATTTGCAGGGAACCACTCCCAAATGTGATGAACAGACATTTAATTTTTGCATTATGCGCCGTGCTCGGATTCAGTGTTTCCGGCGTTTCCATGGCCCAGGATCTTCCGTCTGACAAGGAAGCCGCCGCAAAAGCGGCCAAGGCCGCCAAGGTAAAGTTCAAGTGGGGCAAGAGCATGAAGAGCGCCCAGAAGCAGTCGGAGGAGACGGGCCTTCCCATTGTCCTTCTTTTCACGGGAACGTCCTGGTGCGGTTACTGCATTAAGCTGGAGAAGGAAATTCTTTCCAAGAAAGAGTTCAAACAAGGCATGGATGGTGTGGCCATCGGCGTCAAGTTTGAGTTTGGCAGTCCGGATTTCAGCAAATCCAAGGAAGCTAAGGAATATGGCATCCGCGGCGTTCCCGCCATGGTGGTGGTAGACGCCAAGGGAAAGGAGCTGGGCCGCACGGGTTATGTTCCCGGCCGGACTCCTGTCCAATACGTTGAGTTTTTCAAGAAGTACGCTCCCAAGCCCGCGGAGGCCAGGTAAGGCGTTACACCCAACCGGGATTCTGGGCAGGAGCTGCGGTGCTGAAACCGCGGCTCCTGCCGTATTTTATAGGAAAGGAGGGGAATTTTCATGAAACTCTTTTCCATGATGCTGGCTCAAAAGAATCCGTAGGAAATTTATGACAAAAGCATATTGAATGAAGAATTTGTTTATCCGGTCCTACTGGTATGCCTGAATTTACAAATGCATTTAGCGGATTGAAGGAAGACCGGATGCTCACCCATGACGAATTGGTGAGAGCCATCCGGTTTATGATCGCAGCGGAATATGAATCCATCCAGCTCTATACCCAGCTTGCCGCCTCCATTGACAATAAACTGGCCCAGGAAGTTCTTTGGGATATTTCCGATGAAGAAAAGGAGCACGCGGGCGAATTTCTCCGCCTTCTTCAGGTTCTGGCCCCGGATGAACAGGGCTTCTACGACGAAGGGATGGGTGAAACCAATGAAAAAATTGACAAGTTAAAGGCATCCTGCCCGGACGGCAAATGCAGCAATTCCCCTGCCCATTGACGGATTTTCCGTTCTCCTCCTGTAAAACGCCCGCTTTTTCCTTCAGGGAAGGGGTGGGCGTTTTCTGTTGCCGGATTGTGCGGGCCTGTCTTGTCTCTCTCATTTCACATCAGCAGGGGGAAGGCAGGCCGGGCCGGAGGGGGCGGAAAACTGCTGTTTCCCCATATTAAAACTGCCGGAGAGCGGAGTTGCCCCATTAGACCGTTTTCTATGAAAAAAGTTCAAAGAATGTCGCAAAAAATGTATGACAAAAACATTTTGAATACATTAGTGGTGATTTGAGTCATACCTGCATGCCTGAATTTACAAATGCATTTAGCGGATTGAAGGAAGACCGGATGCTCACCCATGACGAATTGGTGAGAGCCATCCGGTTCATGATCGCAGCGGAGTATGAGGCCATCCAGCTCTATACCCAGCTTGCCGAATCCATCGACAACAAACTGGCTCAGGAAGTTCTTTTGGATATTTCCAATGAAGAAAAGGAGCACGCGGGCGAATTTCTCCGCCTCCTTCAGGTTCTGGCCCCGGATGAACAGGGCTTCTACGACGAAGGGATGGGTGAAACCAATGAAAAAATTGACAAGCTGAAAGCCTCCTGCCCGGACGGCAAATGCAGCGCTCATTGACGGTACTTTCCGTCTGATTGAAATGCCCGGTTTTCCTGCGTGGGGAGACCGGGCATTTCAATGCTGCGCCCTTGCTTCCAGTGCGGCTGCCTGGTGGGCGCAGAAGGCAATGCAGCGTTCACAGGGGCGTGAGGCGTAGTAGGCCGCGGTCCGTTCACCGGGGCGCGCCGTTTCCGCAGCCAGCCGTTCCGGAGACAGGCCCAGCAGTTCCCGGCAGTAAAGCGTGCCGAATTCCTGTTTGAAGGAGGCCGCCAGGGACTGCACCAGGGAAAAGATTTTTTCCTTTTCCCCGGTTTCCGGAGAACTGTTTCCGTACAGGCTGCCGGCCAGCATGCTCAGTCCGCAAAAAGCGCCGCACACCTCCCGCATGCGGCCTATGCCCGCTCCCAGCGGGGAGGAAAGTTTCAGGGCCGTTTCTTCAGTCAGGCCGCAGACGTCCGCAAAGGCGGCAAAGACGGACTGGGAACAGTTGTACCCCTGGTGGAAATAGTCCAGCGCCCGGGCTGCCCGGTCTTCCTTGGAAGCGCTCATGGAAAAAGTATGAAGGTTACTGCTCCTTTTCAGGGGTGGCCTCTGCGGCGGCATCCTGCGCCTTCTTACGGTCCGTCAGCCTCAGCATGATGATGTAGCAGACGGCCAGCACCAGCACGGCCAGAATGAGGGGAAGGCTTTCACTCTTTACGGTGAGGATCAGTTCGTCCGGAGATTTGAGCAGTTCCGGATGCCGTTCCCCAATGCGGTGACCGTACCAGGCGAGCACCGTGCACCAGGCGAACGCTCCCAGCACCGTAACCAGGGAGAAAATCCCAAACCCCATGCGGACAATCCCCGCGGGAATGGAGATCAAGTGGCGTATGACGGGCAGGAGGCGGGCGAAGAAAACGCCGGAGACCTCATACCGCTGGAGGAAGACTTCCGCCTTCTCCACCTTGTTGGGCGGCATGAAAAAGAATTTGCCCCAGCGCATGATAACCGGACGCCCTACGATGCGGGCTACGGCGTACGTGATGGCGGACCCCAGCCAGGAACCGAACGTTCCGGCAATAACCACTCCCCAGAAGCTCATGCTCGCTCCGTCCTGGGCGGACAGGATGGCCGCGGGCGGAATGACTACCTCACTGGGGACGGGAAAGATGGAACTTTCCATGGCCATCAGGACGATGACGCCCACATAACCCCAGTCCTGCACCCAGGACATCCAAAGCGAGACCAATTCATGCATACGGCGCGTATCTTGCATTAAAATCCTTGAAAGGAAAGTCTTTTATTGCGCCGCTGAAACGGGGCTGGTAAGGTAAAAAGGCATACGGCGCGCGCCGCAGCAGAGAGTGATGAAGCTTTATATTATAGCGGGAGAGAAGAGCGGGGATATTCACGGAGCCCTGCTGTTGAAGAATCTGCTGCGCCTGATGCCCGGGACGGACGTCCAGGGGCTGGGCGGCCACGGCATGCATGCGCTGTGCCCCGGCGTGGAAGACTGGGCGGATGAAGCCGCCGTCATCGGCGTGGTGGAGGTGCTTAAGAAATACGGCTGGTTCAGGAAACGTTTTCTCTCCATTCTGGAGCGTATACGGCAGGACCAGCCGGACTGCCTCATCCTGATTGACTATCCGGGATTCAACCTGCGCCTGGCGGAAAAAGTCCGCAAGTGCTGCCCCCATACCAAAATCGTTTATTTTATCTCCCCGCAGGTGTGGGCCTGGCACCGCGGGCGCATTCCCAAGATGGTGCGCATGCTGGACCTGATGATGTGCATCTTCCCCTTTGAGGCCCCCCTGTTCCAGGAGGCCGGGCTGAAAACGGAATTCGTGGGGCATCCCCTGGTGGATGAGATTGTTTCCATCCGTAAGGAGGATGTCCGGGAGACGTCCCTGATAGGTCTCTTTCCCGGCAGCCGCAACCGTGAAATTGACAGGCATTTCCCGGTGTTTATAGAGGTGGTCCGCCGCCTTTCCCGGGAACGGCCGGAACTGGCCTTTGAAACCGCCGCCTCCACGGAGGCGCTTGCGGAAAGAATGCGCGGCATGGCGCGGAAGGCCGGCATGCCGCCGGAACTGTTCCACATTACGGTGGGTGGCTATCATGAACTGATGGATCGCGCCGCCGTGGGGGTGGTGGCTTCCGGCACCGCCACGATGGAGGCCGCCTTGCACCGGCTCCCGTACATGCTGGTGTACAAGGTTCCCCTGTTGACGTACTGGATGGCGCGCATGCTTATTAAAATACGCTTCATCGGCATGGTAAATATCCTGGCGCAGAAGCCCGTGGTAAAGGAGCTGGTCCAGTTTGATTTTACGCCGGACAAGGTGATTGAAGAGATAGAACGCCTGCTGGTCCCGGAAAACAGGGATGCCCTGCTGGCGGAAATGAAAGACGCCTCTGACAAGCTGGGGCAGGGGGGAGCCGCGGAACATGCGGCGCAGGCCGTGTGCCATCTGTTGGAGGAGTAGGCGGGAAGGTTTTTCCTGGGATATGGGGCCGGGGTATCCGGGCTGCCGTTTGATGGAGCGTGGTTTCTGTGCTCCTGCTTTGGCCGTGGAGGTTTTCCGGAGAATCAAGGTCTACGGAAGAATAAAAAAGCGCCGGGCGAACCCGGCGCTTCATGGTGTGTTTTACGTTGAAAGAAGGCAGGCTCAAACCACCCCTTGATCGATCATGGAATCCGCCACCTTCACGAAGCCGGCAATGTTGGCGCCGGTGACGTAGTTGGTGAAGGATTTGTCTGAGGAATATTCCTCGGCATGGGCCAGGGCGTTCGCGTGGATGTTGGCCATGATGCTCTTCAGCTTGTGGTCCACTTCCTCGCGCGTCCAGGAGAGGCGCTGGCTGTTCTGGGACATTTCCAGACCGGAGGTAGCCACGCCGCCGGCGTTGGCGGCCTTGGCCGGGCCGTACAGGATTTTGGCGGCCAGGTAGGTTTCAATGCCTTCCAGGTCCGTGGGCATGTTGGCGCCTTCCGCCACCAGGGTACAGCCGTTCTTGATCAGGGTGCGGGCGTCTTCCCCGTTGATTTCATTCTGCGTGGCAGAGGGGAAGGCGCAATCGCACGGGACGCTCCAGGGACGCTGGCCTTCAAAGTACTGTGCCTTCGGGAACTGCTTCACGTATTCCGCAATGCGGCCGCGGCGCTTGTTCTTGAGTTCCATGACCCAGGCCAGTTTTTCCGGAGAAATGCCGTCCGGATCGTAGATAAAGCCGTTGGAGTCGGACATCGTGACGGGCTTCGCGCCCAGTTCATTCAGTTTTTCCACGGTGTACTGGGCCACGTTGCCGGAGCCGGATACCAGGCAGATTTTGCCCTGCAAGTCGTCATTGCGGGTAGCCAGCATGTTCTGGGCGAAGTACACGCAGCCGTAGCCGGTGGCTTCCGGACGGATGAGGGAGCCGCCCCAGTTCAGGCTCTTGCCGGTGAGAACTCCGGTGAATTCATTGCGGATTCTCTTGTACTGGCCGAACAGGTAGCCGATTTCTCGGCCACCTACGCCAATGTCCCCGGCGGGAACGTCCGTATTGGCGCCGATGTGGCGTTGAAGCTCCGTCATGAAGCTCTGGCAGAAGCGCATCACTTCATTGTCGCTCTTGCCCTTGGGATCAAAGTCGGAGCCGCCCTTGCCGCCGCCCATGGGCAGGGTGGTGAGGGAGTTTTTGAAAACCTGTTCAAAACCCAGGAACTTCAGGATGCCGAGGTTCACGCTGGGGTGGAAGCGGAGGCCGCCCTTGTACGGCCCGATGGCGCTGTTGAATTCCACACGGTACCCGCGGTTCACCTGAACCTTGCCCTGGTCGTCGATCCACGGCACGCGGAACAGGATGGTTCTTTCCGGTTCCACGATCCGTTCCAGAATCGCGTGGTCTTCATACTTGGAATTCGCGGCCAGAACCGGCTCAATCGTGTTGAGCACTTCCTGAACGGCCTGGATGAATTCTTTTTCGTGGCTGTTCTTGGCTTTCACCAAGTCGAGCACGCGCTGGGAATATGTCTGTGCCATCTTCTCTGTTGTTGTATTTGGGTTGACGCTTCACGCGCGGTTTTTCGCACGCGCCCTTCGTTTATCATTCCACGGCGCGCACTGGCAATCATTTTTTTCCCTGGAAAGCATAAGGGGTCAGCAAGAAAATAGAAAATATCTTTACGTGTTGTAATTTGTAAACTGACCCCTGTTGGTGATTGAGGTTTGTTTGCACAACGTTTTCCGGGAGGAGGAAACCGGAGGCCATATCTGTAAATCCGGCTTGTTTTTCTCTGGAGGCGGATTTTGAATCCGGTGTCAACAAAGAATAAATGAAAAAGAAAACGTTATCAGGAAATGCCGTTGTGCCAGAGACGGAATTCGCCTGTGACGAATGGACGGGGTATTTTTTATAAGCATTATGTTTTCTGCGTCTTGCGTGATTTTCCGGATTCAAAATCCTTAAACTGGCTTTCATTGTCAGAATAGTCAAAAACCATGAAGAAAACATTATTTCTGCTTATGATCGGAGGGGCTTTTTCCATTGCCCAGGCGGCATCCGTTTTTGTGGATGTATACAGGGATGGCGAGGGAAGGGACGGCATGAACCAGTACACTTCCAATGCTGCGGCTGTTCTCTCCCTGGTGGACGCCTCCGGCGGCGATACTCCCTACACGCTTAAAATCGTTAAAAGCGCCGGGAATTTCTTTAACACGACGCTTGCCGCCGTAACTCCCGGGGAGGATGACCCTGGTTATTACGCCTATTACCAGAACAAGGCGGCGATGGAGGATCTGGTCAATACCCTCGGTTCTTTTGATTACGGCGCACTATCATCTTACATGGCTCCCGGCGCCGGAGGCTCCACTACGTCCTCCATTCAATTGGGGGGCCTGACCGTGGGCGATACGGTAACGTTTTACATGTTTATTTCCAGTGCCGCCGTGGCTCCGGGGGCCACTACCGTGACGGGAGGAACCGGCTTCTTTGAATATGCGGCAGCGGGTGGGACCGGCTTTTCATCCACTCCTTCCTTCTCCAACGGCAAGCTGACCCTGGTCAAATGGACGGGGGAGGCGACGTCGGATACTCTTGATTTCCGCATCGGGGGGCAGAAGGCCGGAGTTGCGGCCATGGCGTTTTCAGTTGTTCCGGAACCGGCTGCGGCATCCATGGGGTTGCTTGGGCTGGCTGTTATGATGGTGCGCCGGCGTAGGGCATGATCCCGTCCGCTCCGGCAGCATTTACCCTGCACGGAAGGATATCCGGAGGCGGATGAATGGTATCCGTTCTCCGGATTTTTCTGCGTGGCGGATGGGAAAGGTCTCTTTGGATACTCCCGCAGGGAAAAATCAGGCTGTCAGGCGTTCAATCCATGCCCGCGTTTTCAGGTCCGTTTCCGCCATCTTCTTGGCCCGGTGGAGCAGGGTTCCCATGGATTTGGGAATGCCCATGTGCAGGCGGTTGCTGATCCATGCGTACGGAACCAGCGTGCTTTGCCGGACCGCCAGGGCAATGATGAGCTTGGAGGAATGGCTGTAGGGCGTGACAAGCAAGTCCTCCTCTGACAGGCCGAATGCCTTCAGGCCGTTTTTCACAATGATTTCCGCCTGGTATTCCCCTATTTCCGAGGCGCGCATGCCCGTAGTAACGGGCTTTCTGCGCGCCAGCCGGGGCAGTTCCCCCACCAGCCTGGCGCGGAAGGCGCTGGAGCCGTAGCACCAGCCCCGCTGTACGGTGCCCGGGCCCACGTGCCCCGCAGGGAGCAGGGAGCGTTCATCCATGCGCTCCGCCTCAAAGCGGCCCATCAGGTGGTTGAGGTACTTCTGGCGCCCGTCATCCGTATCGTCACAGCCAAAGCACACCAGGCCGCGCTCCGGGTGAATCCACTTGGGCCTTTTTGCGGGCGCATCCAGCCACGCCGGGAGGCTGGTCCACTTGCATCCGGAAAGGAACGTGTGACGCCGTGCCAGTCCGGACCGTGCCGGATTCAGGTGAATGTAATCAATGATGGTGGAAAAATAGTGGGCGTTCTCCGCTTCCACCACCATGGCGTGGTATCTGCCTGCGAACAGGTGGCCGCGCATGCGGTGGCGCGCATTGAAGCGCTGCGTGTAGGCAGTCTGGAGCCATTTCATGCCGTCCACCAGATTGGCGCGGGCCGTCTGGAAAAGAATATGGTAATGGTTGGCCATCAGCGCATAGGCATACACGGTCCAGCCGCTTCTGCGGGCCGCCTCATGAAAAGTGCGCAGAAAGATTTCCCGGTCCTCGTCATCCAGGTAAATGGCGTCTCCGCGGTTGCCTTCGCTCTGCACGTGATAGACCGCTCCGGGGTATTCTATTCTCAGCGTACGGCTCATAATGCCGGAAGCGTACCGGATGAGGTCAAAAATGCAAGTTTGTTGTTATTTTTAACCTGACCCCTGTTGTGAAAAAAGAGGATGCAAAAATTGCGTTTTTAAGCGGCCCCGTGTCTCCGGGAAGGGAGGACCTGCCGCCGCCGGGGTGCCGGGCAGGATAATGCCGGAGAGGTCTGCAGCGCTCCTTACAAGTTTTTTCCGGAACAGGATGTGGTCCGGAAAAAACGCCGTTCCTATTGCAGTTTCTCCCGCCGCATGATTTCGGAGAGCACCAGGTAAAGGTCCGTCTTGTTGACGACGCCCAGAAGCAGGTCGTTGTTCGGGTTCACCAGCGCCAGGGACTCCGCGCAGTGGGGGCGGGAGAAGATGCCCAGGGCTTCCGGAAGGTGCATGTCCGCGGGCAGGGTGGGCATGTCGCTGCGCAGCACGTCCATGGCCAGGACGGCCTGGGCCAGCTCCTTGTTGCGGGCAAAGGCCGCCACGTCCTCCGCCACTACGCTGCCCAGGTATTTGCCTGCGGGGGAAGTGACAAAGATGGGCTGGGCCGGGTTTTTAATGAGCATGGAGGCGATGGTGCCGAATTTGTCCAGGGGATGGACCACGGGCGGGTCCTTGCGGGCCACGTCCTGAAGCTGCACCTGGGCCAGGGGCTTGTCAAAGGTGCTTCTGGGGCCAAAGGCCAGGGAGTCATGGTACATGGACTGGGCCCTGGTCAGCCTCGCCATGCCGTAGGAGACCAGAACGCCGATGATCAGGGGGAACATCATGTGCCCTGCCATGGTGAATTCCACCACCAGCACCAGGGAGGTGATGGGGGCGTTGGCCGCCGTGGTGAAGAAGGCGGCCATGCCCACCAGGGAATAGGCGATGGCATGGTCTCCCGGCACGCCCAGCTGGGTGAGCGCCGCGCTGAACAGGAAGCCGCACACGCTGCCGATGGTGAGGCTGGGCGTCAGCGCGCCCCCCACCGTACCCACGCCGAAGACGATGGCGACGGTGAAGATTTTCAGGAACAGCAGGATGCCCGCCCTCGTGGCGTCAAATTCATAATGAATGAGGGAGGTGATGATGTTTTTACCGTTGCCCACGATTTCCGGGTAGAAGATGGCGATGACGCCCACCAGCATGCCTGCGGCCATCAGGCGCACGGGCAGCCACTGGCGTTTCCCGTTCAGGTACTGGCGGGATTTTTTAAGGATCAGGAGCCAGAAACTGGCTACCAGGGAGGCCAGCGCGCCCAGCAGCACGCACCAGAGCACATGCTGGTTGCCCGTCAGGGAAACCTCCTGCTGGAGCTGGTAGATGGGGGCCGGTTCATGGAACAGCCCCATCGTAAAGTACCCCGCGCAGCTGGCCACCAGCAGGGGCGCCAGGAAGTCAATGGTCAGCGCGCCCAATACGATTTCACTCACGAACAGGCCGCCGGCCAGGGGCGTGTGGAAGGCGGAGGACATGCCGGAAGCCGCGGCGCAGGCTACGACCAGGCGCAGGCGCGGCGCGGAGAGATGGAAGAAGCGACCCAGGGCGGACCCCACCACGGCGGCGGCCTGCACCAGAGGGCCTTCCCGGCCGATGGAGGCGCCGGAGCCTACGGAGAAAACGGCGGACAGGGAGCGCAGCAGGCTGGGCTTGGGGGGCACATAGCCATTGCCCAGTGCCACGGCTTCCATGTATTCCGTGGCCTTGGCCGGGACGAAGCGGTGCGTGAAGAGAAGGGTGAGGCCGGCCAGCAGGCCGCCCGCCGCCGGGACGAAGATGCACCAGGCCCAGTCCTGCCTGGCCATTTCCTGAAAGACCTGGATTTGCTTGTAGCTGGTACGGCCCGTCAGGAGGTCCTGGACCAGCTCCACCCCCCATTCAAAGACAAGGGCCGTCAGTGCGCCCAGCGCGCCTACGACGACCGCCCAGATGAAGATGACCTGCTTGTCTCCCAGCTTGACTTTTTCACGCAGGCTCAGCGCCATGCGGAGCCATGACCAGGAGATGTGCGTTTTTGCCGCAGGCTCGTTCTTCTTATCCGTCATTGCAGGGCTTGTTGAAGGGACGCCAGCAGGCTGGCTTCATCTCCCGTCCATTCCCCGTTGGGGCCCAGAGGAGCGTTTTTATGCCACCGCAGCAGCTTCTGCATGGTGGTCAGGTAGCCGGTCACCATGGCGGTGGGAACGCCCAGCATGACGATGAGGTGGGCGTGGCGGGCATCGTCCGGCCAGAGGATGCCTTCCGGGCTGAGGCCCACGGTAACCTGCATGGAATCCAGGGCGCTGGTGCGTCCGTGGGGTACGGCCAGACCGTGGTCCAGGTAGGTGGTTTGCGTTTCCTCGCGCAGGAGGACGGCATTCTTGATATGCCTTAGCTGGCGTTCGTCAAGGACTTCCGCCATGGAATCCGTCAAGGTTTCCAGAGCCTGTTCCTGAGTGGTTGAGGGCTGGAACGTGCGTACGTGAATTTGAAGATTGTCTGCCACCGGATCTGCTAAAGGCTTTTGGCTTTTAATTCTATGAAGGGAGCCCTGATTATCAAGGAAATTCTGGTCTGCGGACGGGGAAGGACGCTTTCCCGGAGAATTGGGGCGGGGAAAATGGGGGAAGGCCCTTCCAGGCGTGGCCGTTTTGCCGCAAACGTGGCGGAACGGCCTGTTTTTAGGCTTTCTCTTCCGCGGGAATGAAGCTACCCTGCCGCCATGATGCAGGATTCAGAGGTCATCAAACTCGTCAAGCCCGTTCCGTCCGACCGCCTGGCCACCCAGGTGCTGGTGATGTGGTACAATACGGTGCGCCCCAAGTGGAAGAAGCCCCTGGATTTATCCATTACCGCCTTCTTTGTACTGATGACGCTGTACTCCTTTTCCCTGCGTCCGCTGCCCATCTTTGCATGGCTCTCCCTTGCCGGGGCGCTGATGGCGATCATCCTGTCCTGGTTCTACGTCCCCTTCCTGGCGAAGGCCGCTCTGGCCGCCAACAAGAAGGTGCCCATGTACCACCAGGAGAAGGATTACGTTTTTCACGAGGATTACATGACTTTTTCCAGCAAGGGCGTTGAGCCCATGAACATTCCCTATGACCGCTTCACCACCCTGTGCAGGACGCGCCACGCCCTGCTGTTCCTGTTTGGGAAAAAGCTGGTGCTGTGGCTGCCGATTCAGCTCATGAGCAAGGAGGAGCTGGCAAGCATCCTGAGCAGGTTCCGAAACCACGGCGTGGAAGTACGGGATATTTCCTGAGGTGGAAAGCCGTTCATGGCCGCTCCGGAACGGCCGCAAATTTGCCGTTTCCGCGCCTTTTTTATTGAGCGCGGGGGCAAAACGGGTAGGGTACTTCCATGTCACGTTACCATGGAGAACAGGTTCTGGTGGTCCCCCGCGCCGCCTTTGAGGAGGCAGGGTATTTCCAGGGCTACCGGGAAGGCGGAGAAAAGTATCTGAATGCATTCATGAAGCCGGGAGTGTCCTCCTTCATGGACCGGGAAGCGGCGGAAAACGACTCTTCCCACAAGCAGATCATCGCCTACGCCATTTTCTGCCACCAGGGCCGCATTCTGCATTACACGCGCGGCGGCTCCGGCGGGGAGGCCCGCCTGCATGACAAGGGCTCCATCGGCATCGGCGGCCATATCAATCCGGTAGACCGCCAGTCCGGCCATGACGACGTTTCAACCTACCTGGCCGGAGTGGAGCGTGAAATCCGGGAGGAACTGGTCATTGACGGTGGCTGCACCCAGCGGGTGCTTGGCGTGATTAATGATGATTCCAATGACGTGGGCGCCGTGCATCTGGGCATCGTCCACCTGTTTGAGCTGGATACGGACCGGGTGCGCGCGAATGAAGCCGCGCTGGCCAATCTCCGCTTTGCGGCGCCGGAGGAGTTGTCCGGGGAGCTGTTTGACAAGCTGGAAACCTGGTCCCAGCTTGCGCTGGAATTGTTTAAAAACAGGGAGTCCTGAGGGGCTCCGTCCATGGAGCACCGGAGAGGGCCGCAATACCCCTCTTCCAGGCCGGACATAACGATCAATGGGAAGCCCCCGCGGGCGTTGTGCCGCGGGGGCTTCTTTTTTCCATCAGGGCCTGAAGAAAACAAAGGGCCGTTAATGGAACATTTTTCTGCGCCGCCGCCACAGGAGGAAGGCCAGCCCGGCCAGTCCCAGGGAGGCGCTGCCCGGTTCCGGAACCTGGGCGAAGACCATGGCGGAATTGGCTTGGGGGTCCGTGGACATGACCGCATCATACAGAACGCCGTCATTCAGGAATTTAATGTTGTCCGGATTGGCGGGAATTTCCGTCAGGGAAAGCGTGTAGTTGCTGGTTCCCGTGATGTCCACGATGACCATGTCCGCGGTAAGCCCCTGAAGCGTCAGGGAGGCATGTTCCCCCAGGATGAGCGTGGTCAGGCCGGAAACTCCGTTTACGACCAGGCTGCTTCCGGCCTCCATGGTCACGGTGAGCGCTCCGCCCAGGGAATCCAGCGCGGTATTGGTATGGTTGACCACGGAGACATGCGTGAAATCAGCCAGGGAGGCCTGGAAATGCCCTACGGTCACGTGGTCCAGCACCAGGGTTCTGGTACCGCTCACATTCGTGCCGCCGCTGATGGTTCCGGCATACTTGTCAAAACCGTACGCGGAGGTGCCGGAAGAAAGATCCTGGATGTGCACGACGGAGTTTCCCGTAACCGTACCGCCGGAACCGCCTCCGGAAATGCTTCCCCAGGCGTCCCCGTTGCGGAGCGTGGCGGAGTTTCCTGACACGGTGACGGACGTATCCCCCTGCACGCTCCCGCCGGACCCCCCGGCGTAAATGTTCCCCCTGACCGTACCGCCCGTAACGCGCACATTGCTTCCCTGCAAGATGGCGCCTCCCTTGCCTGCGCCGTAAACGGAACCGCTGATGACGCCGCCTGTAACGGTGGCGTTGGAGCCGCCGGAAATGGCTCCTGCCAGGCCGCCGCCCACCACGTCCCCGCTGACGGTCCCTCCGTTAATGTAAACGCTGGTGGCCCCGCCAATGGTTGTGGTGGCATTTTGCGCATTGGTGTAGATACCGCCCATGATCTGGCTGGAGAAGGTGCCGGAGTTAACCACAATATCCACATTCCCCATGATGTCCGTGGCATAGGAACCTACCACGGAGGAGGCATTCGTGCTGGTGAAGGTGCCGAAGGCGGCGTTTTCCGCGGAGAATTCCAGATAGACGTTTCCCGTAACGCTGCCGCTGTTCACGGCGCCGAAGACGGTGCCCCCGCCTGAGGCGGTATCCGTGAAGCGAAGGCCGGCATTTCCGTCAAGCGTGCCGGAGGCTCCATGGGCCGCGTACCAGGAGGAAGCCTGCCCTTCATGGGCGATGGTCAGCCAGACGTCTCCCGTATAATTGCCGCTGTTGGCATAAATATACGCGGCGTTTCCGGAGGCGATGGTAACGCCCACGGAGTTTCCGGCGGTACCGGCGGAGGAATCCGCCGCGGCGCGCGCATTGAAGGCGCCGGAACAGTTCTGGTTGGCGGCAGTATGGGTGAAGCCCGTTTCCGGCCAGGCGATATTGCCTTCCGGAGTGCTCGAGGAGCCCCCGGCATCCGCTCCGGCGGAAACAAAGGCGTTGTTTTCATTGACCAGCCCGGAAGTGGTTGGGGCATACGACCCCGTTCCGTCCATGGACAGGTCCTTCAGAATGGCGTTGCCGCGGCCGTCATATTGGATGATGACGCCGTTGCAGCCGGAACCGGAAGTGACGGAAAGCGCTTCCCCGATCAGCATATCCCCCAGCCAGACGTAATAGCCGCCTTTCAAGCCTTCCTGTTCATTACCCGTGACGTACGCCAGGCGCAGGTTTTCCGTATTGGCGGACATGTCCAGGGAATACAGGATGGTATCCCCCCATTTGATATAGGCCTCATTAATGTTGAGCGTGCCGTAAAAGGAGCCGTTCCCCAGGCTCACGCTGAACTGGTCCGTGATATTCCAGCCGTTTGATCCACCATCCCCCAGAACCAGTTTGAAATCAAAGGTAAAGCCGTTTTTCAGACTCGTCCCCTCCGTCCATGTCCGGGAAATGGAGCTTATCCCCGCCTGGCCCAGGCTGATGCCTTCCGCGCTCACGGCAACGTTGGAGGCGGAAAACCCCGCATTTGCCAGGTCCTGCACTCCGGACCATGCGGGCGTTTCTCCACCCTGGTGGAAATTGACGGCCATTTCCCCGGCGTCCCGGCGCACCTGTCCGGCGGAGCGGCCCGCATAGCCCAGGGCTTTGGCGATGTTGCCCGCCATGAGCAGGTCTCCCTGGGCGTTGGGATGGAGTCCGTCCGCTGTGGGATTGTTGAACATGGACCGCACGCCGTAGAACGGCGTGGAGGAGGCCACGTCAATGATGCCCTTGTTGACGTCAATGACCGTGACGCCCGGTTTGGACTGTCCCCAGGAATTCAGGGAGGAATTGTAAGCCTCCACCGCCCGGTGGGTGGCGTCCGAATTACCGTTGGAATGCTGGGTCCAGCAGGGAATGGTGAGAACGATCACGTTCGCGCTGCTGTTGGAGGCGTGCATGGTGTCCACGATGGCGTCCATGTCCTCCAGAAGGTTCTGGGTCACTGAATCAAGACGGTCGCCCAGGGTGGCGTTGTTCCCGTCGGACAGGAGATCATTGGTGCCGATCATCAGGAAGAAAGTATCCGGAGCGGCTGTTCCCGTGAAGGTCTGGCCCTGGTAGGTGGCTCCGTTTGCCTTGGTATCTGAAAGCCCCAGCCAGTTGGAGATGTTGGAACCGTCAAACCTGCTCCCGTTTTTCCTGCCGGATATTTCCCAGGCTCTTGCGCTCGCCTGGGAAGAATGTTCGTTATTGAAGGACTGTCCGCCATAGGACGTTCCGGGTGTAACTCCTCCGGAATAATTTCCGGTTTTCACGCCTTCCGCGTTGTAGGAAATGCCGTTGTCCGCAAATATCTTGTGAAGGGCCCAACGGTAGGAGCCGCCATTAACGCCGTGGGTGATGGAATCCCCCACGTACATGACGTTTCCCAGGTCCGTTCCGGCGGGAGCGGCGGTGGCGGAGGGGATGGCCGCCAGCAGGAAGGCAAGCAGGGAGAGAGGAAGCCTGGTTTTCATGAAGGCAAATAAAGAAAAGTAAACGGATGTTTGAAAAAGGGCAAATGAAAACGGCCATCCCTGAATGGGGCGGGATGGCCGTGGACGGGAAGGGGCTAGGCCCTGCGGCGGCGGATCATCAGCATGCCCAGGCCCAGCATCCCGAGAGAGGCGGCGGCCGGTTCCGGAACGGCGCTCAGGGCATACTCTTTCATCTGGTCTTCTGTCAACGCCCCCATATACAGGTCAAAGTTGTCCAGGGTATATTTCCCCGTGACGCTGTCCGGGACGCTCCAGGTGCTTCCGGAAGCGTCCTTGGCGGAGAAATTGATCTGGTTCATGGAGACGCTGCCGAATTTGACGCCGGAGCCGCTGAGGGAGGCAAGGGTGGTCAGGGTGGAGGTATCATTGCCCAGCATGGCGGAAATGGTGACATTTCCGTCATTGTAAGTATAAAACAGGGTGAGGGGCTGGTCAGAGGAATAACCGGAAAGCGTCTGCGTTTTCCAGGGGGAGGAGGCGGCAGTCCCCCCATTATAGTTAAAGCCTCCCGCGCACAGGGTGAGGTCTCCGGAATCTGTGAGCTGAAAGCCTATCCCTTCCAGATTCTTGTAATTGGAGGTGGTATTATAGGTAAACAGCAGGCCTGTATCCGTTCCCGGAGTGACGGACAGGTTGGAAACGGTCAGCGCCATCGTCCATGGGGTGGCTCCGCTGCCGGTATGCACGGGCACCGTAGTGGGGGAGGAAACGTTCAGCGTATCTCCGTTGCTCCCGTCATAGATGGTGTAATCCTTTGAATAAACTGGATCCAGGCCGTTGATGGAAGCCCCGGAGGACAGGCCGCCTCCCAGTACGGCGAGCAGGAGGGACAGGTATTTGGTCTTCATATTGATTGCTGTAGCAGGTTAGGGAAATATTCTCCCGCAAGAGAACATTCGTTTTTTTATCGAATTCCTAATCCGCTTGTAACGCCACTCCGTGCAAACATGGATAAATGCTAGAGAGTCATAGTAAAATGAATGGTTATGAAAAGACCAGTTCTTTGAAATCCTGATGAAAATCAATATTTTATGATAAACAATGCATTTACCGTTAATATTTTTAATTGTTGGCGGATTAGGAATCCGGCAGGGCGTTGAAAATCAGTCGTAAATGTAGGAACAGCATTGGCTTGTTGGTAATGATGGAATAGAAAAATCAGAGATAATTAATTCCTGAAAAACACGGCGGAATTCTTCCCCGGAATTTTGATGGTGAATGAATTGGATTGGAATCAACTCCAAAATTGCTTCCGGCCTCTGGAATCCGGAGCAGGGAAAGGGAAAAGAGAAGCCGGGCAGAGGCGCCATGTTTCCCAAGCCATGAAGCGGCTCAGGTAAGAGGATAATCCATTGAGACTTCTGTCCCAGGCTCATGAATCCCTTCTGCCGGGACAGGAGAAGCGGGTGGCCTGGGATTGGATTGAAGGCCGTCCGTTTCCCGCTTCACCGGAAAGCAAATTCCCCGGCAAGCTGTACTTGCCGGGGAATGAAAAAAACAATCAAGGAAACTCCCGATTTGAAAGGGGAGGGTTTTTTATCGCTTGGGCGGGCCGTCCATGATAGCCTTGTGACTCATGTTCCAGCCGCCGCCCAGGGCCGTGTACAGGGAAACCAGCGTGCTGGCGTGCTGGTAATAGTACTGGGAGAGCTGGATCTGTGCCGGGTACAGGTTCTGCTGGGCGTACAGCACTTCAATGTAGTTGGACAGACCGGTGCGGTAGCGTTCAAAGGAGAGCGTCACGGCCGTATGGTAGGCCTCCACGGCTTCGGACTGGGTGGACGTGATCACGCGGAGCTTGGCCCGCTGGATCAGCGTGCTGGAGACTTCCGCCAGGGCGTTCAGCACCGTCTGCTCATAATCATTGCTGGCAGCCAGGAATTCGGCCTTGGCCGCCTTCTCGGAGGCCGTCAGCCTGCCCGCCTGGAAGAGGGGCCCGGTCAGGTTGGCTCCGATACCCCAGCCGCTGCGGCGTCCCTGCACGTGGCTCAGGTCCGCGGAGGCGAGGCCGCCCGCCGCCGTCAGGGAGATGGTGGGGAAGTAGTTGGCAATGGCTACGCCCACTTCCGCATTGGCTGCGCGCAACTGGTATTCCTTCTGGCGCACGTCCGGCCTTCTGGACAGGATGTAGGCGGGAATGCCGGCGGGAACCTGGATGTTATAGGCAATGTCCCGCAGGCTGCCGGAACGGCGGATATGGCCGGGAGTACGCCCGGCCAGGACGGAAACGGTGTTTTCCAGGTTGGCAATCTGTGCCTGGATGGCGGGAATCTGCGCCTGGGAGGAGGAGAGTGCCGCCTTGGCGGAAGCTACCTGGAGCCTGTCCCCAACCTGGCCTTCCAGCTGTTCGTCAAACAGACGGAGGGATTCGGAATAGGATTCCACGGATTTTTGCACGATGGCAAGCTGCTCGTCCAGCTGGA
The DNA here is from genome assembly GCF_002884975.1 of Akkermansia muciniphila. Lineage (NCBI taxonomy): Bacteria > Pseudomonadati > Verrucomicrobiota > Verrucomicrobiia > Verrucomicrobiales > Akkermansiaceae > Akkermansia > Akkermansia muciniphila. The sequence goes on along the minus strand of NZ_PJKB01000003.1, from coordinate 55,747 downwards.
GAAGCTGAAGGTAGGAATCCGCCACCTGGCGCAGGAGGGAAAGCATGAGGGCGCGCTGTCCCTCTTCGGAAGCCAGGTAATCCGCACGGGCCGCTTCCGTCATCCGGCGCGTCTTGCCCCAGATGTCCAGTTCCCAGGAGATGCCGCCGTCAATCGTGCCGGGCGTCAGCGTATTGCCGCCGGTCTGGATGACGTTGCCGTTGGTGTAATTGGCCCCCTTGCTCAGGGAGCCGGAATAATCCGCCCACGGGAAGAGCGGGGCTTCCGTAATGGTGATGTACTGGCGGGCCTTTTCCACGCGGGCCATGGTGGCCTTCAGGTCGCGGTTGTTGTTGTAGGTATCTGTCAGGAGGTCCTGGAGGTCCTTGTTCTTGAAGACTTTCCACCAGGGCAGGTCTGCAATGGACTCCGTAGCCGCGGGGGCTCCTCTGAAGGCCGTGGGCATGGGCATGTCCACCGGCTTGAAGTCGGGGCCCATCATGCAGGAGGAAGCCGTGATGGCCGTCCCCAGCAGAATGGCGCGCGTGATGTATTGATTCGGTCGCATAATGGCGTTTTGTCTGTTTTTAAATGGTTTCAGGGCTGTTTTTATCCTTTCAGGGATTCGTGGGCCTCATGGAACAGGTGCTTGCGGGCAATGATTTCATCCGGATCTTCCGTTTCCACGGTCTTCCGGGCGATGCGGACGCGGAATAGCTTCATGATGAAGTAGAAGGAGCACGGAATCAGGAAGACGCCCACGACCGTCGCCATGGTCATCCCGGCAATCACCACGATTCCGATGATATTGCGGGAATAGGCGCCGGAACCGGAGGCCAGGGCCAGCGGAACGCAGCCCAGGATGAAGGCGAAGGAGGTCATCAGAATGGGGCGCAGACGGATTCTGGCTGCGGAAAGCGTAGCTTCCATCAGCGTCTTGCCGCGTTCCATTTCAATGACGGCGAATTCCACGATCAGAATGGCGTTCTTGGCCGCCAGGCCGATGAGCATCACCAGGCCGATCTGAGCGTACAGGTTCAGTTCATAACCGAACCAGTACAAGCCCAGGAACGCCCCCAGGGCCGCAATGGGAACCGTCATGAAGATACTGAGCGGCAGGGACCACCGTTCATACAGGGCCGCCAGGATCAGGAAGACGAAGATGGAGGAAAGCAGGAAGATCTGCACGATGCCGATGCCGTTCTGGATCTTCTGTTCCTGGTAGCTCATGTCCGCGTAGCTGTAGCCCATGTCCGTGGGCATGCTGGCCTCAAAGGTCTGTTCCAGCGCTTCCATGGCCTGGGAGTTGGAGTAGCCCTGGGCCGGGGTCACCATGAGCTTGGAGGAGTTGTACAGGTTCTGGCGCAGCAGGAATTCCGGACCCTTGATGTCCGTGATCTTCACGAGGGTGGAGAGGGGGACGGAGCTGCCCGAGTCGTTCTTCACATAGAAGTTCTTGAGCATGTCCGTTCCGGTGCGGTCGCTGCCCTGCGCCTGGATGTACACCTGCCATTGCTGGCCGTACAGGGTGATGTAGTTGATGAACAGGGAGCCCATGTAGGCCTGGAGCAGGCTGTTGGCCTCACTGATGCTGACGCCCAGCGTGGCGCACTTTTCTTCATCCAGCCGCACGTCCTTCTGCTCCACGGCAAAGGACATCACGCTGCGCACGCCGCCGTTCTTCTGCGGGTCGAATATCGGGAGCTTGCTTGCTTCCTTGACAAAGATGTCCGTTTGTTCCGCCAGGTATTCCGTGCCCTTGCCGTCGCGGTCTTCCAGCATGAAGGTGACGCCGTTGGCGGAGCCCACCCCTGCAATGGCCGGGGGCTGGAAGCACATGGTGATGCCTTCCGGAACCTTGGTGCTCAGCAGGGCGTTGAGCTGGGCGGTGACCGCCTTGGCGCTCTGGTCAGGGTTGGGGCGTTCCTCCCACGGCTTCAGCATGACGAAGAAGAAGGCGTTGTTCGTGCTCTGCACCCCGGTCAGCAGGCTGAAGCCGGAAATGGCGATCACGTCCTTCACGTTCGGGTTCTGGCGGATGAGGTTGGACACCTTGTCCGCGGCGGCCGTCGTCAGCTGGAGGGAGCGGGCTTCCGGCATGATCAGGGCGGAGAACAGGTAACCCTGGTCTTCGTCCGGCAGGAAGCCGTTGGGAATCTGCTTGGCTACGGGCAGGATGGCGTACGCGATCAGGGCCAGCAGGGGAATGGAGATGATGAGCTTGCGGGTCAGGAAGTGGCACACCTTGGTGTAGCCGCTGGCCGTGGCGTCATAACCGCGGTTGAAAATGCGGTAGAAGAATTTCAGCGGGCCGCCCTTGTTCGGGTCCTTGGGCTTGAGCAGGATGGCGGAGAGGGCCGGGGAAAGCGTTAGCGCGTTGAACGCGGAAATCAGCATGGAAATGGCGATGGTCACGGCAAACTGCTGGAACAGCGTGCCCGTAATGCCCGGCAGCAGCAGGGAGGGAAGGAACACCGCCGCCAGCACCAGGGCGATAGCGATGACGGGGCCGGACACTTCCTCCATGGCGGCGAAGGCCGCCTGGCGCGGAGTCAGCCCGCGTTCCATGTGGGATTCCACAGCTTCCACCACCACGATGGCGTCATCCACCACCAGGCCGATGGCCAGCACCATGCCCATCAAACAGATGGTATTCAGGGTGAAGCCCAGGAGCGGGAACAGCGCGAAGGTGGCGATGATGGAGACCGGCACGGCAATGGCCGGAATCAGCGTGGCGCGCCAGCCCTGGAGGAAGACGAACACCACCAGCACCACCAGCAGGAGGGCTTCCACCAGCGTGTGCTCAATTTCCTCAATGGAGGCGCGCACGGCCAGCGTGGTGTCCAGCGTCACGTTGTACTCCATCCCGGCGGGGAAGCTGCGGGCGCGGTCTTCAAAAAGCTTGACCAGGGCGTCCACCGTATTGATGGCGTTGGAGCCGGGGGCCGCGTACACGGCGATGGCGCCTGAATCCCTGCCGTTGTATTTACTGGATACGTTGTAGGTCTGGGAACCCAGTTCCACCTTGGCGATGTCTTTCAGGTAAAGGAGCTTGTTCCCGTCCGCACGGATGATGATGTTGCCGAATTCCTCCGCAGTCTGGAGACGGCCCTTGGTCTGGATGCTGTACGTGAATTCCGTTCCGGGAGGGGCCGGTTCCGCGCCGATCTGGCCGCCGGGAATCACGGTATTCTGCGCCCGGATGGCGGACTGGACTTCTCCCACGGAGATGTTCTGGGCGGCCATCTTGGTGGTGTCCAGCCAGATGCGCATGGCGTAGCGTCCCGCGCCGAACACCTGCACGTCGCCCACGCCGGGAACGCGCTTCACGGGGTCCACCAGGCTCACGTACGCATAGTTGCTCAGGAAGATGGCGTTCAGGCTGTCATCCGGGGAATACAGGTTGATCACGGCCAGCGGGCTGCCCGTGGACTGGGTGATGGTGATGCCCATCTGGGAGACTTCCGCGGGAATCTGAGCGGTGGCCTGCCCGTAGCGCATGTAGGCCAGCGTCTGGTCCATGTTGGGGTCCGTACCCACTTCAAAGACGATGCTCAGGGAGCAGATGCCGTTATTGGCGTTGGTGGAAGTCATGTAGTCCATCCCTACGACGCCGGAAATGGACTGCTCAATGGGCGAGGCTACGGAGTTGGCCACCGTCTCCGCGTTGGCGCCCGGGTAGGTCGCCTGCATCTTGATGGTGGGCGGGACGATGTTCGGGTACTGCTCAATGGGGAGCCCCATGAGGGACAGGCCGCCGAGCAGGATCATCACGATCGAGATGACGATGGCGATGGTCGGGTGTTTGATGAAGAAGCTGGACATGGCGTTAAATCATGAAAGTGCGCGGGAAGGGCGGGGAAGAAGTACGGGTTTCCCCGGAGAGAGGCGGTTATTTGGCGGCCGGCTGGGCTTCGTCATGCTTCATGCCTTCGGGCGTCCTGGCCTTTTCAAAGGACTGGGCCCCTACGGAAGGCATGACGGGCTGGGAGACTACGGGCTTGTAGGGCAGGGGCTTCACGGGGTCCTGTCCCTGGAGCTTGGCCGCCTGCATGATTCCCTCCACTACGATGGGGCTGTCCTTCGTGAAGGTGGAGTGAGGCATGGGAATGACGTTGATCACCTGCATGCCGTCAACGACGGGGCCGAGGTTCACCACCTGCATGTGGGGAATATTCTTGTCATCCAGGTAAATGATGAACTTGGCGCTCTGGGCGGCCAGGATGGCGCGCGGGGGCACCAGCGTGGCGTTTTCCAGGGTCTTCACCGTGGCGCGGACGCGGACGAACATGCCGGGCCGCAGCGTCAGGTTCGGGTTGGGGATGTGCCCCACGATGTTGATCGTGCCGGTCTGGGCGTCCACGTTTCTGTCAATGGCTACGGGTTCGCCCTGCATGGGGAATTCCGTGCCGTTGGCCAGGATCACGTCAAACTTGAGGTGCTTCTGCTTGGTCAGGTTGCTGTCCATGGAGTTCAGGAAGTCCTGTTCACTCACGGAGAAGTCCACGCGGATGGGGTCAATGGCGGAAATGGTGGTCAGCGGATTGGGGCTGGAGGGCGTCAGCAGGTTGCCGATGGAAGGGGTAGCCAGGCCCGCCAGGCCGGAAATGGGGGCCGTGATGGTGGTGAATTTAAGATTGATTTTCGCTTCATCCACCTGGGCCTTCGCCGTGGCGATGGCGGCTTCCGTCTCCTGAACCTGCTGCAGGGCGTCATCCAGCTGCTTGCGGCTGACGGAGCCGGTCTTCACCAGCGGCGTGTAGCGGTCCACGTCCAGCTTGTACTTCTTCAGCGTGGCTTCATACTGCTCCAGGCGCCCCTGGGCCTGGTCCAGCGTTGCCTGGAACGGGCGGGGGTCAATCTGGAAAAGCACCTGGCCTTTCTTGACGTAGGCGCCGTCCTTGTAATCCTTGGAAAGAAGGTATCCCGTCACCTGGGAGCGGATTTCAGCATCTTCCGTACCGCGCAGGGTGCCCACCCATTCCTGCCTGATGGGAACGTCCCTGGTCACCAGCTTGGTTACCTGCACTTCGGGAACGAGCGACGGCATCTGGCCTGCGGCGTCCTTTTTTCCTTCACAGGACGTTAAAATCATCACCGGAGAGCACAGGAGCAGGGTTGTGGCGGCAATCGTCAAAGGCTTGTTGTACATAAATGAAATGCGGTTGGTTGCAACTGGTGCCGGAAGATGCGGCAGAGCAGGCGAATTTTGCTTCTTTTTCTCATAAAGTCAACGCAAAGATGTGTTCTGCTATCCGTGAAATATCCGTAACATGTGCATATTGAACGGATAATTTAATTGAACAAATGTATAATATGTTGACTATGGAATCTGCCTGCCCCGGAAGCCGCTCTCCTGCCGCCCGCGTACCTGCGGTCAGGTGGACAGCCTCCTTTTGCGGAGCATGGCTTCCATGGACGGTTTTCTGCCCATGAACTCCATGAATTGCTGCATGGGCGGAACGGTATAGCCCTTTTCCAGAATGGCTTTCCGGAATTTTTCCGCGGTTTTCCTGTCCGGCCCTCCCGCGCGTTCAAAGGCTTCAAAAATGTCCTTGTCCAGCACCTCCGCCCAGCGGTACGCAAAATAAAAGGAGGCATAGCCCGCGGGGGAGGAAAACAAATGACGGGCCGTGCGCAGCTTGCCGGTACGTTTGAAATCCTTGAAATAATCCATGTCTCCGGCTACGGCGGCGTCCACGTCGTCGAGGGGGCCGGAGGTGAAGCGTTCCGGCTCCAGATGCACGGCCAGGTCCGTTTTAGCGTACAGGAGCTGTCCCGCCAGGCTGATGGCGGGCGTGTTGCCGCGGGAAGCCTCCAGGGCGCGCAGCATCTCCTCCGGAATGGGGAGCCCCGTTTTTTCATGGCGCGCGAAGTTTTTCAGCACGTCCGGATGCCAGCACCAGTTCTCCATGAACTGGGAGGGGACTTCCACAAAATCCCTCGGCACGCTGGTGCCGGCCAGGGAGGGGATGGAAACCCTGGTGAACATCAGGTGCAGCAAATGGCCGAATTCATGGAACAAAATCCTGGCTTCCTGATGGGAAAGAAGAGGCTCGGCATCTCCAGCGGGAGGCTGGATATTGAGGCAGACCATGCCCAGGCGGGGCTTGCCCGGGCTCTCCTGCGTGGCCGGGCTTCCCGTATCCAGGGCGTTCATCCACGCTCCGGCCCTTTTATTGCCGCGGGAAAAGAGATCCAGGTAAAAGGAACCCAGGCGGTTGCCCTTTTCATCGTCAATAGTGAAGAAACGGACGTCCGGATTCCAGAGCTCCACGGCTCCGGAGCCCTTCCCGGCGGGAACCTCCGCCACCCGGATGCCGTACAACTGTTCCGCCAGGGAAAACAGGCCGTTCATGACACGGGGGAGGGGGAAGTAGCGGCGCAGTTCCTCCGGGTCCAGCCGGAACTGTTCCTTTGCCTGAAGACTGGCGTAATACGCCACGTCCCAGGGATGCAGGCGGGCGTTTTTCCGGCCCGTGAGGCGCCCCTTGAGCTGGCGCAGATTTTCCATTTCACGGAAAAAAGGGGCTTTCACCTTGTCCAGCAGTTCATTGATAAACTTCATGGCGTTCTCTCCGTTTCCCGCCATGCTCTCCCGCAGGGCGTAGGCCGGATACGTTCCATACCCGCACAAATGAGCCTTTTCAGCGCGCAGGGCAAGAATGCCGCGGATGACCGGCTCCGTGTCACAGGCCCCCGTGGCGACGGTCTGGAGATGCTCCCACAGCTCCTTCCGGCATTCCTCACGGCGCGCCTTCTCCATCACACGGGCCGCCGTTGCGGAATCCAGGGTAAAGGTCCAGCCGGGGCCGGAGTGGCCGGGATTCCGTCTTTTAAACTCATCCTGCGCCTGTTGAAGAGCTGCCCGGCTTATCCCTTCCAGCAGGGAGGCGTCCTGCACCGTCCATGACCACGCTTTCCGCGCGTCCATGTACAAATTATTGAAACGCTGTGTAGCGAGGGCAAGTTCCCGGTCAATAGCTTCAAGCCGCGCACGCTGGTCCGGGGGAAGGTCCGCCCCGTTGTCCCGGAAACTCTGCATGGTGAGCTCCATGTACCGTTTTTGTTCAGGATTCAGGTTTGCCGCCCGCAGCCGGGATTCCGCTGTTTTCAGCACATTCCAGAGGGCCTGGTTCTTGGTGACGGAGGAAAGGAAGGCGGAAACGCGGGGAGCGGTGGAATCCATGGTCTTGCGGAGTTCCCCGCTGTCGCACAGGCTTTTCAGGACGTAGGCCTTGCGCATGCCTTCCAACAAGGGGGCATTGCTGTTTTCCAGCGCCCGGAAGGTATTTTCATACGTCATCTCTTCCGGCTGGAGACGGCTGATCCGGTCTAGGGCTGCTTGCGTGAGGCGCATGGCTTCCCGGATATCCGGTTCCAGCCGGTCAGGCGTCAGAAGGCTCCAGCGGATAGGGCGGGAATTGTCCAGAAAGGGGTGGCCGGAGGAATCCGCCGGGGAGGGCAGGGAGCAGGAAAGAAAAAGGACCAGGAGAAGAAAATAATGCCGCAGAGACCGCATGGCGGCTATCCTAACGGAAGGGCCGCACTCCTTCAAGCTTCATGCTTTTCGTGTCTGCATCCGGGGAAAAACCGGGCCCCGGTCTTGAACGGAACCGTATTTGCATGTATGAACAAAGGCGATGTCCACCAAAATCTTTCTCTACGATACCACGCTGCGCGACGGCGCACAGAGTGAAGACGTCAATTTGAGCGCGACGGACAAGGTCCGCATCGCCCGGCAGCTGGATTATCTGGGCATGGACTATATTGAGGGCGGCTGGCCCGGCGCCAACCCGGTGGAGACGGAATTTTTCAAGGCCATGAGGAACGTGGAACTCAGGAATGCCAAGCTGGCCGCCTTCGGCAGCACGCACCATCCTTCCAACACTCCGGAGACGGACCCCACGCTGAACGCCCTGGTTTCCAGCGGCGCGCGGGTGGCCGCCATCTTCGGCAAATCCTGCCCCCGCCATGTGGAAGTGGCGCTGGGCATCTCCCGGGAGCGGAATCTGGAAATCATCGGCAATTCCATTGCCTACCTTAAAAGGAATCTGGAAGAAGCTTTTTTTGACGCGGAACATTTTTTTGACGGGTTCAAGCGGGACCCGGAATACGCCCTGGCCGTGCTCCGCGCCGCCCATGAGCACGGGGCGGACTGCCTGGTCCTGTGTGATACCAACGGAGGCACCATGCCGGAGGAAATCGGCGCCATCATCCGGACGGTCCGGGAGCGCCTGCCGCATGCTCCCCTGGGCATCCACGCCCACAATGACTGCGAACTGGCCGTCGCCAACAGCCTGGCCGCCGTGAACAGCGGGGCCGTCCAGGTGCAGGGCACCGTGAACGGCATCGGGGAACGCTGCGGAAACGCCAACCTGTGTTCCGTCATTCCCAACCTTCAGTTGAAGATGGAGGGCTTTTCCTGCCTCAGTGACGCCTCCCTGACGCGGCTCAAATCCACCGCCGCCTTCGTTTCGGAAGTGTCCAACCTGGCCCCCTTCCGGCGGCAGCCCTTCGTGGGGAACGCCGCCTTCGCCCACAAGGGGGGCGTGCATGTGAGCGCCATCATGAAGGACTCCGCCCTGTACGAGCACATTGACCCCTCCCTGGTGGGGAACGCCCAGCGCGTGCTGATGACGGAGCAGGGGGGTAAAAGCAATATTCTTTCCCTGTCCCGCACCCTGGGCTTTGAATTGGAAAAAGGGGACCCGCTTCTGGACGTGCTCTCCGCCGCCGTGAAAAAAAACGCCGCGCTGGGGTATGACTACGTGGCCGCTCCGGCCAGCGCGGAACTGCTCTTCCTGCGGCACATGCCGGACAGCGCGCTGAAGCCGTACTTCAACATCCTGCGCACCGTGGTGCTTACCTCCCGCCATGAAATGGACCCGGACATGATGGTGGAAGCCTCCCTCAAGCTGGACGTCCACGGCAACGTGGAGCACACCGCCGCCGGCGGCTTCGGCCCCGTGCATGCGCTGGACCGCGCCCTGCGCCGCGCCCTGACGCGCTGGTATCCGGAACTGGAGCAGATGCACCTGATTGACTACAAGGTGCGCGTGCTCTCCCCCACCCGGACGAACATTCCGGACGCGGCGGAGGAAAACGGCACCGGCTCCAATGTGCGCGTGCTCATTGAATCCTCGGACGGCGTCGCCACCTGGACCACGGTGGGCGTCTCCTACAACATCATTGAGGCCAGCCTGGAAGCCCTGGCGGACGCCGTCACGTACAAGCTCTACAAGACGGAGCAGGCCAGATGGCGCGCAGAATGCTGATGAACGGCGCCTCCAAAGGAGCTGAAAGCCGTTTGGTGCTGGTGTTTTTGTACAATACCTTACGGCCATCTTATGCTGAAGGGAGGGAACCGTCCTCTGCCCAATCCGGGGAAAATCAATGGGAAACTTGACGGTTTTCCGGAAGAAAAAGAGAAACCGGGCCGGATTCCGCAAATTTTCCGGGAATGCCTGGCGGGTATGGAGCACCGGGTTCATGTGTTTTTCCCGGCGTTCTTTATTTGCTGGAGTCCGTCCGGAAGCGGAGGTTTAAGCCGTTGCTGTTAATTCTTTGGAGTTTTTTCCGGGTTGACGGAGGATGGCGTGCGGCACGGGCAATGCCGCTCCGGCTATCCCCGCCCGGAGGTTCCGGGGCACACTCCCCTGCAAATAAATCATTGACCCGCTTGAAAGGAAACTCTATCCTGAAATCCTCATTCAACCGGAGGAAGATTACAGCCGTGGAGGACGATATTATTTGTACAGAAAAAATCATTGCGGAACGCAAGACGTTCTTTCTTGATCTCAAACAGAATGCGCGCGGCAAAGTGGTGCGTATTACGGAAAAGGTGAGTTCCAACCGGGACCGGATCATGGTTCCCGCGGAAATTCTGGATGATTTCATCGCCGCTCTCCAGGATATCCGGGAAACGCTGAAGCAGCAGGGGGAATAAGTCCCCCTGTCTTTTTCTTCTTTTTAACGCTGGCGGGGCTGTGGCTGTTCCGCTTTTTCCGGGTATCCGGAAGGGTGGATATCCGGCAGGCAAAAAGTTGTTTTGTCTGAATTAGGCGTTGTCAAAAATAAAAAAGGGAGTATTTTTGCTTCCCGGTTTTGCCGTCCCCTTATCTCTGTATTCCGGCGCATGCTGCGTTCCGGAGGCACGGGGGCGGAATGTTTATGGCAACCACTAGTATTTCAGACACATGACGACACAACAGGAATTGACTCCGGAGCTGATACGGGCCGCGCTGACCACGGTTAAATTCCCGGGTTTCAGCCGCGACATCGTATCCTTCGGGCTGGTGAAGAAGATCGACATTGACGCTGAAAACAACGTCACGATTGATTTGGTGATTGAGAGCAAGAATGCGGATATTCCCCGTTACATTTTTGAAGGCGTCCATGGCGTGATGAAGCATCTTCCCGGCGTAAAGCATTGTGACGTCAATATCGAACACAAGGCTCCGGAAGCCAGGAAGGGAGTCAATGACGACCCCTCCACCTGGAAATCCTCCGTCCCCGGCGCCAGGCACGTGATCGCCGTTGCCTCCGGCAAGGGCGGGGTGGGCAAATCCACCGTTTCCGCCAACCTGGCGGTAGCCCTGAGCAAGCTGGGCTATTCCGTGGGCCTGGTGGACCTGGACATTTACGGCCCCTCCATGTCCCTGATGTTCGGCACCAAGGAACGGCCCGGCGCCAATGAGAATGACGAATTTCTTCCGGTAACGGCCCATGGCGTAAAGCTGCTTTCCATGGGGCTGCTGATCAATGAGGCTGACCCTGTGGCCGTGCGCGGCCCCCTGGCTACCCGCTACGTGCAGCAGTTCCTGCGCAACGTGGCGTGGGGGGACGTGGATTTCCTGATTCTGGACCTGCCTCCCGGCACGGGGGACATCCAGCTGACCATTGTGCAGACAGCTGAACTGGACGGTGTGGTGGTGGTCACCACCCCGCAGGAGGTCGCGCTGATTGACGCCCGCAAGGCCATCGGCCTCTTTGAACGAGTAAAGACTCCCATTCTGGGCGTCATAGAGAACATGAGCTATTTCCAGTGCCCCTCCGACGGCAAGATTTACCACATCTTTGGCGAAGGCGGCGGCGAACGGGAAGCGGCCAAGCTGGGCGTGCCCCTTCTCGGCAAGATTCCGCTGGACATCGCCACCCGCTCCGGCGGGGACGAAGGCCGCCCCGTGGCCCTGGAAGACCCTGAGCAGAACCCGGTTTCCGCCGCGTTCCGCCAGGTGGCTGAACAATGCGCCCGTGTGGTGCTTGACCGCTGAATGTCCGGACGGGGCAGGAGGCCCCGGTCCGGTTGATACCCTTAACCTGAAGCCGGGTTGGAGCTTGCCGCTCCGGTCCGGCTTGTTTGCCGGCATGTTCCGGCTCCTTGAAGGAGGAATGCATGGAAGGAAAGAAAGAAATGAATAAGACGTGGAATTTGAAGGAGATGAAAAAACTGATACCGCTGGCCCTCCCGGTGCTGGTGGTCAACCTCTCCATTGTGGGCATGGGAGCGGTGGACGCCATTGTGGCCGGGCGCGCCGGAGTGACGGACATGGCCGCCGTGGCGCTGGGGTCTTCCGTGTACCTGCCTGTAGCGCTGTTCGCTTGCGGCGTGCTGATGATCATCGGCCCCGTGATTGCCAACATGCGGGGGAAAAGCCATGAAAGCCGCGTGGGTTACATGACCAACCACGGCTTGTGGCTGGCGCTGATGCTCAGCCTGGTTTCCATGCCGGTCATTTATGTGCTGAGAAACGTGTTCGGCTGGATTTCCGATGACGTCGCCATGTGCCAGATGGCTTCCGCCTACATGTTCGCCATCATGTGGGGCCTGCCCGCCAACCTGGGATTCGTGGCCCTCAAGAGCTTGAACGAGGGGTCCAACATGACCCGGCCCGCCATGTACGTGGGGCTGTGCGGCCTGCTGCTCAACATCCCGCTGAACTACATCTTCGTCTTCGGCCTGTACGGTTTTCCCCGCATGGGCGGAGCGGGATGCGGAGCGGCCACGGCGGTCATCTTCTACATTGAATTCCTGCTGATGTTCCTGCTGGTCTACCTGAATCCCAAGCACAGGCCGTACCGCAGGCACATCGTTTCCTGGCGGCGTCCCACGCCTTCCGTCATCACCCACCTCATGCGGCTCGGCGTACCGATCGGCGTTTCCCAGTTGTGCGAGGTGATGCTCTTCTGCGCGGCCGCGCTGGTACTGGCCCCGCTGGGAGAAACGCAGGTGGCCAGCCACCAGATTGCCGGGAACGTGGGTGGCCTGGTCTTCATGCTTCCGCTCTCCGTAGGTCTGGCGGCCTCCATCCGCGTGGCGTACCACCACGGCAGGAAGGACCTGGCGGGCACCAAGTCCGCCGTCCTGTCCTCCTATGTGCTGGTGCTCACCATCTGCCTGTGCACCTTTGGCGGCATCACCCTGTTCCGGGAGCAGATCGTGCACTTGTACAATGACTCGGAGATGATTGTCAGCACGGCTTCCGTCCTGCTGATTCTGGCGGCGGCCTACCAGCTTCCGGACTGCCTGCAGGTGCTCTCCGTCGGGGTGCTGAGAGGCTTCCGGGACACGGCTTCCATCACCGTCATCACCTTCTTTTCCTACTGGATCGTCGGGTTCCCGGTGTGCTACATCCTGGCCCGTACCAACTGGATTGTTCCGGCCATGGGCGCGCGCGGCATCTGGATAGGGTTTATCATCGGCTTGTCCGTGGCTGCTGTGCTCCTGCTCTGGCGGGTAAGGCGCACCACCAGGCGGGAGTTCGCCCGGATGCGCTTAAACGGAGAATAACTTTTTCTCCGGAGCGGGAATGATTCACCTTTCCCGTTCCGGAGTAGGTTGAGTCGTCCGGAGACTTTTCAGGATATCGACTGCTTCACGGGCATTCATGATGTCCTTGAATTTGAAGACTCTTTTCTTTCCGTATTTCAGCATGATGTCTCCGGATCCGTTTTTGCGCAGACGGTGCCGGATCCCCTTGATTTTGTGAACGGAATAGGTCCGGATGCTGTGGTCGATGATCGTCATCAGGCGGTGTTCCGTCAGTATGTAAAGGGTATTGCGGTGGCGTTTCCGTTCCTTCCATGGAGCTGCAAATGCATTCAGGGGATAATAGATGGCTCCAAGGACGATACAAATCCATCCCGGAATAAAAAAGTAAAAAACGGGAGTGAACCTGCCGTCCGCCGGAAAACTGGTTACACGTTGCCAGCCCCCTAGAGTAAGCGCCAGTGGCAAGATAAACAGGAAGATTCCGTACAGGAATTGCCTTGTGACTACGAAGGTCCAGCACCGTTCCACGGGATGGCTTTTCCACAGCACCTGTTCTCCGGGCTTGAGTTTTCTGCTCCAAATTTCTTCAGAAGCATCAATTCCATCGGGACTTCTCCGGGACATGGCAGATTGATCTCTGTCAGCTGATGTAGTCAATGCTGCTGAAGCAGAGGCGTTATGCTGGTTCACCAGTTTTTTCAGAACATCCGCCGCTTTCCGGGGATGTTCCATGTCTTCCATCACAAAATAACCTCCTTTCCGGTACTCCAGAATAACATTCCCGGTACCATCCTTGCATGAATATGTCCGGATGAGCCTTCGCCTGGGAATGGGATAAGAGTGGAAGCGGAACTCTTGTGAGGAGGGGAAAAATAAAGGAGTTTCCCGAATGATGGTTATCAGGCGCTGGCCTGTGAAAACGTAGCGGGTGTTGCGCCTGGTTTTTCGTTTTCGCCACGGGGATGTCAGCAAATACAGGGAAGAAACCAGCAGGGGAGTGATGATAAGGACGGCAAGGAGGATGCCGAATATGGAAGGGAAGCGATAGTATCTCATCCTGGCATCAAAACACAAATTCAGGAATGTCGGCAGCACCAGGAAGAAGGCTGTGCACAGGCTGAACAGCGCGCTTCCGAACAGAAGTTTTCCCGTATCCCCACCAGTCCAGCTCCGTTCCACAGGCCGGCCTTTCCATAAAATCCGCTCTCCGGGTTTGAGCCTGCTGGCCAGCAGTTCTTCCGGGGTCTGTTTACACTCGCTCCGTTTCATCGTGATATTGATATATAGGTTAAGATTATCTGCGTCAATTACTTGTAAAAAATGTTGAGTCAGGGTACATGACTTTTAAGTTGGAATAAATTCGGGAACTTTCAGGCAATGCTGTTTCTTCCGTGGTAAAATTTATAGTTAAATTTTTTAACATCAAAACTTTACATTATATCTGGTCTTTTTTCTTCGTTTTCCCTTGTGGAGAAAAACAGTTCTTTTATACTAAGCAGAACCGTACCATTTGATGCTTTTATATGTCTTTAACTATTAAATCAGAACAGGAATGCCGCTGGGACATTGCCTCCCTGGGTGAAGTGATGCTGAGGCTGGACCCCGGAGAAGGGCGCATCCATACCACCCGTTCCTTCCGCGTGTGCGAGGGCGGAGGGGAATACAACGTAGCCCGCGGACTCCGGCGCTGCTTCAGGATGCGCGGAGCCATCGTCACCGCCATTTGCGACAATCCCGTGGGACGCTTGCTGGAAGACTGCATGCTCCAGGGCGGCCTGGACATGGATTACGTGGCGTGGAAGCCGTTTGACGGCATTGGCCGCGATTGCCGCGTGGGCCTGAACTTTACGGAGCGCGGCTATGGCGTGCGCGCCGCCGTGGGCTGCTCAGACCGCGGCCTGAGCGCCGCCTGCCAGATGAAGCCCGGGGAGGTGGACTGGGACGCCCTGTTCGGCAGGCACGGCGTGCGCTGGTTCCATACAGGCGGCATTTACGCGGGCCTTTCGGAAACGACCAGCGCCGTGGTGCTGGAAGCCGTGCAGGCCGCCCGCAGGCACGGGACCATCGTTTCCTATGACTTGAATTACCGCCCCTCCCTCTGGAAGAGCATCGGGGGGCAGGCCCGTGCGCAGGAGGTGAACCGGGCCATCGCCCCCTTTGTGGACGTGATGATCGGCAATGAAGAGGATTTCCAGGCGTCCCTGGGACTTTCCATTGAAGGGAGCACGGAAGATTTTTCCCGCATTGACCATGACTCCTACCGCCGGATGATCCGCCGCGCCGTCAAGGAGTTCGGCTTCAAGGCCGCGGCCACTACGCTGCGCGTGGCCCGAACGGCCACGCTGAACGACTGGGCGGCCATGCTGTATTACGACGGCGAATTTTATGATTCCATTTCCTTCCCGAACCTGGAAATCCTGGACCGCGTGGGCGGCGGGGATTCCTTTGCCTCCGGCCTGATTTACGGCCTGCTGTCCGGCAAGGGACCCCAGTACGCCGTGAACTGCGGCTGCGCCCACGGCGCGCTGGCCATGACCACTCCGGGGGATACCTCCACGGCCACGCTGGCGGAAGTGGAAAAAGTGATGAAAGGCGGAACCGCCCGCGTGGACCGCTAACCCTTTAATTCTTCCTGACATGATTGAAAGCTGGAGATGGTACGGTCCAAGTGATCCTGTGACGTTGAGGGACATCCGCCAGGCCGGAGCCGCGGGCATTGTGACGGCCCTGCATGAAGTGAAGTGCGGGGAACTCTGGACGCGGGAGGCCGTGGCCGAACGCGCGCGGATGGTTGAAGACGCCGGGATGAAATGGGTGGTGGCGGAAAGCATTGCCGTCCATGAAGACATCAAGACGCGTTCGGGAAACTGGAAGCATTATCTGGAGGTTTACAAGCAGAGCCTCCGCAACCTGGCCGCAGGAGGCGTGAAAGTGGTGTGCTACAATTTCATGCCCGTGCTGGACTGGACGCGTTCCGACCTGGCTTTTCCGCTGGAGGACGGCAGCAGCGTTTTAAAGTATGACGCCGTCCGCGTGGCCGCGTTTGACCTGTTTGTTCTGGAGAGGGCGGGGGCTGCGGATGATTACGCGCCGGAAACGGTTGCGCGCGCCCGCGAACTTTTCCAGTCCATGGACGGAGACGCCCGCAAGGCGCTGGCGGATTCCATCCTGCTGGGCCTGCCCGGCACGGTGGATGACCTGACGCCGGAACAGTTCAGGGAGATGCTCAAACGCTACGAGGGCATTGACGATGCGCAATTGCGCCGGAACCTGTATGACTTTCTGAATGAAATCATGCCCGTGTGCGAGGAAACGGGCATCCGCATGGCCATTCATCCGGATGATCCTCCCCGGCCCATCTTCGGCCTTCCCCGTATCATGAGTGATGAGGAGGACATGCGCCAACTGGTGCGGGAGGTTCCCTCCATGCATTCCGGCTTCACGCTCTGCACCGGCTCCCTGGGCGGCCTTTATTCCAATGCGCCGCACCTGCTGATGGAGGAGTTTGCGGACAGGGTGTATTTCGCCCATTTCCGCAATACGGTGTTTGACGCGGATCATGAAAGCTTCCGGGAATCCGGTTCCCACCTTTGCGGCCATACGGACATGGCCTATGCCATGCAGTGCCTGCTGGACGAGGAAGCCCGCCGCAAGGCCGCGGGATGGCCGGACTGGCGCATTCCGGTGCGCCCGGACCACGGGAAGCTGATGGACATTGACCTGGAGAAGCACTGCTATGCCGGGTATTCCTACGGCGGCCGCGTGATCGGCCTGGCGGAACTGCGCGGCCTGGCGATGGGGCTCCAGTCCTTCCGTCCGCTGGCGGGAAAAACCGCTGTCGTGACCGGGGCCGCGGGCGTGCTCTGTTCCGTGATGGCCCGTGACCTGCTGAAGGCCGGGGCCAGTGTGGCCCTCCTGGGCCGTACCCGCTCCAAGCTGGAAGACCTCCAGCGGAAGCTGGCGGAGGAAGGTCTGGGCCGGACGCTGGTGCTGGCTGCGGACGTGCTGGACAAGGCCGCTCTGGAACAGGCCTGTTCCCGCGTGAAGGAAGAATGGGGAAGGCTGGACATCCTGGTGAACGGCGCGGGCGGCAATGACCCGCGCGGAACCAGCCCGGCGGAGCAATGCATGCCGGACACTCCGGCGGATCAAGGCTTCTTCGGCATGGACATGGAGGGCTTTGAGTACGTGAACCGCCTCAACATGATCGGCACCATCCTGCCTTCCCAGGTGTTCGGGGAACTGCTGGCCGCCTCCGGCGGGTGCATCGTCAACATCTCCTCCATGGCTGCCTTCCAGCCCCTGACCAAGGTGGGCGCGTACGGAGCCGCCAAGGCCGCGGTGGACAATTTTACCAAGTGGCTCGCCACGCATCTGGCCCCGCTGGGCGTCCGCGTGAACGCGATTGCCCCCGGGTTCTTCATCACGGAGCAGAACCGCTTCCTGATGATGGAAAAGGACGGGGCAACCCCCACGCCGCGCGGCCGCAAGGTGCTTGCCAAGACGCCCATGCACCGTTTCGGTGAGCCGGAGGACCTCTGCGGGGCGCTCCGCTTCCTGGTCTCTCCTTCCGCTTCCTTCGTCACGGGCGTCATCATTCCCGTGGACGGGGGCTTTCTGGCCTATTCCGGAGTATAACCGCCAACGTTTGCCGCCATGTTTATCAACGACGATTTCCTGCTGGACACTCCCCAGGCCAGGACGCTTTTTCATGAGTACGCGGAAGGACAGCCGATCATCGACTACCATTCCCACCTGGACCCCGCCGCCATTGCGGACAACCGCCAGTTCTCCAACATCGCCCAGCTCTGGCTGGACGGGGACCATTACAAATGGCGCGCCATGAGGACGAACGGCATTCCGGAACGCCTCTGTTCCGGAGACGCTCCGGACCGGGAGAAATATGACGCCTGGGCGGCTACGGTGCCGCGCCTGCTGCGCAATCCCTTGTACCACTGGACGCATCTGGAACTGCGCCGCCCCTTCGGCATTTCCGGCATTCTGTTCAGTCCGGAAACGGCGGACGAGGTCTGGAAAAAAACCTCCTCCATGCTTCAGTCCGGAGGAATGGGCGCGCTGGATATCCTGAAAAGGATGAATGTGGAGACCGTCTGCACCACGGACGACCCCTGCGACGACCTGTCCGCCCACCGGAGGCATGCCTCTTCCGGGGATTCCGTCAAACTGCTCCCCACCTTCCGCCCGGACAAGGCGCGCGCCGTCCACCAGGGCAGTGCGTGGCGGGAGTGGGTGGCGCGCCTGGAACAGGCATCCGGCATGGAAATCCGTGATTTGGCCGCTTTCAGGGAAGCGCTCGCCTCCAGGCATGACTTTTTTGCCCGTCACGGCTGCAAGCTCTCGGACCACTCACTTGAAGCGTTTGACGGGGAAAGCCTGTCCGGAGAGGAAGCCGCCGCCCTGTTCGCCTCCGCTCTCCGGGGCGGTGACATCGCCTCCGGGGATGCGGCCCGTTTCTCCAACTACCTGATGGGTTACTTCGCGGAGCTGGATTCCGCGAAAAACTGGGTGCGCCAGCTTCATGTGGGCGCGCTCAGGAATCCGAACGGAGCCGCCCTGCGGGACCTGGGGCCGGATACGGGTTTTGACGCCATTGCGGATTTCACCTACATCTCCCCCCTGGGCCGCCTGCTGGACCGTTCCGCTCAACAGGGAACATTGCCGCGCACCATCCTGTACAACCTTAATCCGCGGGACAACGCCGCCCTGGCCGTGCTCTGCGGCAGTTTCCAGGACGGCGTCACGGCCGGAAAAATGCAGTACGGGGCCGCCTGGTGGTTCCTGGACCAGATGGACGGCATGACCCGCCATCTGGAAACCCTCAGCCAGCTCGGCATGCTATCCCGCTTCGTGGGCATGCTGACGGACAGCCGCAGCTTGCTGAGCTACACGCGGCATGAATACTTCCGCCGCATCCTGTGCCGTGTCCTGGGGCGTGACATGGCGCAGGGCCTGGTTCCGGACGACATGGAGATGGTAGGCTCCATGGCGGCGGACATCTCCTACAGGAACGCCAAACAATATTTCAACTTTTAAACCATGAAGACACTGCTGGAAAAATTATCCGCCATCAGGCTTGTCCCCGTCGTCGTCATCCATGACGCGGACAAGGCCGTACCCCTTGCCAAAGCGCTGCTGGACAACGGCTGCGCCTGCATGGAAATCACGTTCAGAACGCCTGCCGCCGCGGAAGCCATTGCCCGCATTTCCCGGGAAGTCCCCGGAATGCTGGTGGGCGCGGGAACCCTCCTGACGCCGGAACAGGCGCAGGCCGCCTGCCGGGCGGGAGCCTCGTTCGGCGTGGCTCCCGGCTTTGACCCGCAGGTGGTGAAAGCCGCCGCGGAGATGGATTTCCTGTTTGTGCCGGGCGTCTCCACCGCCTCGGAAATGAGCCAAGCCCTTTCCCTGGGCTGCCTGTTCCAGAAGTTTTTCCCGGCGGAGGCCGCGGGCGGCGTCAGGATGCTTAAATCCCTGCTGGCCGCGTTCCGCCATACGGGCGTGCGCATCATGCCCACGGGCGGCATCAACGCGGGCAACATCGGCTCCTGGCTGGAAATCCCGGAAGTGGCCGCCTGCGGCGGTTCCTGGATTTGCGAATCTCCCCTCATTGAGGCCGGAGACTGGGAGGAAATAGGCAGGCGCACGCGGGAAGCCCTGAAAGCCTTGAAGGCAGACGCCCTTTAACAACCAACTGCATTTTACCCATGCTCCAGGAACAACCAAGGCAGGACTCCTTCCGGTGGATGATTCTCTTCATGCTCTTTGCGGCGACGACGATCAACTACCTGGACCGCCAGATTCTTTCCATCCTGAAACCCATTCTGGACCAAGAACTGGGCTGGACGGACGCCCAGTACGGCATGATCATGTCCATCTTCCAGGCTTCCTACGCGGTGGGCCTGACCATGTTCGGGTGGATTATCGACAAATACGGCGCGCGGATGGGCTTTGCCATTTCCATCATCTGGTGGAGCGTGGGCGCGCTTTCCCATGCCTTTGCCGTAGGCGTCAAATCCATGGGCCTCAGCCGCGTTATCCTGGGGCTGGGGGAAGGCGGCAACTTCCCGGCGAGCATCAAGACGGTGACCAACTGGTTCTCCTCCGGGGAGCGCGTGTTCGCCACCACCCTGTTCAATTCCGGCGCGAACGTGGGAGCGCTGGTGGCTCCGGCCACCATCCCGTTCATTGCCGCCGCGTGGGGGTGGCAGTCCGCCTTTATTGCCGCGGGCGTTCTCGGCTTTATCTGGGTGATATTCTGGCTCCGGATGCCGAAGAACCCGCGCGTGAAGCTGGCGGAGGAATCCGCCGCCCTGGCGCAGGCGGAAAAGGAGGAAGCCAGGGCCTCCATTCCGTGGAGGAAATTGCTGGCTTACAGGCAGTCCTGGAGCCTCATCCTCGTGCGCTTCCTGACGGATCCCATCTGGTGGTTCTTCCTCTTCTGGCTGCCGGATTTCTTCAGCAAGCACTTTGGCTATAACATCAAGGAATCCGCCCTGCCGCTGATCGTCATTTACGCCCTGGTAACCGTACTGAGCATTTTGGGCGGCACCCTGACCAAATTCCTGGCAAACCGTGGATGGAGCCTGAACAAGGTCAGGAAAATCTCCATGCTCATCTTTGCCTGCTGCGTGGTTCCGGTGATCTTCGTCCAGTACTTTGACATGTGGACCATCGTGGCGGTGCTGGGGCTGGCGGGAGGCGCGCACCAAGCGTGGTCCGCCAGCGTGTACACGCTGGGTTCCGACATGTTCCCGAAGTCGGACGTGGCCTCCATTACCGGCCTTTCCGGCATGGCGGGGCAGATCGGCAGCGTGCTGTTCCAGACGGCGGTGGGCCTGACCCTGTCCTGGTTTGCCGCCCAGGGAAATGCCTCCCATGGGTACGACATCATCTTCATGGTCTGTGGAAGCGCCTACCTGGCGGCCTTCGTCATCTTTACCCTGATCATTCCCAATATTAAAATGGTGTCTCCCCGGGAAAACTGATCTTCCGGAGCATTTCCTTTCCACGGGTTGATACGGCGTCCCGGAAAGTAAAGATGCCCGGAGGCATGGCGGAAGGTGCGCCCGCGGCGTTTCGGAATTGTAATGGCGGCGTGAGGGAAATGAATCCCCACGCTATCATTATTGAATTATGTCTATTACAGTTACTAATCCGGCAGGCGGCAAGATTGAATTCAAGTCTCAGAGGGGACCGACCTGCGTGGATGCTGGAGGCAACCCCGGTAATTCCGGGATTCACGCCCATTGGTACGCGCGGCATTTGGACGGGATTCATTATCGGCTTGGCCGTCGTTGCCCTCTTGCTGCTCTGGCGCGTGACTCGCCCCGCACGGTGGGAGTTTGCCATGATCCGCCACCGTGAGCCGTAAGGCGCACGCCTTCTATTTTTTACGGAGTGATGCCAATACCAAGCCCTTACCGGGCTTACCTCTCAACCGGGGTTAGTTTGCCTTGTTCCAGGCTGCGCGGGTAGGGGAAGAGTTTTTTTTCTCCTCCAAACTTTATGGTAATTCGACCAGCGGCTTCATCCAACTTTACCACGGTACCTGTGCCGTATTCCCGGTGGGTAACGGCCATGCCTTTGCGGATGCTCGGGCGTGGTGTGAGCGGGGCTTCCGCTTCCTCGTCATCCTCTTCTGCCTGGCAGGCGTCGAGGTTGTCTGCCGTTGGAGCAAAAGGGGCTTCTTCCGCCGCGGTGCCGGTCATGGAATCTTGCTGAACACCAGCCATCAATTCATAGTCTTCCCGGGTCAGGATGGTGGCGTACAGACCCACGTTTTCATCCGCATGACGATTGATGCCCGTATAAACCAGACTGGCGTCTTCATACCGTTTGAACTTGTACACAGCATCATTCATTAAAGCTTCATTAAAGAGGTTCAGGCTGACGAGCAGTTCAAAATCTTTTTCCGTCAGCCCGGTTACCTTCCGGAACAGGTGTGGTTCCAGTTGGGTGATCACATCCTTCAGGCAGTATTCCCGGAAGTCTGACAAATACATGAAGATGGGAATTCTGGCGGCAAACTTGATCAGCTTTTGCTGTACCTGCTTGCGCAGGGATTTGATTTCCTTTTCTTCCTGCGAGAGGTCTTTCTTTTCCTTCGGCGTCAGCTTGTCTTTTTCTCTACGTGTTCCTTTGACGGCGTCGGATTTGTTAATAATGGTTTTAATGTCGCTGTTCAGGTTGCGGAAGCCTTCAATGCTCATTAGGGCATCCATAGCTTCCCGGCTGGCAAGCAAACGTTGCAGAGTAGCGTTATCCACATTGACCAGCAGGGCGCTTTCCCAACGTCTGGCCAGCAGAGTGGCGCTGGTGCCTGCCATGGCCATATCTAGTATTTCCGCGGCCTCCACCTTTTTCATGGCGCTGCCGTCGTAGGCCAGCACGGGAAGGAAGTTGATGAACTCCTTCACCTTGGTTTCCGGATTACCCGGGTTTGTATTCAGGCGGCAGCTGTAGTCAGAGATTTGTTTGAGGGCACGGTTCAGAGCAAAGTCAAAGACGTAACAGTTCTTCTTAACGATTTCTTTCTTACTCTGTTCACCGTCCACCGTCCACGGGCTTTGCACCCGGAAGGCGGCCTGGAAGTAAGTTTCCGGGCTGGAGAGGTTGCGCAGCATGAAGATGCCTGCCCATGGCTTTACGGTAACGCCCGTGGTCAGTTTACCGCAAGAGAGCGTAATGGTTTTACTTTCCAGCGGATTGCCGCCCATGGCCTCCAGTACGGGCTGTAGGGCGTCCGCACCCGTTCCGGCCTCCATCCCGGCGCAGACAATGACGGTATAGTCATGGTAAAAGGTATTTTGACGTTGTTGCAGCAGGTTGTTCATGGCGTGGCAGGCTGCCACGTCCGGCAGGAACCACAGGGTATGGTTAAGCAACCCCATCAGCCGGGTGTCTGAGTAGGGCATCGGGGGCTTTTTGCCGCCCAGCTTCAGTTCATCCGTCGCCGTGGCATGATGGGCGCCGCGGATCAGGTTGAGCCACTTCTGCACGTGTTCTTCATGGGTAAAGCGGGCTTCACGCCCTTTGCCTTTTGCCTGGAAAAAGCTGTTCAGGTCAAACTCATTAAACTCTCCTTCTAGGGCGATCTGCCTGATGTCATCCGGTATGCGGTAGGTGAGCAGTACCATGCGCGGCAAGGCGGCGTACGGGTTCTCTTCTCCCTGCCAAGCGTCCTTGGCACGTTGTTCGTCAGAATAAGTCCAGTTGTAGATTTGTTCTTCAATAAACTCCCCGGAGTTCAGGGCCCGGAACGGTGTGCCAGAGAGGTAAAGGTACCCATCTGCCGTGATTGGCAGATCCTGTTCATTACAGGTATTGCCGCTGTTGTCGCTCAGCGCAGCAGTGTACTCTTCTTCCTCATCTTCCATCAGAAACAGGGCTCTGGCGTTCTCCTTCCACGCTCCAAAGTGATATTCATCAAAGATGACCAGATCCCAGTTGATTTCCCTCACCCATTCATGCTGGGGCTTGATGCCGCCCGTCTCTTTATTCACCCCCAGAAAATCCTGAAAGGAGCCAAAGCAAACGATGGGCCGTCCAGCGTCCGCCTTTCGGTATTGTGCGTCAATGGGAAGGGCATCCGGCCCTTTTTCACGGAAGATGAACTGCCAGCCTTCAAAATCCCGGTGCGTTTCCAGGTCTTCCTTCCAGGCGGTCTGCACCGCGGGCTTAAAGGTCAGGATGAGCACACGCCTAACGTTTAATTGCCGTGCCAGATGGTAGGCGGCAAAGGTCTTGCCAAAGCGCATTTTTGCATTCCAAAGAAAGCGCGGGGTGCGTCCGTCCGCCCGTTCTGCCATAAAATAACTTCGGGTTCTCTCCACGGCTTCCGCCTGCTCTGGCCTCATGGCAAAATCCCGGGTGCGGTTTTCCGTATTGGCTGTCCGGGTCCGCACCGCCAGCCATGCTGCTCTTACATCTTTTTCCTTACAACGGAACCATTCTCCTCCCACGTGTTCCACCTGCTTTTTTTTCAGCATTCGGTGAATATCGTGGTCCGTAAAGCTCCCCCCGTCTTCATACAGCGCAGGTTCTGCAAAGACAATCCGGTAGGGTTTGTCGCCCTCCGGCCTCAGCGTGGGATACTGTTGAGCCACCCGTGTCGCTACGTCCACTGTAGTGTAACCCACTTTCAGGCAACCGGGGTAGTTGGCGTCCTCATAGGCATAAATCATCGGACGCGCATTCGTTTTTTGTTCAAAAAACGCGGCAGTATTTTCCATGGCTACAGGATTCATCCGGCTCAGTCTCCTTCCATCGGGCGGATCATGCTTTCGATGAAGCTTATTTCTTCTTCTGTTAAGCTATACTTGGCATAGAGTTCTTCATCCGTCCACGCCTTGCTGAAGTCCTGCATCGGCACGAAGGAATAGACCCGAGCAGCAGCGTGCTGGGTATTCTTTTTTAGGAGTACTATAAAACGGAAGAATTTTGTTCTGATGTAGCTCATTACATGCTCAGCTTCTTCCTTATTGTTAAAAGGGCCAATGACCAGATAGGTTTCTGTGCAGCAACTGCCCGGTTCCCCCAAAAAGGGCTTGTTCAGAATCTGATGAGGAAAATCTTCACCTGCTCCATACGCACTAGAAATGAAAACTTTATATTTATCAACCCATGCCGTATTTTGAGATATCTCATCCCTGTTCACAAATCCCACATGGTTATTAGCATAAAGAATAACGGAATCAGGCATCCTTTCTTTGGAGCCTTTCACATAAGTTCTGAACCCAAAAGGCTTTTGACTGCTGATAAGAGATTTGATGCTTTTTTGACTAACCTGAAGAACCTTTCTCAAAATCGGAATGGCCTCATTATAGCGAATAAATGTTTCACAGTCTTTTTCCAACAACGGTCGACGCATGGTCTGAATTGCTCCATGTCTGATGTTTTTAACTAGACAATCACCTTGATGAGCCCGATTCCAAAGGAAATAGGAAATACCACCCTTGATTTCTACCCCAGGAAAACATTCGGAAGAGTCCGAATAATCCACGATTTGCACAAGCCGCTTATCACTCAGCATTTCATTCCGGAATTGATCAAGTCCTCTCCCTCCGGAAAACCAGCGGGATGGAACAATCATTATCAAATAACAGGGATTGAGCTTTTTGGCTTGTTGAATAAATAGATGATAAAGGGGAATAGCTCCGCCTCTGCGTCGTTCCTCCGTATCGCCACCGTCGCTGAGCTGATAAGGAGGATTGCCGATGATGACATCAAAGTTCATGTGAAACAGGGTGCTCGGATGGTTTGTGTGGATGAATTCGTAAGCGTGGCTTTCCGTTCCCTTCTTTCGGGCTTGTTCTCCATAGGCGGCCGAGGAGGCACCGCAAAAGACACATTTTCTACCGCTCCAGGAGTGGGGGAGGTGTTTGTAACGGATGTTGCCCTCGGCATTGTCGAAATGAACGACGGAATAGGGGCCGTTGGGGAATTTGGAGCAATACACGCCACGGCGGGCGAGGAGGGACGTCAGCTCCGTAATGGCGATGCCGAAGATCTGTTTTTTGAAAATATGTGCCAGACGTTCTTCACGATCCGGGATTTTGGCTTCCAGTCCCTTGTTGAGCCGTTTGGCGATCTCCCGCAGAAAGACGCCGCTCTTACAGCAGGGGTCCAGAAAAGTGACGGATGGGTCAGAAAAAAGCTCCTGTGGCAGCAGATCCAGCATGGCGTTGGCAATCTCCGGTGGCGTAAGCACCTCATCATTGGAAAGATTGACCAGACAGCTCAACACGTCGGGGTTATGGGTGCCGTCGTTCATGACTCTGCTTCCGGGAGTTTGCGATAATCCGTCGGGGGAAATTCTCTTACCGGGGATTTGGGAACGTATTCCAGGGAAAGTTCACCTTTTGCCTGTTCCAGGGAATTCCGGGCGTCTTGATCACGCAGGAGTTCATCCTGGCGGAAATCCCGGCGTTTGATGAGGGGGCCCGTAACGGCAGACCATTCGGAAAAGATGATAGGCTCCTGAGTATCCTGAGCGGATGCATCCACTTTTTTCATGCTCAGGGCGTTGCCGTTAAGAATATTGCGTTCCAGAACAAAGTGGACGGTTGCCAGGCATTCCGCAGAGGGTGGACGTTTTAAGCGCTGTTCATATTCTGCCAGCCACAAGGTCAGCAGGCGTTCCCGGCAGGCGCAGACGTTATCCACCAGCAGTTCCACCCCGTAGATAGACATGAGAGCCAGAACGGCACGGAACTCATAATCTGCCGGGGATTTACTGTATTGCCGGCGGACGGTTGCCAGTTTCCTCAACAGGATGGGAGCCAGGAAGCTGCCCTCTCCGCATGCCGGTTCCAGAAAGCGGCTGTCAATGCGTTCCACTTCTCGATCCACCAATTTGAGCATGTCATTCACCAGCCAGTCAGGGGTAAATACTTCCCCGTGATCCGCTACCCGTTCACGGGATTTGATCTGAAAAGAAGTTTGGGTGGAGGGAGACATTGCGTCCCCTCTTTTTGCACGGATAGGCTATCCGCATCAAGCATAAAACGGTCGGAGCAATAAAAAACGATAAGGAAACAAGGGCATAATGGCAATATTCATTCATTGATCAAGCACGCAAATATTTGTCCCGTTACTCTTTCCCTGAAGAAAATCAACCCACACGAATCTTGCGGATAGCCTATCCGGTTGCCTATCTTCGCTTCATGACTAAACAAGAATTAACGGCAGAAGAAGCCTTGCTCATTTGCTGGATGCGTAAAGGACGAGTACAAGCGACGGCTGATGAAGGCCGCATGTGAGGTGTGCGACGGTGAGTGTCTGCCGTCAGCTACGCTGATGTTGTATGCCGAGGTAGGGCCCCAAGAGGCTAGAAGGCTGCAATTCCAGCACATCCGGCTGGAAGAAAAAGCTCTGTTGATACCAGCGCAGCATTCCAAGATGGGCGGAGCGCGACGGGTGACTCTTCGGCCTGCGGCGTTGCGGTATTTGCGCGCTTTCCGAACCCGTCCCGGGGAACAACCGTTGTGCCCGGCAGGGTGGGAACGCAAGTGGCGGCTGGTGCGTGCCCGTGCGGGTTGGAATAAATGCCGACCATGGGTACAGGACGTGTTAAGGCACACCTTTGCCAGTTACCACGCGCTGGAATTCCGGGAATATGGACCCTGCAATGGGAGATGGGGTACCAAAGCGACAATCTATTAAAAACCAGATATCTGAATATGGATGAAATTGGACAACAAGATGCCCATGCCTTCTGGTTGGCGGCGTGATTCCCTCCAAGAGAGAGCAGAATGGGTAAATAAGGAGCAGGGGGGTGTAAACGCAAAGCGGGCTGTCCCTTCCATGGATGGGACAGCCCGCAAGTAATTTTATCCGGTATGCCGGAGATTTTTAGCCGATGCGTTCCACCTTCACGGAGTGGGACTGGCCGTTGATGACGATGGTCAGGTCACGGGAACTGGAGGGACCGCTCACCTGGGCGGTGATGCCGTTGTCGATGACGGTCATGGACGGCGCAGCGGCTGCGGGAGCTGCGGCAGGAGCGGTGTTCACCTGCACGGGGGCTTCTTCCTTCGGTTCCGGCTTCTTGTAGAAGTCTTCCACCTGCTGCGGGAACATGGCGTAAATGACGCAGTGTTCGTCGTCCGTAGGCAGTCCCTTTTCCGCGAGCTTCTTGCGTAGGTCTTCCATGCCGGGCTTGATCAGGTCCGCCGGACGGCAGGTGATCGGTTCCTTGCCCATCTTTTCCGCGCAGAGCTTCTGCACTTCCGGGTCCACTGGGGCCGGGGTGCGGCCGTAGTAGCCCAGGGCAATGTCCGCCGCCTGGGGAGTGATGTTCTTCCAGCGGCCGAACTTTACGTTCAGCATGGACTGCACGCCCACAATCTGGGAGGTAGGGGTGACCAGAGGAATCCAGCCCAGGGCCTTGCGGACCACGGGGATTTCCGCGAACACTTCTTCAAACTTGTCTTCCATGCCCTGTTCCTTGAGCTGGGTGCGGAAGTTGGAGAGCATGCCGCCGGGCACCTGGTAGCGGAGCGTGTCGGAGTCCACCACTTCGTTGCGGTGGGAGGTGAACTTGCCCAGGCTGTCGTAAACGGGCTTGAGCATTTCGGACACCTCAATGAGCTTGTCCGTGTCGTAATCCGGCTTGCGGGGATTGCCGTTCAGCAGGGCGAGCATGCGCAGGCAGTCCGGCTGGCCCGTGCCGTTGGCGAAGGGGGAGATGGAGACGTCGCACGCGTCCACCCCGGCGTCAATGGCGCTGAGGTAGGTGGAGGCGCCGAGGCCCGCGGTGTCATGCGTGTGGATCCAGACGGGGATGTTCAGGTCCTTCTTCAGGGCGGTGACCAGTTCATTGGTCACGTAGGGGGGGATGAGGCCGGCCATGTCCTTGATGACGATGGCGTCCGCGCCCATGTCCGCCAGTTCCCGGCCCATGTCCACGAAGCTCTGCGTGGTGTGCACGGGGGAGGTGGTGTAACAGATGGTGCCGTGGGCCTGGGCTCCGGCCTTCTTGGCGGCGCGGATGGAGGTTTCCATGTTGCGCGGATCGTTCACGCAGTCGAAAATGCGGAAGATGTTCATGCCGTGCTTGGCGCTCATGGCCACGAAGGCTTCCACCACGTCGTCCGCGTAGTTGGTGTAGCCCACGATGTTCTGGCCGCGCAGGAGCATCATGTGCGGCGTCTTGGGGGCGGCCTTCTTCAGGGCGTCCAGGCGGTCAAAGGGCCACTCCTTCAAAAAGCGCAGTCCGGCGTCGATGGTGGCGCCGCCCCAGGTTTCCAGGGCGCTGAAGCCCATGGAGTCCAGAATGGGGGCGATGGGCAGCATGTCTTCCGTCTTCATGCGGGTAGCTGCCAGGGACTGGTGCCCGTCGCGCAGAACGGTACAATTGAATGTAACAGGATTCATTATTTAGTTAACTATTGTTAAAAATTGAAGAGGTGGCTTCTTGAGGATGATTTTCTCACAGCCTCCCTTTCAGGTCAAGCGTACAACAGCGGATTCACCGTAAGAACTACTGCACGGGAGCCATCAGCCGGGCCAGGTTGCAGAGCATCTTGAACCCCAGGGATTTGTTGTTGTAATCCTCCAGGGATTCCTTTTTGGAGGAGGCAAAATCCTTCTCCAGCATCTCCTTCACCTCCGCGCAGACGGCGGGGGAGTGGATGACGGCGGTGATTTCAAAGTTCAGCGCCAGGGAGCGGTTGTCCAGGTTGGCGGTGCCCACGGTGGCGATGTCGTCATCCATCAGGATCACCTTCTGGTGCAGGAACCCTTTCTGATAGGCCCAGACCTGGATGCCGTACGTATCCAGGTCCCGCAGGAAGGTGAAGGAGGAGAGCTTTACCAGAATATGGTCCGCCCGTTCCGGGCGCAGGATGCGCACGTCCACATTACGCAGGGCAGCGGCCTGGAGGGCGGCCATGACCCCTTCGTCCGGGACGAAGTAGGGGGTGGCTATCCAGAGCCTTTCCCGTGCTCTGTTCGCCAGGGCGATGATCGCGGTTTTCCAGGCGGGGATGACGTCCGCCGGGCCGGAAGGAAGCATCAGCACGGTCTCATCCTCCCGCTGGGGCGTAATTTCCCAGCACAGGCAGGGCAGGGAGGAGGGGCCGGATTTCAGCATGGCCCAGTTCCAGTCTTCCAGGAAGCTGATCTGCGTCTGCTGGACGGAGGGGCCTTCCAGCTGCACAAACGTGTCCCGCCAGTAGCCCAGGGATCCCTTGCCCAGGTACTCCCGCCCGATGTTCATGCCGCCGATGAAGGCGGTGGCCCCGTCCACCACCACCAGTTTCCGGTGGTTGCGGAAGTTCAGCCGCAGGATGTTGCTCAGGAAGTGGCGTTTTCCGTTGAAAGGCTCAATGTTCACGCCCTCCTTCCTCAGGGCGGAAATGTAGCCGGGAGGGAGCTTGTGGGAGCCGATTTCATCATAAAGCATGTAGATGCGGATGCCGGCCCTGGCCCGTTCAATCAGCAGGTCTTTCAGGTTCTGGCCCACGGAATCGTTCTTGATAATGAAGAACTCAATCAGGATGTAATGCTCCGCGTTCATGATGGCGTCGTAAATGCGCGGGAAGGCGTGGTCCGCGTCAATGAGCAGGCGGCAGGAATTGCCGCGGCATACGGGCAGCCGCACGATGTCGGAAAGGGTGTGCATGATTTTTCCGGGCGCATCGGCGGCCTGGACGGCATACGGGGTCATGCAGTTCGTGATTTTATCCGTCAGTTCCCCCCAGGAGGATTCGGGGTCCGTCTGCTTCCGCCGCGTTTCCACATACCCGCTGAACCTGCGCCGCCCCAGAATCAGGTAAAAGGGAACCGCTATATATGGAAAGGCCAGCAGGGAAATCAGCCACGCGATGGTTCCCTGCGGCGTACGCGTGTGGAGCAGGGCCGGAATGAGGCAGAAGGCGCCTGCAATGTGGCAGAGGGCGGCAAATCCCAAGTATGGCTCTTCAGGGATGATCATGGAACGGAAACCGGAAAAGATGCGGAGGGGGGAAAACGGCGGGAAGCGGTGAAAAGGCTGGCTTTTGAGGCTGGAGATGGTACTAAAGTGGCGCATGCTCGTATTATCACGGGTCCAGGGATTAGAAAAGCGTAAATTAAGGGAATGAAACAGTATTTGGCACTTTTGGAGGATGTCCTGACCAACGGGGTGGGGAGGGAAGACCGTACCGGAACGGGCACCATCGGCGTGTTCGGGCGGCAGAGCAGGTATGACCTGCGCGACGGTTTTCCGTGCCTGACCACCAAGAAGCTCCATCTGCGCTCCATCATTTACGAACTGCTCTGGTTCCTGAAAGGGGAGACCAACATCAAGTTCCTGAAAGACAACGGCGTTACCATCTGGGATGAATGGGCTGACGGGAACGGGGAACTGGGCCCCGTATACGGCGCGCAATGGCGCTGCTGGCCGGGGAACGACGGCAAGCCCATTGACCAGATTGCCAGACTGATTGACGGCCTTAAAAACAATCCATGGTCCCGGCGCCACATCGTCAGCGCGTGGAACGTGGCCCTGGTGGATGACATGGCGCTTCCTCCGTGTCATTCCCTGTTCCAGTTCTGCGTGATTCCGGCCCAGCCGGGGGAAGGGAAGCACGGGCTTTCCCTCCAGCTTTACCAGCGCAGCGCGGACCTGTTCCTGGGAGTTCCCTTCAATATAGCCTCCTACGCTTTGCTTTTGCTCATGGTGGCGCAGGTATGCGGGTATGAGGCGCGGGAATTCATCCATACCTTCGGGGACCTGCACCTGTACCGGAACCATCTGGACCAGGCGCGGGAACAGCTCTCCCGCACGCCCCGCCCTCTGCCGGTCATGAAGCTCAACCCGGAGGTGAAAACCATTGACGGGTTCCGGTATGAAGACTTTGAACTCGTGGGGTATGATCCCCTGCCGCACATCAAGGCGCCCATTTCCGTCTAGAATTCCACCCCTTGATCCATCATGTCACAGCCCGTTACTTACACAGGAGTAGTCGCCATGGCCCCCGGCCGCGGCATTGGCTACCGGGGAGCGTTGCCCTGGCGACTGCCGGACG
Source organism: Akkermansia muciniphila (assembly GCF_002884975.1). Lineage (NCBI taxonomy): Bacteria > Pseudomonadati > Verrucomicrobiota > Verrucomicrobiia > Verrucomicrobiales > Akkermansiaceae > Akkermansia > Akkermansia muciniphila. The sequence continues at coordinate 24,463 of NZ_PJKB01000003.1, read as the reverse complement.
ACCTCAAGATCTTCAAGCGCATCACGACGGGACATCCCGTGCTGATGGGCCGCAAGACTTATGAGAGCATCGGGAAGCCGCTCCCCGACAGGCAGAACATTGTGCTCACCCGTGACCCCGCCTGGACGGCGCAAGGGGTGCAGGTGATCCATTCCGTGGAGGAACTGGAACAGTTGGAACTGATGGACCCGGAGGTCATGGTCATCGGCGGGGCGGAAATCTTTTCCCTCATGATGCCGTTCATGTCCCGCATGTGGGTCTCCAAAGTGAAGGATGAATACCCGGCGGATACGTTCCTCCCGCCGTTTGAGGACAAGCTGGAGCATGCCTCCCTGAAGGAACGGTTTGAAGGCTTTGACCTGTATTTGTACGAATAGGGGAAGGGACGTCTTCTTTTCCGCATTCTCCGCGGATATGGGATGAAGCGCAAAAAAGACGGAGCGGCAGAGCCGCCCCGTCTTCCAAATAGGGATTTTTTCTCCCGTTATTGCGCCTTTCCGGTAAACAGGGCCTTCACCCATTCACGGTAGCGCTGGAACATGGCGTACAGCGCCGGAATGAACAGGATTCCCACCAGCGTGGCAAGAATCATGCCGTAGAAGGTGGAGATGCCGATGGCCTTGCGGCTTGCCGCGCCCGCGCCGGAGGCGATGACCATGGGGAACACACCGATGATGAAGGAAATGGCCGTCATCATCACGGCGCGGAACCGCTGCCGGGCCCCTTCCAGGGCCGCCTCCTGGATAGGCACGCCGCGCTCCCGCTCCATCTTGGAGAACTCCACCATCAGGATGGCGTTCTTCCCGGCCAGGCCCACCAGCATCACCAGCCCGAGCTGGGCGTAAATGCTCAGGGGCGTGTTGCAGATGATCAGGCCCAGCAGGGCGCCCAGCAGGGCCACGGAGACGGAGACGATGACGGAGATGGGCACCGTCCAGCTCTCATACTGCGCCACCAGGAACAGGTAGCCGAAGAGCAGGGCCATGCCCATCAGCAGGACGATCTTGCCGTCATTCTGCCGTTCCTGGTAGCTCATGTCCGTCCAGGTGATGGAATAATTTTCCGGCAGCGGAAGGGCCTCAATCTGGTTCATCAGCTCGCCGCTGCTGACGCCTGGCCTGGCCTGGGCGGTCACTTCCGCGGACATGAGCTGGTTGAAGCGGGATATCTGCCGCGGCCCGACCATGTAGGACAGGGTGGCTACGGAGCTGAGCGGCACCATCTGGCCCTGGTCATTCTGGATGTAGGTGTTCATGATGTCGTTGATGCTGGTGCGGTCTTCCGCCGCGGACTGCATCTTCACCTTGAACGTGTAGCCGATCAGGTTGAAATCATTGATGTACATGGAGGCCAGCTTGCTCTGGAGCGTCGTGAAAATGCGGTTCACGGGCACGTGCATGCTCTGCGCCTTTTCACGGTCGATGTTCAGGAAAAGCTGGGGCGTGTTCGCTTCATACGCGCTGCGGGCGTACATGGCCCCCGGCAGCTTGTTGATCTTGTCCAGCAGTTCGTTCGTCACGCGTTCCAGGTCCTTGGGAGTTTCTTCCCCGCTGGCCTGGAGCATGAAGGAGACGCCGCCCGTCAGGCCCAGGCCCATGATGGCGGGTGGGCTGAACACGGTGGCCTTGGCCGCCGGAATCTCGTCGCACAGGATGGAAGCCTTCTGCATGATGGAATCCAGGGAAAGCTCCGGAGTCTTGCGCTTGTCCCAGGGGTCAAGCTGGGCGATGCACATGCCCAGGTTTTCCCCGTTGCCGCCCATGAAGCTGAACCCGGAGGTGGAGGAAACCTGGCGCACGCCGGGAATGCTCATGAGCTTCTGCTCCGCGCTGCGCATGGCCTGTTCCGTACGGCCCAGCGTGGCGCCCGGCGCCAGCTGGATGTCACAGAAGACGGTGCCCTTGTCTTCCGGGGGGAGGAAGGACTTGGGAACGGTTTCAAACAGCTTCCAGTTGCCGACCAGCACGGCGGCCAGCAGAATCAGCGTGAGCCAGGCGCGGCGCACCATGATGCCGGCGCATTTGATATAGCTCTTGCGCGCCCATTCCAGCGTGGCATTGAAGGGGCGGAAGGGGCTGAACCTGCTCTGCTTCTTTTTCTTCTTCTTCAGCAGCAGCACGCACAGGGCAGGGCTGAGCGTCAGGGAATTGATGGCGGAAAGGCAGAGGGCCACGCACATGGTCACGGAGAACTGCATGTAAATGTTCCCCACCATGCCGCCGAAAAAGGCGATGGGCACGTAAATGGCCACCGTCACCAGCGTGGTGGCGATGATGGCCCCCGTAATCTGGTGCATGCTCTTCTTGGTGGCTTCTTCCGGGGTCAGGTCCTCCGTTTCCAGAATGCGCATGGTATTCTCCACCACGATGATGCCGTCGTCCACCAGGGAGCCGATCACCAGAATCAGGCCGAACATGGTCAGCACGTTGATGGAAAAGCCCAGCGGCAGCAGGATGGCGAAGGTGCCGATCAGGGAAACGGGAATGGCCAGCGCCGGAATGAGGGTGGCGCGCCAGTCCTGGAGGAACACGTACGTGATGCCCACCACCAGGATCAGGGCGATGATCAGCGTTTCCACGATTTCCGCCATGGTGGCGGAAATATACTGCGTGGGGTCGTAGCTGACGACGTAGCTCACGCCGTCCGGGAAGCGGTCCTTCAAATTCACCAGCGTATCCTTCACGCCGTTCATGGCTTCCAGGGCATTGGCGTCGTCCAGGCGGTACACGGCCATGTTCACGGAATCCTCCCCGTTGTTGCGGCTGCTGCCTGTGTAGGTTTCCGCGCCCAGCTCAATGCGGGCGATGTCGTCCAGACGGGTGACATGGCCGTCCTGTCCGGTGCGGACGATAATCTTGCTGAACTCCTCCACGGTTTGAAGCCGCCCGGTGACGTTCACCTTGTACTGGATGAAATTGTTTTCCCCTTCCGAACCGATGGACCCGGCGGCGGCCTGCACGTTCTGCGCCTTAATGGCGTTGGAGACGTCATCCGGAGTGATGTTCAGGGCGGACATGCGCAGGGCGTCCAGCCAGATGCGCATGCTGTAATTCTTTTCCGGCATCAGGTTGACGGCGGAGATGCCCGGCACGCGGGCGATCTCATCCTTCACCCTGGACTTGACGAAGTTGTTCAGCTCCAGGGAGCTCATGCTGGTGGACCGGAAGGCGAAGAACCCCAGGATGTCCGAGGAGCGCTTACGTATCTTGATGCCCTGGTCCGTCACCTCCTTGGGCAGTTTGTATTCCACCCGCTTCAAGGCATTCTGGACGTTCACCATGTTGATGTCCGAATCCGTGCCGCTCTTGAACGTCAGGGAAAGGGAATAACCGCCGGTGTTGTCAGACTTGGAGGAGAAATAAAGCAGGTTTTCCAGACCGTTGAGTTCCTCCTCAATGGGGGAGGCCAGCGTCTCCATCACCACCTGGGCGCTCGCCCCCGTGTAGGTGGCCTGCACGTTGATGCTGGTGGGGGCGATTTCCGGATACTCCGCAATGGGCAGCTGGTTCAGGCAGATGCCGCCCGCCAATACCATCAGGATGGCGATGACGATGGCGAATTTGGGGCGTTTGATAAACAGGTCCGCAATCATGGGATGATCAGTTTTGAGCGGAATACACCGGATTCACCTTGGCGCCGGGACGCACCTTGTGCATGCCGTCAATGATGATGACTTCCCCTTCCTTCACGCCGGAGCTGAAGCACTGTTCATTATTGACCGTATTGCCCAGCGTGACGTCGCGGCGCTCCACCACGCCCTGGTCGTTCACTATATAAACATAGCTCTTGTAGGCATCGTGCATCACGGAGGAAATATTGGCCGCCGGGAAGCGGTCCACGTTCTTCTTGGAAAGATTCACCGTGACCACGCCGCCGGGCGTCAGCACGTCTTCCGGATTGGGAAACCTGGCCCAGACGTTCAGGGTGTCCGTGGTCGGCTGGACAGTATTGTCCGTCATGAAAATTTTACCCGGCTGGTCGTACGCCTTGCCGTTGGCGAGGTTGACGGACACGAGGGCCTCCTTCTTCATCTTCTCCTGGGTGCCGAACAGGGAAAGGAAATCGCGTTCGCTGATGGGGAACTTCACGTACACCTCGTCAATGCCCGTGATGGTCACCAGGGAACCGGAGGTGGGCGTGATGTAATTGCCCGTGGAGAAAGTGACGCGGCCCGTGCGGCCCGTGATGGGAGCCGTGAGTTTGGTGTAATTGAGGTCGTCCTTCGCTACCGTGATGGCGGCGTCCGCGGACTGGATTTCCGCTTCCAGGGCGTGCATGGTGCTCTTGGCGTTTTCCACCGTATCCATGGAGACGGACTTGGAGGCCAGCAGCCTGTTGTAGCGTTCAAAGCTGTTCTTCGCGTAAAGCAGCTTGGCTTCCAGCTGAGCCTTCTTGGCTACCGCTTCCTCCACGGCCGCCTTGTAGCGCGTGTCCTCTATCTCGAAAAGGAGGTCTCCCTTCTTCACCACCTTTCCTTCCCGGAAGCGGGTGGCGACGATGTTGCCGGAAACGCGGGGCTGTACGGTCACCCGGTCAATGGACTCCACCTGGCCGATGTATTTCTTGTTCACCGCGCTGTCAATGGCGGTCGCTTTTTCAACAAGTACGGTGCTGGGCTTGGCGGCTTTTCCCGGAGCGCCCTGGGAATAACCCGGCGTCAGGAGAGAGAAAAGCAGGCCGGAGGCGGCCAGCAGGCGGAGGGGAACCTTCCGTTCGTGCGTATGTTTTTTCATATGGCGTTATTTATTGTAAACGTGGTTGTAAAGGGTGTTCACCGTGCGGCAGAAATTCTCCGTGTCCTCTTCCGGCAGGATGCTGAACAGGGACTCCAGCCGTTTTTTCATGCCGTTGTGGAGTTGGTGGAATTTGGATTCCCCTTCCTCGGAAAGGCGGATGCACAGGGAGCGCCTGTCCCGCGGATTCTCCTTGCGGTCAAACAGGCCTTTCTTCACCATGCCGTCCACCAGAAGGGAGGTGGAGGGCACGCTCATGCGGAGGTGGTGGGCCAGCGTTTTCAGGGGGATGCCTTCATGGCGGTCCGTCATCAGGCGGTTCAGGGCTGCCAGAGCTTCCATCTGGCGGACGGAAAGCCCCATGATCTTCTGGAAGTGATTCTGGTCCACTTCATTCAAATTATCTCTTTTAAACTGATAGAGAATGGTTTCAAATTTATGAACGGAAGTGGTGATATCCACGGCAGGTTGAAGCATGCGGCTGTTATGTCAAAACTTGTTAATTGTTGTCAAACTAAAACAAATAATGTTGAGGATTTGTTACTGTTTTTTAATAATCGGGAAAGTGAAAGCTCCTGTTCCATTACCATACAAACCGCCGGGGGGTGCGAAAGTTGCAAAAAAAGTCTTTTTCTCTTGTCACTGGGAGTAAAGGCATGTATAAGCATCCCCGTCCTCGCCATAAGGCATGGACGGCAACCAAGGTCAGGGAGCGGTAGCTCAGTTCGGTTAGAGCGCCAGCCTGTCACGCTGGAGGTCGCGGGTTCGAGCCCCGTCCGCTTCGCCACCTTGTTCAAGAGAATCGCCGCCTCCGGGCGGCTTTTTTTGTGCGCCGGGACTGTCCGGTTCTCCGGACCCCGTCCGTTTACTCCATTTCTCCAGGGCGTATTCCGGCAGGGGCGGAGGTTGTTATTCCTCCTGAAAATTACTCCTTCCCGCGGAGCAGGGGACCATGCTTGATTTCACACCCCCCTTCCTGCATGATGTCCGCATGATTTTGGAACTGCACTCCCCGCTGGACATGCACCTTCACCTGAGGGACGGCGATATGCTGAAACTGGTTGCCCCCCTGAGTTCCGCTTCCTTTGCCGGGGCGGTCATTATGCCCAACCTGGTGCCCCCCGTGGCGGATGCGGATGCGGTGCAGGCCTACCGCCGGCGTGTGCTGGACGCCTGCGAAGGAGACGTTTTCCACCCGTACATGACGGCCTTCTTCCGCTCCTACACGGAAAAGGAACTGGCCCGGCTCAGGGAACTGGTATTCGGCATCAAGCTGTACCCGGCGGGAGCCACCACCAACAGCGAAGGAGGCGTAAAAGCCATGAAAGACGCGGAAGCCACCATGTCCATCATGCAGGAAATGGGCATTCCGCTGCTGGTGCACGGTGAAAGCCACGGATTCGTGATGGACCGGGAAGCCGAATTCCTGGACGTTTACCGGGACCTGGCCACGCGCTTTCCCAGGCTGACCATCTGCATGGAGCACATCACCACCGCGTCCGCCGTGCATCTGCTGGATGAATTTGAAAACCTGACGGCCACGGTGACCCTCCAGCACCTGCTCATCACGCTGGACGATGTGGCCGGCGGCATGCTCCGGCCGCATCTCTTCTGCAAGCCCATCGCCAAAAGGCCGGAAGACCGGGAAGCCCTGCTGCAGGCGGCTCTTTCCGGGCACCCGCGCCTCATGTTCGGCAGTGATTCCGCCCCCCATCCCATCCATGCCAAGGAAGCGTGCGGCTGCGCCGCGGGCGTATTTACCGCCCCCATTGCCCTGCCGCAGCTGGCGGCCCTCTTTGAAAAGCACGGTGCCCTGGACAAGCTTCAGGGCTTCGTTTCAGGCCATGCCTGCGCCGCCTACGGACTGACGCCGCCTGCCAGAACAGTGCGCCTGCAGCGGAGGGAAATGCTGGTGCCGGACGCCTATGAAGGGCACGGCCAGAAAGTGGTGCCCATGGATGCCGGAGAAGTCATTCCCTGGAGCCTGATGTGACGGGCTCCTCCGGGGAAAGATGACAGAACGCATTTTCAGGAAACCGTCTTTATACTGGATATTCCGGACAATCCGGCTACAATCCCTGCTCATGGATCGGATTCGCGTTTATACGGGTGGAGTAGCTTCCTGTAATGGTTATCTCTTCAAGACGAAGGATAACACTTACGTGGCGGTGGACGCTCCGTCCGGCTTCGCGGACTGGATATACTCCAAGAAACCCGATATCATCATTACGGATCTGCTCATCACCCACCAGCACTTTGACCATGTGGAGGACGCCTGCCGCATGCGCCAGATCTTCGGCTGCCGCATTCATGCCGGCCAGCCTTACAGTGAAGACCTGACGCTGGAAAAAATGGCGCGGGACGCCTGGGGGCTCCCCCTCAACGTCCAGCCGTTTGTAGTGGATGAAGTGCTTACGCAGAACATTCACACGGCGGACTGGGGCGGCTTGCTATGGCATCTGCACCAGGTGCCGGGGCACTCTCCGGACAGCATCGTTTACGACCTCCCGGATGAAGGAATCATGTTCGCGGGGGACGTCATCTTTGCCGGTTCCATCGGGCGTACGGACCTTCCGGGCGGAAACCTGCGGCTGCTGAAGCAGGGCATTGAAACGAAAGTGCTCAACCAGCCCGCCACCACCAGGATTTTCCCGGGGCACGGACCATACACCACCGTGAAGAATGAACTGCTGACCAATCCGTTCATCTCCTGACCACGGCTTCTGCGCCCGTCGCGCGGTGGTCGTGCTTTATTTTTTAGCAAGCATACAAGATCAATGTTATTTTCAGAATTAGGTTTATCGGAACCCGTCTTGAAGGCGGTGGAGAAATGCGGTTATGAACATCCCACCCCCATTCAGGAGCAGGCCATTCCCCTCATTCTGGAAGGCCGGGACCTCATTGGGGCCTCCCAGACGGGGACGGGAAAAACCGCCGCCTTTGCGCTCCCCCTGCTGACCAAGCTGAAGCCCATGGGGCAGCCCCAGATTCTGGTGCTGGAACCTACCCGCGAACTGGCGGACCAGGTGGCGGAAGCCTTTGCGGAATACGGTGAATTCACCGGGCTGAAAGTGGCCTTGCTGTATGGCGGCGTGGGTTACGGGAAGCAGACGGAAGACCTGAAAAACGGGGCGGACATCGTGGTGGCTACACCCGGACGCCTGGTGGACCACTTCTACCGCGGCACCATGCGCTTCGGAGAAGTCAAGGCCCTGGTGCTGGATGAAGTGGACCGCATGCTGGACATGGGCTTCCTCCCTATTGTCCGTAAAATCATCAACCTCTGCCCGTGGGAAGGCAGGCAGACCCTCTTCTTCTCCGCCACCATGCCTCCGGTCATCGCCGGATTTGCCAAATGGTGCCTCACGGACCCGGCTGAAGTGGCCATCGCACGCCGCGAAGTGGCCGCCACCATCAACCACGCCATCTATCCGGTGGCCCTGGACCAGCGGGACGAACTGCTGCTGGGCCTCCTCAAGGGAACGGACTTCCATTCCGTCATGATCTTCACCCGCACCCGCAAGGAAGCGGACTCCGTATGCGGCATGCTGAAAACCAACGGCTACCGCGGAGAAGTGGCTGTCATGCACTCCGACATTCCCCAGAAGGAACGCATGGAAGCCCTCAAAGGCTTCAAGGGCGGCAAATATGACATCCTGGTGGCTACGGACGTCGCGGCGCGCGGCATTGACATCAGCGGCGTGACCCACGTCATCAACTACCGCGTTCCGGAAAATGCGGAAGACTACGTGCACCGCATCGGCCGTACCGGCCGTGCCGAAGCTACGGGTGACGCCTTCACCATCATGACGGCGGATGAAGTGGACTTTGCCACGGCTGTGGAAAACTTCATCGGGAAACCCATTGAACGCAAAAAGCTGGACGGCTTTGACTACACGTACACCGCCCTGCTGGAAGACAAGCCCGTTAAATCCGTCCGCAAGTCCAAACCCGTCGGACCCAAGCGCCGCAGGCGCTAAAAGCGCGGCGGTTCTCCATGCGGGAATGACAATCATCCCATGCGCATCCTTGCCATAGACCCGGCCATCCGCAACACGGGCTATGCCGTGGTGGAGGGCGACCACCGCCGGGCGTGTGCGCTGGACTACGGCACGCTCTCCATTCCGCGCAGCGTGTCCCAATCCGGCTGCCTGCTTGCCATCAAGCAGCACCTGGGCAACCTCATTGATAAATGGGAGCCGGATGAAATGGCGGTGGAACGCATCATCTACGTCCAATCCCACCAGACGGCCATCACGATGGGGGCGGCCAAGGCGGCGGTGGTCATCGCCGCGGCGGAAGCCGGGCTGCGGATCATGGAATACTCTCCCAAAAGCGTGAAACTCTCCGTCGTGGGGCGGGGGGCCGCTCAAAAAGCGCAGGTCGCCTTCATGGTGCGCGCTCTGCTGGAACTTCGAGAAACGCCGGAATCCGATGCCGCGGACGCCCTGGCGATCGGCCTCACCCACCTCTTCGCCGCGGATCCTTTGAAGGCCCACATGATGGAGAGGAAATACATTTAACAGTGATGAGAGATTAGAGTTTAGTGTAAAAAATCCGGACTTGCAGTCCGCGAATTTTAAATCTAATCACTACTCTCTAAACTCTCATCACTACCTTCAAGGCTTGAAGGTCCTCCCTTTCCCGTCCTGCCATGCCTTGAGCAGGGAGGCGTACATCTTGTTGAGTTGTTCCAGAGTGGCTACGCGGAACTCGACGGTATTCGTGTTCGGGTAAGCCTTGGCGACGGTAGTATCCGGATCAATGCTTCCTCCCGTCGCCCGGTTGACGGCTCCGGAACCGAGTTCCTTTGCCCGGTCGGTCACATTCTTAATGGCATTGATGCCGGAATTCTGCCCCAGCGTCTCCAGATAATAAAACTTGGTGGGCGTATTCCCCATGGTGACCAGCGTCACCTCATACACCATGCACGCATTGTCCAGAATGTACTTGTGCTGCGCCACCGCCACAATCCGGCTGAGATGCACCACATACTGCCCCTCCGGAAAATTGCCGATCCAGAACTGGCTCTGATTGTAATCATCCGTAGACTGAGCAGGAGCCCCCGTCTTGGACTGGGCGGAAAGGGGAGCCGTAGCACAAATACAGAGTGCTACAGCGGAAAGGAGAAAACATTTCATAGCCCTATTTAATATCAGCCATCAGTCTGTGTGAAGGAAAATCTACTGGGATGCTTCTTACGTCCTACGTCATTCCATATGGATTAATGCTTCTTTGATTTTGGAGATATAATAAGTTTTTCTTATTTTCTGTCATATGAATCCTTTGTAGGAAGGGTTTCGTTATTGATTTTTGGTTCAACATGTTTGTAATAAGTGTGTTGTTTTTAGGAGCACGAGGAAGAAATGGGGGAAACTGGAAATATAGCATTGATATTTGAACTCTGTATTTGATAATATAAAAACATATGGAACAAGAGAAAGAAATTACACAACTCATAAAAGGCATCTTAGGAGAAAAACTCACCACAGGGGTGGGAAAAACATTAGATAAGATGATTGAACACGTAAAATTTATTTTATCAGATACTATATATAATTATTTGTTAAATGAATATGAAAAAAATAGCAAAACAAAGACATTAATACATAGATCCGAACCTGTTGATTTTTATGAAATATATCAGCCATTATTCATAAAACCATGTTCGTATTTATATCAAAAATCTTCTTTTCGTGATAAGGAATCAACTCGTTATATTGAAAAATTATTTGAGAAAATAGATAAATTAATAATAGTAGGGCAGGCCGGCTGTGGGAAAAGCACCATTTTAAAGCATTTATTTATGGATTCAATAGTATCAAAATATAAGATTCCATTAAAAATAGAATTGAGATATATCAATAATTATGATGCAAATGGTAAAAATATTATAATGACATATATTAAAAATGAAATATTTAAATCAGAGAATATTTCAAAAAATGATGAAATAATAGAAAAGTTATTGAAAAAAGGTATTTTCGTAATGTTTTTTGATGGATATGACGAAATATCGTCAATGAAAAAAGATATAATTACGAAAGAGATAGATGATATATCTAAAAAATATAAACTAAATTCTTATATCATAACATCTAGACCGTTTACTGAAATTGAAGGATTATCCAAATTTAAAGTTTATGAAGTTTGCAAATTAGATGATAAAGATATTGACGAATTTATAAAGAAACAAATTAGTGAAAAAGAATTGGTTGATAAAATAATTGAATCCGTACATAATGATGAAAATAAATCATATAAATCATTTTTAAGCAATCCATTGCTACTTTCAATGTATATTTTAACTTTTCAATCTTATTCAAATATACCAGAGAAAAGGAGTGAGTTTTATAGACAAGTATTTGAAGCTTTGTATTCCTACCATGATAGCATTTCTAAAATGGCATACGTTAGAGAAAAACAAAGTGGCTTAGGAAAAGATGAATTTATCTATATTTTGAAAATTTTTTCATTTGTATCTTATTTTGAAGAAAAATTCTCGTTTACACAAACAGAATTAGAAGATAAGCTAAACTCAATAAAGGGAAAATTTAAAGGAATAATTTTTGAAAATGATAAAGTAATAAATGACTTAACAATTGCCATCAATGTTTTAACAAAAGATGGAGTAGAATATACATTTCCCCATAGGTCACTTCAAGAATATTTTTGTGCGCTCTATATGACACAATTATCTGAATCATTAAAGAATAAATGTTATGGTAGATTATTAAAGTCGATTTCTGGGAGAGGGATTGTTAGATCAAGAGAAATAGGAAATATATGTGTACTTCTCTTAGAAATGGATAGAATTGCTCTTTTTGATTATTGTTTAATTCCGTTTTTGGAAAATATTAAATCTAAAATTATTGATATTAATAACATGTCATTATTGGATATTAATGATATGTTTTTTGATACAAAATTATTTTATGGATCTTTTTCTCAGGCATTTTCGACAGACAAAATATCTAGAATATATGAAAAGTGTTGTAGATATGTAAATGATAAAGAAATTAAAGGTAGATATTTTAAATCTAAGAAGGAGCAAGAAAAGGTGATTGAAGAAGTTGCTAGTAAATACTTAATCAGTTTTTTCAAAAAGTTTTTGACTGATATAGAATCAGATATTTTAAAATTAAAAAATGAGATAATAAGCCAAAGAGATGGAGATAGTTTTTTTATAGAAACGATTGAATAAAATTACATTTATTTTTATATTATAGTTAATCTTCTTAGCGACTCAGTTCTACGAAAAGCGTATTATTAATTAATTCCAATTATTTTTATAGAAAATGCCTTCGTACAAAACCTTCATGGAGGAATTGTGTTGAGTTTCCGCTCAATTGTGCGCTGTTATTCTTGGCATGGGGAGTTGTTTATTTTGAATATTGCCAGAATCATTTGTAAGGATTCTTGAGGAATAATAGATATTGCCCTACGTAAATCTAAAAAATTACTGTTAACATTATTTTTGCCTTACAAATGTCTAGATGAACTTTCCTCTTTTTCCGTTTCATCTATTCCCTAATTTATAAAAAAATCATTTTTTGGAAAAACATCTTTGAAGCATTTAGAGAAATATCCCCTTCATATGGGAGTCTCTATATATTGTTGAGATCAGACAGGAATAGGATGTTTCTTGCTGGAAACCGGTTTGACAGGAAATCTCTTTTGCATATATAGGAATGCGATGCTGTATCTAAGTTCATTTTCGTTTCCAACCCGTTGCGAAGGAGAGTCTTATCTTGATAGTATCAAATTGACGTGTTTCAACACTTGTTATCCTTTCAAGGTTCTACCTGAAAAGGGTTTAGGAAATCGAATTTTCCCCCTTTACCATTCTTTATGGTGGCAATGGTTGCGGGAAAACAACGATTTTGAATATCATTGCTGAAAAGCTTCGTCTCAGATGTGAGTCCCTTTTCAATAAAACTAGTTTCCTGGGGGACTATCTGGATTATTGCGATTATGAATTGAAGGCTTCCCTGTCCGGCAAGAGCCGTATTATCACGAGTGACGATATTTTTGCTCATATCCTGAGTGTTCGCAAGATTAACGGAGAAATTGATAATACTAGAGAGGTGCTTTTTGAACGTTATTCAGATAACAGGAGAAAAAGTTTCGGCTTAATTCTCTGGAGGATTTTGAACAGTTGAGAGAGAATAATCTTTGCAAGAAGGTAAGCAAGTCGCAGTATGTCCCCAGTAAGTTGAACGATAATATTCATGGGTTGTCTCTGGAGAGACCGCTCTTAATTATTTTTCCCACAAGATTACGGAGGATTCCTTGTATTTACTGGATGAACCGGAGAACAGCCTGTCCGCGGAGAATCAACAGAAGTTGGCGTGCTTTTTGGAAGATTTCTACAGGTTCTACAAGTGCCAGTTTACTATATCCACCCACTCACCTTTCCTTTTGGCCGTGAAAGGCGTTAAAGTGTATGACATGGATGAGCTTCCTTTTAAAGTAAAAAATGGACTGATTTAAAGAATGTTCGTATTTTTCATAATTTCTTCACCATCCATTCTAATGAGTTTTAGATGCTTTTCTTGTTGGCGGGAATGCTTAACTTTGTGAAACATGGCTGGAAATGCCGGGGATGCTGTGTTAGGTAAGAAGGCATGGAAAGAGTGTATCGTCCCAATGTGGCGGGGCTGTTGGTCTGGGAGGACGGAAAGCTGCTGGTTTGCGAACGTTCCAGGCAAAAAGGGGCCTGGCAGTTTCCCCAGGGGGGGATTGATCCAAGGGAGACGGCTCTGGAGGCCGTGAAGCGGGAAGTCCGGGAGGAAGCGGAGTTCCTGCCGTCCTAGTATGATGTTGTGGAGTCCCGGGGCGGGTACCATTACGATTAATTACGTCCGCGAGAAGCGGCAGCAGCCTTTTGTGGGGCAGGAGCAGGAGTATTTCCTGTGCCGGCTGCATGCGGATGCTCCGGAATCAAGTTTGGGCTATTGGGATTTTACGTCTATAGGAGGTGAGTTTTAAACGAGTTAGGTTGAAATAGGTTGCTTGAAGTGCAAGAAAGGAGTATCTACGTCCTGGCGAGCTGGAACTAAAACGCAGAAGAGCGTGTTTTACCCTGTTCTGGAACATACACAAAAAACCGCTTTTCCCTAATTCTGGGAAAAGCGGTTTTTTAAAAAGACAATGAAAGGTCAGGGTTCTATGATGTTGAAGTTTCCATTGAACTTGTCCATGCATCCGATCAGTTCCTTGAATTTGTCCGTATTGCCTTCGATCTTGATCATGCTCTTGTCCAGGGCTTCCTTCAAGGGCATGGCCTGCATGGCAATAAGGGTGAAGTTGAGCTTGTCTCCGGTAATTACTGCATCAGGATGATCGACCGGTTTTCCTTCGCGGTACATCAGTACTTCGTCCTCAACCCAGAAGCCGTATGGTTTTCCATTTTGGTCTATCCAGTTGAAAGCGAGCTTTTTCCCTTTGGATTTCTCGGCATTGAGACTGATGCCCATGTAGTCAAAGAGCATTTTCGGCGTGAGGTTGGACAGAATATCCCTGGATACAAGATCCAGAGGGTTCTGAAGCAGGCCGTTTCTCAGTTCGTAGGCGCCGACGAGAAATTCATTGCGCCAGGGGCCGGATTCCGCCTGGTAGCCGAGCTGTTCAAGAGCGTCCGACGCCAGATTTCTTGCCTTGCTGTTTTGGGGATCGGCAAAAACCACGTGCTTTAATACTTCGGCAGTCCAGCGGTAGTCTCCCTTGTCAAAGGCCTTTTGGGCGTTGTCTATCATCTTGTCGGCCCCTCCCGCCAGTTCCACATAGCGCCTGGCCGCTTCCACGGGCGGCAGGGCATACAGGTTGGCCGGGTTGCCGTCATACCAGCCCATGTACCGTTGATAGATGGCTTTGGCGTTGTGGTTCAGCGTACCGTAATAGCCCCGGAAGTACCATTGCTTGTCTATTTCCGGCGGCAGCTTGATCATTTCCGCAATTTCTACAGGAGTATACCCTTTGTTAATCAGGTTCAACGTCCGGTCGTGCATGTATTTGTAGCCGTTGCGTTCCTTGGCCAGGAACTGGCTGATGCGTTCTTTCCCCCATCTCGGCCAGTGGTGCTGTGCGAATAAGACTTCCGTTTTGTCTCCATAACGCTGAATGGCTTCATCAAGAGCCTTCCACCAGTTGCTTGCGTCCCGAACCTTGGCTCCTCTCAGGGTATAAAGGTTATGCATGGTATGGGTCGCGTCCTCCGCACTGCAAAGCGCCTTGAATTGAGGGAGATACATCAGCATTTCAGAAGGGGCTTCTGTTCCGGGAGCCATCATGAATTCCATCTCCACTCCGTCTATCGTTCTTGTTTCACCCGTTTTGGTGATTGTATCAGTAGGCGGAATGACTGTAATGGTTCCGCTGGAGCTAGCGGTTCCCAGGCCGGAGCCTACGGTACCCTCCGGCCCCTTGTTAAAGGGCGCCGCATACATGTACGTGGAGCGCCTCCCCATGGCATTGCCGGCATAGACGTTTTCGGAAACGGCTTCTTTCAGGAATCCCTCCGGCGCCAGTATCTGCGTTTTACCGGATTTGACGTCTTGCTCCGTTGCTACTCCCTTGACCCCTCCAAAGTGGTCGACATGGGAGTGCGTGTATACAACTGCCTTGACCGGACGTTTCCCCGTCTCCGGCTGTTCCACTTCCCGATAGTAGAGGTCAAGCCCCGCTTTTGCGGTTTCTTCCGAGATGAGGGGGTCAATGATGATGAGGCCTTCCTTTCCTTCAATAATAGTCATGTTCGAAAGATCAAACCCGCGAATTTGGTAAATGCCGTCCATGACCTTGAACAGCCCGCTTTTGGCATTAAGCTGGGAGACGCGCCATAAACTCGGGTTCACGGTATCAGGAGCCGGTTTGTCCTTGGTAAAGTCGAAGGCAGAGATGTCAAAGACCGTCCGTCCCTCCTTGTTTTTAATGTTCGGGTCCTTTAGGGTTGCCATGAATCCCTTTTCAGCATCCTGAAAGTCTTGCTTGTCGTTCTCGTCCAGGCCATGAGCGCCGAGAAATTTTTGGTTGTATTCAATAGTATGGCTTGTCGCCTTTTTGGGCTGCTCCGCGCCCTGGGCACCTATGCCTCCCCCTGCGAACATTGCCAGCAACATGGCAGCGAAATAATTGATTTTTGTTTTCATGATCAGTTTTTATTAACGGGACGTGAAAAGTAAAAGAGCGGCCAGTCAGCCAGTTTTCACCTTGCAGGAAATAGACTTGCGGCTAAAGAACAATGTTCGGAAAATGGAAGCATGTTAGTGTTTGATTACCAGAGTTTTCCGGGCGGGTAACAGGAAATTCCATTCATCAGGGAGGGTGTCTTTTGTTTTATCCTGCTTAGGGGTGGTGGTTTACATCCGGAGTTGTTTGGAGGGGAGAATAAAGTGTCTGTATCCGAGTCATTTTTACATGTCTGTAGCAAATTTGTGGAAGAACATGGCTGGAAATGCAGGGGACGTTGTGCTAGGTAAGAGGGCATGGAAAGATTGTATCGTCCCAATGTGGCGGGGCTGTTGGTCCGGGAGGACGGAAAGCTGCTGGTTTGCGAACGTTCTAGGCAGAAAGGGGCCTGGCAGTTCCCTCAGGGGGGGATTGATCCGGGGGAAACAGCCACGGAGGCAGTGAAGCGGGAAGTTCGGGAGGAAGTGGGGTTCCTGCCGTCCCAGTATGATCTTGTGGAGTCCCGGGGCGGGTACCGTTACGATTATCCGCCGGAGGTGCTGGATTACGTCCGCGAGAAGCGGCAGCAGCCTTTTGTGGGGCAGGAACAGGAGTATTTCCTGTGCCGGCTGCGTGCGGACGCCCCGGAGCCCAGCCTGGACCACCGGGAGTTCTGCGCCTGCAAATGGATAGCCCCCTCCGAGTTCAGGCTGGAGTGGCTGCCGGAGTTCAAGAAGGAGGTGTACGCCAGGGTGCTGGCGGATTTTTTCAATGTCCGGGCACGGGATAAGTGAAGTGGCTCAGCAGGTCGTGCGCGGCGGAGACGGGGTCCATCTTGTCCCCCGCCACCATGTTTTCCAGAACAGGCATGCGGGACGCCACGGCGGGATGCTGTTCAAAGGCGGTGAGCAGGGCTTCATGCACCAGGGCCTGAACCCATGAGAGGGACTGGTTCCGGCGGCGGTTGTACCAGAAGCCGGATTCCTTCATGCTGTCCCGGAAGCGAAAGAGCGTTTCTTCAATGGTGTCCAGTCCGCGCCCTTCCAGGGAGGAACAGGTGAGGACGGAGGGCGTCCAGCCGGGGGTGGGGCTTTGCAGGTAGTGGAGCACCATTTTCAGTTCCTGGCAGTGGGCCGCCGCCCGCTGGCGGTTGTCGCCGTCGTCCTTGGTGACTACCAGGATGTCCGCCAGCTCCATGATGCCGCGCTTGATGCCCTGGAGGTCGTCCCCGGCTCCGGTGATGAGCAGGAGCATGAAGATGTCCACCATGGAACGGACCGTGGTTTCCGACTGGCCGACGCCGACGGTTTCAATGAGGATGATGTCAAAGCCCGCGGCCTCGCACGCGATCATGGTTTCACGCGTTTTCCGGGCTACGCCGCCCAGGGAACCGCCGGAGGGGGAAGGGCGGATGAAGGCGTTTTCCTCCCCGGAGAGTTCTTCCATGCGGGTTTTGTCCCCCATGATGGAACCGCGGGAAACGGAAGAGGACGGGTCAATGGCCAGCACGGCCACCTTGAAGCCTTTTTTGCACAGGTAGGTGCCGAAGGCTTCAATGAAGGAGGATTTGCCCGCGCCGGGAACGCCCGTGATGCCGATGCGGACAGCGTTGCCCGAATGGGGCAGGAGCTTGGAGATGAGCGCACGGGAAGCTTCCTGGTCTTTAGCGGCGTTGCTTTCTATCAGGGTGATGGCCCTCCCCAGCAGGGCGCGGTTCCCGGCCAGGACTCCCTGGGCCAGTTCTTCTACGGAGGGGCGGTGCGGACGTACAAATTTAGTGCTGCTCATGGATAGAGAATGCGGATTATTTGAAAGGGGGTTCGTTTTCCTTGGTGCGCTCCATATCGTAGTTGAAACGCTTGAGGACAAATTGGCGCTGATCGGCCAGCTTGCGCTGGAAGTTTTCCCAGGAACGCACGTTCATTGGTGACCAGCCCGCTTCCGCAATGGCGCAGGCGCGCGGGTAGGTGCGGTAAAGCAGGTGGTTCAGGGTGGAGAGCTGTTCCGCCCACATGGTGGCCTGAACGCCGATGATATGGTCTGTTTCCTGCTCCGGCCTGCCGTAGGCGGGGTCCAGCTTGTAGCTTTGTTCCAGCGTGGTGGTGGGCATCCATCCCCGGTTGTCCTGGCCGGGAATCTGCGGGTAGTCCAGATAGCAGTGTTCCCCGGCGGCGATGATGAGGGGAAGGCCCTGCTTTTTTGTTTCCGTGATGGTGGAGGGCGTCAGGCCCATGCGCCAGGTGAAGACGGTGTCTCCCTTGCGGTAAACGCTGGCCTGGGCCCACGGCTTTTCATACCAGAAGATGGGCTTTTTGCCGCGGGCGGCGAGCATGGAGGCCATTTTCGCTTCAAATTCCTTCAGTTCCTCGTGGACGTCCTTCATTCCCTTCTGCTGGCGGTATTTGACGCTGAGAGGGCATTTTTCCCAGGTTTTTTCCAGCGGGGCTTCGTCGCCGCCCAGGTGGACCATGGTGGACGGAAAGATGTCCCTGAGCTCGTCAAAGACGGCGGCATAGAATTTCCATATTTCCGGTTTGTGGGGGCATACCAGGTACAAGCCTACGCCGCCGGTCGTGCTGACTTTCGTGTTGTGGTCTGGAAAGCAGAAGAATTCCGGATAGGCGGCGGCCAACGCCTGGTTGTGGCCCGGCATGTCTATTTCCGGGATGACCTCAATGCCGCGCGCGGCGCAGTACGCCACCAGGTCTTTCAGTTCCTGCCTGGTGTACATTCCTTCGTGGGGAGTGCCGTTACCGAAGCTTTCCGCCCGTTTGGAAGAGATGCTTTTCAGTTTGGGGTAGCCCGGCACAGGCAGGCGCCAGCCCTGGTCGTCCGTCAGGTGGAGCTGGAGCTTGTTGAATTTGTAGTAGGCCATCATATCCACGAATTTCTTCAGGTCCTTCATGGGGATGAAGTGGCGGGCGGGGTCCACCATCATGCCGCGCCACGGGTAGCGCGGCTTGTCCTTGATGACTCCGCAGGGAATGCCTTCCGGATGCGCCGCCAGCTGGTCCTGGAGCTGCTGGAGGGTGACGAGCCCGTAGATTCGCCCCTCTTTCCCGCCGGAAGAGAGGTGCACGCCCTGCGGGGTGACAGTGAGCTGGTAGGCGTCCTTGCCCAGGGCAGGGGAAGCTTTATCGGAAAGGAGCTTGAGCGTCCTGGCCGTTCCCTGGGTGAGGTTGGTTTTGGCGGGCTCCGGAATCACGCTGTAAGCCGCCTGCTGGGCGGCCGCCAGGTGTACGGAGAGCGCGGCACAGGCCAGAATGTTGAGCAGTTTAAGCATCGGGACGTCTTTTCGGAAAACAGTTTATCATGGCAAGGTTCATGTGGTAAGGAAAAACAGCGGAATTACTTTTTGTTTTCCCAGGGGAAGGGCGGTTCGTTTTCCTTCGTGCGCTCCAGGTCGTAATTGAAGCGTTTGAGGACAAAGGCGCCGTGGTCTTTCACCTTTTGCTGGAAGTTTTCCCAGGAGCGGGCCTCCATGGGGGACCATCCTGCTTCCGCAAGGGCCATTGCACGCGGGTAAGTACGGTAAAGGATGTGTTTCAGGCTGGGCAGATGCTCTCCCCATATCGCGCCGTGCACGCCCTGGATGTGATCGGCTTCCCGTCCGGTTTTGCCGAAGGCGGGGTCCAGCTCATAGCTTTTTTTCAGCGTGGTTGTTTTCATCCAGCCCCAGTTGTATTGACCCTGGAACTGCGGAAAGTCCAGGTAGCAGTATTCGTTGGAGGCCATAATCAGCTTCAGCCCGGCCTGTTTCGTTTTTTCCACGGATTTGCGCGCCTGGTCCGCCCTCCATGCATAAACCGTTTCCCCCGGGTGGTAGATGCCGGCATTGCCTTCATACCAGAATTGAGGCGTCTGCCCGTTTTTGGCGAGAAGGGAGGTCATTTTTGCAAAGAAAGCCTTCATTTGCTCCTGTTCGTCCTTCAGGCCTGCCTTGGCGCGGGCTTCCCGGCACAAGGGGCATTTTTTCCAGAGTTCCGTGGGGGCTTCGTCACCGCCCAGATGAACAATGCCGGAGGGGAAGATGTCCTTGAGCTCCTTGAAGACGGCGGCATAGAATTTCCACACTTCCGGCTTTTGCGGACAGACCAGTTCCTTGGTGTTGCCGGCTATTGTGCGCACTTTCATGTCTTTCTGGGGGAAACAGAAGAATTCAGGATAGGCGGCGTGCAGGGCCTGGTTGTGGCCCGGCACGTCTATTTCAGGAAAGACTTGGATGCCGCGCTCCGCACAATACGCCACCAGGTCTTTCAGCTCCTGCCTGGTGTACATTCCTTCATGGGGATGGCCGTCTCCAAAGCTTTCCGCCCGTTTGGAAGAGATGCTTTTCAATTTGGGGTAGCCGGGCACGGGCAGGCGCCAGCCCTGGTTGTCCGTCAGGTGGAGCTGGAGCTTGTTGAATTTGTAGTAGGCCATCATGTCCACGAATTTCTTCAGGTCCTTCATAGGGATGAAGTGGCGGGCGGGGTCCACCATCAGGCCGCGCCACGGGTAGCGGGGCTTGTCTTTGATGACGCCGCAGGGAATGCCCTCCGGATGTGCCGCCAGCTGGTCCTGGAGCTGCTGGAGGGTTACCAGTCCATAGATTCGCCCCTCTTTCCCGCCGGAAGAGAGGTGCACGCCCTGCGGGGTGACGGTGAGCTGGTAGGCGTCCCTGCCCAGGGAAGGAGCGGCCTTGTCGGAAAGGAGCTTGAGCGTTTTGGTGGTATTCTGCTTTAGTTCCGTCCGGGCCGGTTCAGGGATGATGCTGTATTTATCCGCGGCAGCCGCAGCAAGGGAGGGAAACAGAAGTATTCCGGCCAGCAGGGAAAAGAGCCTTGTCATATTTTATATATAACGCCCTGACGGGTAAAAATCTATCAAGAAATATCGCCTGTGCCGTCCATACCAGGCGGCAGCTCTGGATTTTCCGGGAATTTCCGATGGAAAGAAAAATTGCCGGAGGAGTGGAGAACCCATGAGTTGCCGCGGCCTCGCGGGAATGGCCTGGCATAGCCCTATGTGCGGGAACGAGTCTTTCCATATTGCGGAGGAATTACCCGGTTTTCAACGTCCTGGAATGAATGATTTTTTCCGGAGCTGCCGCATGATTTAAAAAACATGAATAAAATTAATATCATCAACGGGAGTCTTGCGGCATCCCGAAATGAATTAACCGGGCACACCGGGAATGCAACGGTTCATATTACGCAAGAGGAACGTGAACGATGGGATGCCGGACTGGTACAGGTCGGGCCGTCCGGAGAGCTGACGGAAGGTGAAGTTCAAGCCGTCGTTGACAAAAGGCTATATGATGCAGGCATCATGATCAAACGCATTTCTCCGGAGGCTGTGGACATTCCGGCTGAGGGAGGCAGGGTGGAGCTTGCCATTGATACCAACGTTTCCTTATCCGGCCGCAGGCTTGTGCGGGAAGGTTTTGACCCCACGGACGTGTGCATCCCTCCCTATGCCGCTCTGACGGAAGAAAAGCCGGACCGCCTTGTTTTTTCCGTGGAGCCCAATCCCTCCATTGAACGGGTCTGGCTCAATCTTGAACTTTATGCGTGCGAGCCTGATGCGGAGCAGTATTGCAGCCTGGGTAAAGTAACCTGGCACCAGCATGGGAAGGGGGTCAGTGGCTCCATTACTCCGGCTACAATCAAGGTCCCCCGGGAAGGCGGTGAGCGTGAGCTGGAAATCAAGTGTGATCATGAGTGGTACCTGCTGCCTGGCGCCATGCCGGGATTCACGGTTACTCCCGCCAGCGGGCAGCCGGGTATTACTACAGTGCGTCTTGCCGCTCCATTTGCCGTTTCCGGAAGGGGGGAGGATTCCTTGCTGCGTCTTATCGTGACGGATGGCAAGGATGCCATTTGCGCGTTTATTGCAAATATTACCAGAGTGTGATGGGTAGGGGGAATAAGCCCTCTAGACTGTTCCTGCCCAGGACAAAAGAAGAAAAAATCCCGCCTCATTGGAGACGGGATTTTTATTAAAATGGTAGCCCTATGAGGACTCGAACCCCAAAATACGGAACCAGAATCCGCTGTGTTACCGATTACACTATAGGGCTATGTAACGGGCACCTTTGCGGTGCGGGCGAATTAAAGCGGAAGCGGCCATTCTTTGCAAGTTTTTTTTCACTCAAATGTACGGTTGTGCGGAAAAAATGATGCGGGGGAAAAGGAACTGCCCGGCTTTTCCGCCGGGTCAGTCGGTTAGGGACTGGAAGTAGGCTTCCACATGCTCCCTGGTGATCTGCTGGTGCTCCGCTTCTCCGTGCCTTCCCTGCACTTGGTGCCAGGGAGAGTCCGGCGCGGTGTTGATGCGGCCAAGCTGCTGGGCCGTGTATTTGCCGTACACGTTCCAGATGTGTTCCAGGAAAGGGATGATGTCTGTTTCCTCTTCCAGGGGAGGCTGGCGGCGGCTGGGATGTTCAATGGCGGAGTAGGGCGGCTGGTCCTTGTATTCGTGATAGATGGAGGGGAGCACGGGGCCTGAAGTCCATGCTTCCGCCCTTTCATTGATCAGGAAGCCGCCGTTCCGGTGCAGGTGCCACCAGTCCGCCAGAATCACCAGGTGGTTCAGTTTGACGGG
Source organism: Akkermansia muciniphila (assembly GCF_002884975.1). Classification (NCBI taxonomy): domain Bacteria; kingdom Pseudomonadati; phylum Verrucomicrobiota; class Verrucomicrobiia; order Verrucomicrobiales; family Akkermansiaceae; genus Akkermansia; species Akkermansia muciniphila. Next base: position 1,976 of record NZ_PJKB01000003.1, on the reverse strand, counting down.
CGTGAGCAGGCGCCCTTTTGTAGTTGACTGCTGAATGAACCAGTTGCAGAGTTTTTGAGTGGTAGTGTGGTTTGCCATATTGAAATGGGTTGCCTTTAATTATAGGAGGCCGGGGGTATTTCACAATACTAAACAGATTACCAGTTCTGCGGTATGTTGAAGGAGTGAACCGGGAGGGCGGAAAGCCGGGAATTTCAGGTTTGTTGATTTGAATCAAGGAAAAAGAAGAAATGTTCTGTGTCATACAAAAAGAGTGGGGCATTCCCATTCTTCTTGTAAATGGAATGTAAAGTTGTTTGTTGAAAACAAAGAGCGTTTTAGAACTCTAACAAAATAAAGAATAATTAAAATTTTAAGGAATGTGATTCCTTTTTGAATTCCGGCAGGAACTTTTAAAATACATTTTGAATACCTGTGTTTTTTGTGATTTGAATTATTCAAACCTCAAGCTCGTTCTGCCATGCATTTACATTATTTGTATCACTCCAGCCTGTTGGGGGCGGCCTGCCTCCTCACTCCCGCCTATGGCGGGTTGATGTCTGACTCGTTTGATGTTCAGACCTACCGTGATTTCGCGGAAAACCGGGGCATTTTTGACGTGAATGCCAAAGACGTCGCCATTTACGACAAGGATGGCAATTACGTGGGGACTATCCCCAAAATGATGAATTTTGACGGCGTGGCGGATGCCCATGCCGGGGAAGCCGCCCTGGTGGGCGGTCCCGGCTTCATCGCCACCGTATCACATGATTACAATAACCAGACCATCACATTTACCAAGCGCTTCGGCGCCACGCAGGGGACGCCGTTTTATGACGCCTACCGCAGTGTGGTGATCAAGAATGCCTGGGGAAACCAGACGAATTACACGTATGACTACCGTGTGCAGCGGCTAAGCAAAATCGTTACGGAAGCGGAGTACGCACCCTACCTGACGGATCCGGAATACCTGGATAACATGAAGGGGCGCCTGGTGCTGCGGGCCGGGTCCGGAACCCAGGCTATTGCCACGGGCAACGGCAAACAGGACACGGTCAACGGAGCCTATTCCTATTTGACCGGGGGAACCCTTGTTTTTGAGGGGCAGGCCAGCGCTCCGGGAACAGGAGAGCCGGACCCGGAGAATGCCAAGACCTACCCGGCCTACCGTTTCTGGTACAATTTTAAGAAACCCACGGAATCCAACCCATTGCCTACTGGAGTATTGGCCGGGGACAGTGGAAGTCCCAGCTATGTATTCAATGAGAATTCCGGGCAATGGGAATGGGTGGGGGCTGGCCAATCCCAGGGGGGCAGCGGCTACGGCGAGTTCAGCCAGATGCGTTCCGGCAACCAGTGGGCCAGCGATTACGTGGACAGCTTCAACCGCACCGTCAGCGTGTCGGAAGGGGGCGGGGACCTTCTGTGGAACGTGACGGATGCCGAAGGGAACGGAACCTTCGTGCAGGGAGACATCTCCACGGATTACATAGGCCTGGCTTCCGGAGTACGCGGGGATACCTCCACTCAGGGGACGCGGGCCACAGACGCGCAGATAGGCGCGTGTTCCAACCTGGTTTTTGACGGCTCCGGCGGCACGATCGTGCTCCAGGGGTCCGTGGATACCGGAGCGGGCTCCCTCACCTTCAACCGTGATTACGTGCTGAGCGACGGGGGCGATTCTTCCCGCCGCCTGAACACGGCTGGCTTTGTGGTGAACAAGGGAGCTACGGTCACCACCTTGCTGACCGGAGCCTCCGGGGACGAGTGGAGGAAGATTGGGGAAGGCGATTTGATCGTCAGCGGCCACGGGAATAACGCGGCGGACATCAACGTAGGGGGCGGCGGCCTGCTGGTCCTGGACCGGGACGGCTATGCGGCCCGTAACGTGAAGCTGAACGGGGGCGGAGTAATGGTGCGCCTTGCCGGGGAAAACCAAGTGTCCGGGGAGTTCATCTTCGGCCACCGCGGGGGCGTGGTGGACATGTACGGGCATA